>JABMMX010000266.1 GCA_013205435.1 Deltaproteobacteria bacterium
ACTCCGGGTCGCCATGCTTGGCCGCCCCAACTCCGGCAAGTCGAGCATCGTCAACCGCATCCTCGGCGAGGAGCGGCTGCTTACAAGCGAGGTCGCCGGCACCACCCGCGACTCCATCAACACCTGGATTGAGCGGGATGGCCAGCGCTTCCTCTTCATCGATACCGCCGGCATCCGGCGCAAGCGGAGCATCTCCCACCGCGTCGAGCAGTATGCCGTCGTGCAGTCCTTCAAGGCCATCGACCGCGCCGACGTGGTCTTCTACCTCATCGATGCCACCGTCGGTGTGACCGCCCAGGATCAGCGCATCCTCGGCCTCACCCACACGAAGGGGCGCGGCATCGTGCTGCTGCTCAACAAGTGGGACATGATGAAGATGAGCGAGCCCGAGGCACGGGCCTACCTCGCCAACGTGCGGGATCTACTGGCCTTCTGCAACTATGCGCCCATGATGACGGTCTCTGCCAAGACGGGCCTCCGCGTCAGCCGCATCTTCGACCTGGCCATTCGGGTCCGCGAACAGTTCGACCGCCGCGTCTCCACCTCGGAGCTCAACCGCTTCCTCGAGGAGTCGCTGCTCAAGAACCCGCCCAAGAGCACCGGACTCAAGCGGCTCAAGGTCTTCTACGGCAGCCAGGTCGCGACCCGTCCGCCCACCTTCATGTTCGTCTGCAACGACGACCGGCTGGTCCATTTCAGCTACCAGCGCTACATCCGCAACTCCATCCGCGACACCTTCGGCTTCGAGGGCGTCCCGCTCAAAATCTTCTTCCGTTCGCGCGGCAAGAAAGAGGATGAGGGAAAGACCGAATAGGCGTCACAGCTGGGGCGTTGCGAGGCTGTCGACAATCCATCGGTAGGAGAGGAGCAGCGCTCCGCTCCAAGCCTCCGGGCTTGCCTTCGGTGCAGCCAGCGGCGCGTCGATGCGGAGCTGGAGCCCCGTGGCGTGGTCGCGTTCTGTGCGGAGGTCGACGCCTAGCAGGAGGCCTGCCGTTGGCTGCAGTTCGTCTTGCCAACGGAGCCCGCCGCTGATGCCTGCGTAGGGGACCCAGGCGAGTGCATCGAAGGTTGCGATGGCTGTGATAGATGCAGCCGGCGTGAGGTCGCTTGCGTCTGCTGTGAGCGAGAGGCGGGCCTTCCAGGCGGGGCCGGGGAGGAGCGCGGAGGTGAGCGATAGCGCCACCTCGGCAGCAGGCGCGGCGGGCTCATCGAGCGCGGGGAGGGCGGCGCCGGCTTCGATGGCGGGCGACCATTCGCCTGGCCCGACCTGCGCGCGGGCAGGTGCCGGCGGTAGGACCACCAAAAGGAGGGCGCAGCAGGCAAGAAAGCGGCCTCTGGCAGCGCATCGGAGCGCTGGAATGCTTGACACCCTTTCTACCACCACACTACCTTCCACGCTCTTATGGGCTGCTGCGCGGCAGCCCCGGTCACCACACGATGCAGCGGCCTCCTGCGAGAGTCTGCCATCACCTACCAGAGAAGTCTGCCGTGGCGCTAAAAATCAAGCGAAAGGTGGAGGCGCCCGCTTCCGAAAAGCCGGCCGTAACCAACACTGACAATCTGGCCCCCGGCGAAGAGCCTGTCTTCGAAGGCGAAGCCGAAATCCCCGGCGAAGCGGTCAGCGAGGCCCTCAAGCCCGATGAGTTCGCGGTCGCTGCGGAGGGCTTCTTCGAGAAGCTCGCAGCGCGCCGTCAGCAGGTCGTCGTAGGTATTGGCGCGCTGGTTATCGTGATGATCGGTTACTCGATGGTGCAGAACAACAGCACCGCATCCGACGCATCGTCGGCCAAGCTGGCGCTCGACGCGCTCTCGCTGCAGACCGCCGAAGTGGGCGACGGCAGCGGCGCCGCGCTCCAGAACAAAGACAAGTCGGAGGCCCGTCGCGGCCGCATCTTCAAGACCAACGAGGCCCGCTGGAAGGCCGCGCTGGAGGCTGCACAGGCCGCCGAAGCCGCAGGCAGCAGCGCCGCGATCCCGCTGGTTGCAGCCGCACAGGTTGCCTCCGGTTCGGGCGAGGCAGCCATCGCCACCTACCAGGCCGCCATGGCGAAGGCGCCCGCCGGCGACGACGTCGCCTTCGCGCTCAGCCTCGCCAGCGCCCAAGCCTCGGCCAAGAAGTTGCCCGACGCCATCGCCACGCTCGACAAACTTGCCGCAGAGAAGCCCAACTTCGCGCTCAGCGCCAAGTATCTCAAGGCCGAACTCACCGACACCTTCGGCGAGCCCAAGGCCGCGCTCGCCGCCTGGAAGGAGCTCACGACCGCCTTCCCCGAGAACCCCATCAAGGATGTGGTCGACGGCCGCATCGTGCAGCTTGAGATCGACCTCGGCATCGAGGCCACAGAGGGCTCGGGCGCCAAAGAAGGCTCGGGCGCGTGATCGTTCGGGGTATCGCCGCAGCGCTGCTCGCAGGACTCGTCGCAGCCTGTGGCGCGCCGCAAAGTGCGCCCGCTCCGTTGGTCACCTATGCCGGGCGACCCGTTCGGCTGACGACCCACTGGAACGCAGCCATTGAGCCGCTCGCCGCCTTCGAAAAGAGCGCGGAGCAGTTCGGTGGCGTTGCCTACGACCCCAACTCGCAGACCGTTGTCGCAGCGCTCGCCTCGGGCCGCATTGTCGGTCTTGCCGCAGGCTCTGGCGAGATCCGCTGGACCGTCGCGGGCGAAGCACCTGCCGGTGGCGCTCCCGTCATCGCAGAGGGCATCGTCTACGTTGGCGTCCACGATGGCACCTTTCGCGCTCTCCGCGCCACCACAGGCGAACTCGTCTGGAAGGCCTCGGTCGCCGGCTCCTTCAACAGCACGCCGCTCGTCACCGGCGACCTCATCGTCTCGGTACTCTCCGGCAACGGCGTCGTGGCCCTCAAGCGGGCGACGGGCGAGGTGGCCTGGCGCCGCGACCGCGCTGCCAGCAATGCCATCGCGCTGCAGTCCGACGCCACCGTAACCGCCGCGGGCGACGACCTCTTCGCAGGCTACGCCGACGGCAACCTCGAGCGGCTCGACCGGGCCGGTAAGTCCATCTGGAGCGTCTCGTTGGCCCGCACCGCCGACCGCTTCAAGGATGTCGACACCGCGCCCGTCGTTATCGGCGACACCGTCTATGCGGCCTCTTTCGGCGGTGGCCTCTTCGCTATCTCCCGGGCCCAGGGTTCGGTGGTCTGGCAGCAGCCTCTGAAGGGCATCTCGCAGCTCGCGCAGACCGACGACAGCGTCGTTGTCGTCACGGGCGACGCGCAGCTGCGTTGGCTCTCGCCCGCCACAGGCGAGACCGCCACGGCCTTCGCGCTCGAAGAGGTGGTCGCAGACGGCCTCGTCGTCTCGAACGGCTACCTCATGCTCTCGACGAGCGAGCGGGGGCTCTACCTCCTCGACAGCAAGGCCCCGTGGGTCCACGGCAGGCTCGACGCAGGGGCAGGCTTCTCGAGCCCCGTAGCGGTCGCAGGCAGCATGCTTTTTGCGCTGACCGACGGTGGCTCAGTCCTCCGCGTCGACCTTTCGCTGCTCTGAGGCAGCCTGCAGTTCGCGCTGCATCCGGTCGTGCAACGGCCGACCGCGTAGCAGCTCCATCGCCTTGCCCGGCTCGCTGACGACAAAGCTCTCCGCAAGCTCGACAGCCTCCGGCAGCACGCCGTCAAACGAGGCGCTGCGGGCGTAGTAACCGCGGCCAAAGGGCAGGGCGACCTGCATGCTCTTGCGCTCGCGACGGGTGTAGGTCCAGCTCCGCTCGTCGGGCCAGAACTCGGGCTGCAGCGGCACCAGCGCACCCGAGGCGGCCGCGTAGTCGCGCAGGGCGAGCAGGTAGTCGAAGACATCGCTCTTGACGAAGAGCTGCCCGCCGGGCCGAAGGCGCCGCGCAAGGATGCGCAGGAAGAGCGGTTCGAGGAGCCGCCGGTTGGCGTGGCGGTCCTTCCACCACGGGTCGGGAAAGTGAACGTGAATCTCGTCAAGCGAGCCTGGCCGAAAGAGCAGCGGCACCGCAATCCGTGCGTCGGCCCGCAGCACCTCGGCCTGCTGCCACTTCCGCTTGTCTCGGCGTTTGACCGAGAGGTTAAACTGGGTGCCGTCGTGCTCGATGCCGATGGCGGGCCGGTCGGCAGTGGAGCGTTGGTTGAGTCCTTCGAGGAACTCACCGCTGTTGCTGCCAATCTCAAGCTTCGAGGGGATGCGGTCGCCGAGCCGCTGTCGGAGCGCGGAAACAGCGTCGAAGTCTGCGCCGCGGTAGTCGAGGTAGCGCGGGTCGAAGAGCGTGCTCAGCTCGTTGACCAGTCCCGGTTCGAAGTCTCTCCAGACGGTCGGGATCACGGATGGGCGCCGCTTCCCGAGCCTGCACCCGAGCCTGCCTGCTGGGCCGCAACGGCGGCGGCGAGCCGCGCCTGAAGTTCGCGGTTGCGGCCATCGAGCGCTGCCTGTTCCGCCGGCGTGAGCACTGCGCTGCCTGAGCCAGATCCGGCTGCGGGGGGAGGGCCTGCCAGAAGCATGACGCCGCTGCCCAGCGTGTGTGCACCCGACCGCATGAGCCAGACGACCCCCACGAAGGCCAGAATCAGCATCACGATGCGGAAGGCCCCCATGCCCGGCGCGCTGGCATACGCCGGCGGTAGAAAGCTACGACGCATCGGCCTGGCCGTCGGCGTTGCGGAAGTCGCGGATGAGGAGCTCCACACCCTGCTCGTCGCCGCGACGGGCTGCGCGGGGGGTGAAGGCGATGCTGAGGTTACCCTTCACCTCATCGATGCGGGCAGCAGAGCCGATGGCGATGGCGTCGAAACTCCGCCCGCCAATCCGGACCTTGAAGCGAATCGCGTTGCCGACCACGCGGGGCTGCATCACCTGCACGCGCCGAGCCTCAAAGACCGGCTCCGCGTTGCCCGCACCGAAGGGGGCAAGCGCCTCGAGTTCCACGACCATCTCGCGGGTCAGCTCGTTCAGGTCGACCGTGGCATCAATCTCGATGGAGCGACCGGGCAACTTGCCGTCCTCCAGCTGCTCCTGGATGGCAGCCTGCACCCGCTCGCGGAACTCGTCCAGACGAGCGGCCTTGAGTGCGACACCAGCCGCCAACTTGTGGCCACCGTGCGTCTCGAGCAGGTCGCGGCACTTGGCCAGCACGCGTAGCATGTCAACGCTGCCGGGGCTGCGCACGGAGCCCTTCGCAAGTCCGTTGACGTCGATGGAGAGCACCGCAACAGGGCGCTGGAACCGCTCCACGATGCGGCTCGCAACAATACCGAGCACGCCGGGGTGCCATTTGGCGCTCGCTAGGATGATGGTGGCATCGCCAGCCGTCACGCGGCGCGCAGCCTCTGCCATCGCCTCGTCGAGCACCTCGCGCTCGGTAACCTGACGCTTCTGGTTCCACTGCACCAGCTCTCGCGCAATCTGGTCGGCCGCCCTGAAATTGTCGGCAATGAGCAGCTCCACACACTTGCTCGCATCGTCCATCCGGCCGGCGGCGTTGAGGAGCGGGGCGATGCGATAGCCGATGGTTCGCGCGGTGATTGGCTCGGGCCCCTCGCCCGTGCTCTCGTCGCCAAGCAGGTTGGCGCAGCTCATCAGCGCGCAGATGCCAGGACGGCGGGCGCCACGAATCAGCTTCAGTCCTTCCGCCACAAACGAGCGGTTCTCGTCCACCAGCGGCACCAGGTCTGCGACGGTGCCGAGCGCGAGGATATCGGCCATGTCGCGCAGTGGCATGCGGGGCCAGCGGGCTGCATCTTCGCGGGCCACAAAGGTATCGAGCGCCACCATCAGGTTGTAAGCGACGCCGACGGCGGCCAGCTGATGGAAGGGGAAGGCGCTGCGCGGCAGCTGCGGATTGAGCAGCGCGGCGCACTTGGGGAGCGTGGCGCCCGGCACATGGTGGTCGACGACGATGACATCGATGCCGTGCCGGTTGGCCTCGTCGATGGCCTCATGGTTGCTCGTGCCGCAGTCGGCCGTGATGATGAGTTTGGGCCGCTTGGGGATGTGGTCCCGCATGAGGCTGGTCAGGCCCAAGCCGATGGCGCCGTCGCCCCGTTGCACGATGTGGTAGTGCACGTCTGCGCCGAGCGTGCGCAGGCCGATAACGAGGACCGAGGTGGAGGTGATGCCGTCCACGTCGTAGTCGCCGTGCACATGGATGCGCTCGCCACGGACAATGGAGCGGCGAATGCGGCGGACCGCAGCATCCATGTTCTTGAGAAGGAAGGGATCGTGCAGCCGGCCGATGTCGGGCTGCAGGAAGTTTGCCATCGCCTCAACGCCCGAGACGCCCCGGTTGAGGATGCACTGGGCCGTCAGCTCCGACACACCGAGAGCGCGCGACGCTGCCGCCACTTCATCGGGTTGTGTTGGATGATGCTTCCATTGCATCGGACATCTGCTCCAGAACGACGGGGGGGTGAGCGCCAGAGGGCGGTCCCCTCGGGAGCGCGACTCCTGCAAGGGGACGTTTTAGAGCAAGTTGGCGGTCTCCGTGATGACCTGCGGCGGACGGCTTGCTGCCCGCTTATCAAACCACTCGGTCGTCCAGAGCATCAGCGAATTGGAGACGTAGATGGAGGAGTAGGTGCCGAAGATAACGCCGAAGAGCATCGCGAAGGCGAAGTCGCGAACCAGACCACCGCCCACCAGGTAGATGGCGGTCGTGGCAAGCACGGTGGTCATCGAGGTGATGATGGTGCGGCTAAGCACCTCGTTGATCGACCGGTTGATGAGGGCCGGAAGCGTCTCCTTCGTCTTCTGATTCAGGTTCTCGCGGATGCGGTCGAAGTTCACGATCGTATCGTTCAGCGAGTAGCCGATCAGCGTGAGCACCGCGGCGAGGATGACGAGGTTGAACTCCTTGCCGAGGATGATCAGTACGCCGAGCAGGATGAGCGAGTCGTGGGCAAGCGAGAGCACTGCGCCGGGGGCGTAACGCATGTCGAACCGGAGGGCGACGTAGATGAGGATGCCGAGCAGGGCGACGAGCGCCGACTTGATGGCGTCCGAGCGAAGCTGAGCGCCGACACGCGGTCCAACCGTCTCGACCTTGTCGACGGACTTGAACTTGTCGCCGAAGGCCTTGCGGAGGCCACCCTCGATCGCGGTCTGCATGGACTGCAACTGCACAAGGAACTTCCGGTCCGAGATGCCGCCGAAGGGAGAGACGGTGATGGTCTCGCCGGCCGCGGGAGCAAGCGTGGTCTGAAGCGCTGCCGCGAGCTCGGTGGCCTTGCCCGAGAGGGTCACAGCAGCCGGATCCGGCGCGCCCGAACCGGCCTCGAAGAGGTTGCCGTAGGGGGTCTCTCCAAGCCGGATGTAGATGCGATCGCCGGAGGTCTCGTTGTAGTCAAAGGTGGCCTCTGCACCGTATGCAGCCGCGACGGCCGCCTTCATCGCGTCGAGCTTGTCCTTGGCAACCGTGGTCACCGCGCCCGTCTGCACCAGGTACTGACGGGACGAGGCATCGCCGAGGTGCTGGACCGAGGGGTCCGCGATGCCCGACTCTTCGATGACCTTTCGGACCTCGGCGTCGGTGACGTCGCTATTGAAGCTCAGCATGATGTTGGTGCCACCAGCGAAGTCGATGCCGTACTTCAGGCCGGGAGCCAGAATGAGCACGATCGAAACGATCGTGGTGATGATCGACAGCCAGCCGAAGCCGGCGCGATACTTCATAAAATCAAACTGGAAGCGTTGCATGTTGGCCATGGTTAGATGCTCAGCGAGGTGACGCGGCGACGCTCGATGAGGTACTCAAAGTAGAGCTTGCTGATCGACACGGCGGCGTAAAGGGTGGCGGCGATGCCGATGAGGAGCGTGACCGCGAAACCCTTGATCGGGCCCGAGCCATACTGGAGCATGACAACGCCGACGATGGCGGTGGTGATGTTGCCGTCGACGATGGCCGACATGGCGCGGTCGAAACCAGCCGTGACCGAGGCCTGCACCGACTTGCCGGCGGAGAGCTCTTCTTTGATTCGCTCGTAGATAAGGACGTTGGCATCAACCGCCTGACCGATGGTCAGCGTGATACCCGCGATACCGGGGAGCGTGAGCGTCGCGTTCAGCCCCGCCATCGTCGCAAGGATGAAGAGGACGATGAGCATGACCACAAGCGTCGCAACCACACCTGAGACCCGGTAGAGCCAGACCATGTAGGCGCCAACCAGCAGGAAGCTGAGGACGAGCGCCAGGCTTCCAGCCTTAATGGACTCGGCACCGAGCGAGGGGCCAACCTGCGTCTCGAACTGCTTCTCGATCGGCGCGGGGAGGGCGCCGTTGCGGAGCACGATGGCAAGGTCCTGCGCCTCTCCGGATACAGCTTGGAAGTTGGCTCCGCCGCCCATCGTGATGGAGACGCGGCCGCCGGGGATGCGGTCGTTGATGCGAGGCGCCGAGGCGATGACATCATCGAGAACGATGGCCATGCTCTTGCCGACGTTGGCGGCGGTGAGGTCGCCGAACAGCTTCGCTCCTTGGCCGTCGAGCGTGAGCGAGACAAAGGGCTGGTTGGTCTGCGGGTCGGGCATGACGCGGGCGTCGGTGATGTACTCGCCCGTCAGCGGCACCTCGGCCTTGAGCAGCATGGCTCGGTAGCGCTTGAGCTCCATCTTCTGCGTCGCCCGGTTGAACTCCTCTTCCTTGATGTAGCGGATGACCGTACCTTCGGGCGGAGTGAGCGCGGCAACGGCAGCCTTGAGCTTCTGCAGGTCGGCGCTGGCCGGGCGGCCGCCGGCGTTGGTCACGCCCTCGGTCTCCGTGACTTGGGCTCCCATGAAGAACGAGTCGTCTTCGTCGGCCACCATGCGGAACTCAAGCTGCGCCGTCTGGCCGATGAGCTCCTTGGTCGACGCGAACTGCTCCTCCGAAAGGCCCGGCAGCTGCACGATGATGTCGGCGTCGCCGCGGCGCGAGATGCTCGGCTCGGCCACACCGAGCGCATCGATACGCTTGCGGATGGTCTCGATGGCCTGATTGAGCGCGTAGCTGCGAGTCTCCTCCACGTATGCGGCATTGAGAGACAGCTTCACCTTGGTGCCCTCGGCAGCCTTGGTGAGGTTCAACAGCGTGAGCTCTTCCGCATCGAGCAGGGTGTTCACATCGACGCCCTCCGCAGAGGCCTCGAGCGCTGCCTGCCCTTCGATACGCGCCACCTTGAGCGGCGTACCCGGGTGGGCCTTCTTGGCGCTGCGGCGGAGCTGGTCGGCGTAGCGATCCAGTTTGTCGCTGATCGCCTTGTCTATGTCGACCTGGTACTGCAGATGAAGGCCGCCCTGAAGGTCGAGGCCCGGCGTGATGCGGGCGCTAACCTCTCCGCTCAGCCACTTGGCCCACTCTGGGGCGTTTGTGTCCTTCACGAAGAGAGACGGGATGAGGGCAAGGATGCTCACGATGGTGATCGCAAGTGCCATGCCGAATCTGAATTTCCAACCTGATGACATGATGCAACAGCTCCAACCCTGCGTTACGACCGCAGGATGTGCAAAAACAAGTGAACTACGATGCGGCTACTTCCGAGGTCGGCCGCTGCATTCGGGCGATGGCCGCCCGCTCGAACTTCAAGCGGACGCCCTTGGCGACCTCTACCGTAATCGCATCGGAGGCCACCTCGGTGACCGAACCATGGACCCCGCCAATCGTCACGACCGCATCGCCAATCTTGAGCGAAGAACGGAAATTCTCCAACTCTTTCGCATGCTTCTGCTGCGGACGGATGATGAGAAAGTAGAACAGCACAATCATCGGCGCGAGCATGATGACGGAGCTGAACCAGGCTGGCTGCGACTGCGCCAAGATGAGGGAGGGGATTGGGGTCATAAAGGCCGGAAACGCCTCCCGGTGCCGACGATTCGGCAATTGAGAGGCAAATGGGTGCGGGTGACTACCAAAGTTAGGGCGACGGGGTCAACACTTTACCCCGCAGAAGGCCTTTCCTGATCGCCCGCCGACCACCCTTCGATGCATGCGGCGCGATAGGCTCCAAACCGACCTGCCAGGATCGCCTCCCGCGCCCCCGTCACGAGCGACAGGTAGTAGGCTAGGTTGTGGATTGTTGCGAGCCGCGGCCCGAGAAGCTCCTGCGCTCGAAACAGGTGGGCGAGGTAGCCGCGGGAGTAGTTCCGGCAGGTGTAGCAGCTGCACTGGCTGTCGGGCGGAGCGCTGTCTTGCAGGTGCCGCGCGTTGCGAAGGTTGAGCTTGCCGCCATGCGTAAACAGGCCGCCGTTGCGGGCGTTCCGGGTAGGCATCACGCAGTCGAACATGTCCACCCCGCGGCCGATTGCCTCGAGGATGTCGGCCGGCGTGCCAACGCCCATCAGGTAGCGGGGCCGGTCGACTGGCAGGTGGGGCGTGGTCGCCTCGATCACATCATACATCTCCGTTGGCGCCTCTCCGACTGCCAGACCGCCAAGGGCAAAGCCTGCGAAGTCTTCACCGGCGAGAAGCTCGCAGTGCTCCTGCCGAAGCGCCAGGTCGGTGCCGCCCTGGATGATCGCAAAGAGCGCCCCCCGCTGCTCCGCCGCAACCGTCCGTGACCGCATCGCCCAGGCCGCCGAACGGCGCATCGCCCCACGCAGCACCTCGGTCGTCGCGGGGAGGGCAGGGCACTGGTCGAGCTGCATATGGATGTCGGAGCCGATGGCCTCCTGAATCTGCATCACCCGCTCGGGTGTGAAGGTGTGGCGGCTGCCGTCGAGGTGGCTGCTGAAGACGACCCCCTCGTCACTGTACTTGCAGAGCCGGCTCAGACTGAAGAACTGGTAGCCACCCGAGTCGGTGAGGATGGGGCGATCCCAGCGCATGAACTGGTGGAGGTCGCCATGCCGCTGCAGCACCTCGGTGCCGGGCCGCAAAAAGAGATGGTAGGTATTGCCCAGCAGAATCTGCACGCCCGCATCTTCGAGCTCATGCGGCGTCAGCCCCTTGACCGTTCCGACGGTCCCGACCGGCATGAAGATGGGGGTCTGAATCGTACCGCGGGCCAACGTAATGGTTGCGGCCCGGGCCATGGTGCTGCTGTCGCGACCGTCGAGCACGAAGCCCAGTTTGTTCCGCTCAATCGTCATGCAGGCCCGGCGCGGTTGGCGATGAACATGGCGTCGCCGTAGGAGAGAAATCGGTAGTCGTTGGCAAGCGCCATATCGTAGCCCCGCCGGATCAGGTCGTAACCCGCAAAGGCCGAGACCAGCGCCAGCAGCGTGGAGCGCGGCTGATGGAAGTTGGTCAGCAGGGCGTCGACCGCGCCGAACCGGTAGCCAGGCCGGATGAGGATCTCTGTGCTCCCGCGCAGCGGACCGCGCGAGGGGCCAAAGTGCGACTCAAGCGTTCGCACCACGGTTGTCCCCACTGCCACCACCCGGCCGCCTCCCGCGCCTGTCTCAGCAATGGCCGCAACCGTCTCTTCCGGCAGTTCGTAGCGCTCCGCGTGCATCGTGTGAGCCGATAGCCGCTCCGACTCTACTGGCCGAAAGGTACCGATGCCCACATGGAGCCTGACCGCAGCCCTGCGCACACCGCGTTCCGCCAGCGTGGCGAGCAGCGACGCGTCAAAGTGGAGGCCGGCCGTCGGTGCGGCAACCGCGCCATCGTCTGCTGCGAAGGTTGTCTGGTAGTTGGCGCGGTCGTCTTCGTTGGTCTCGAGCTGCCCGCCAGCCCGTCGACCGGCGCGGATGTAGGGAGGCAGCGGAGGCAGCCCGAGCTCCGCAAAAAGTTCGAACGCAGGGCGCTCAAAGCGCAGCGAAACAGCGCCATGTTGGGCCCGGGCAACGAGCGTCGCTGTAGAGCCATCGTCCAAGAGCAGCGCCTCGCCGGGCCGGACCGAGGCAGCGCCTCGGAGCAGGCAGAGTGGATCACCGGAGGCAGCATCCCAGCAGCCCTCGCCGCCAAAGCCGATGACCAGCGTCTCGAGCTGCGCGCCCGTCTGACGGCGCAGCCGGAGCCGACTCGGAATGACACGGGTCTCATTGAAGACGAGCAGGTCGCCGGCTCTCAGCTGTTTCGGAAAGGCGACCATCTTGCTGTCAACGACCATGTCTTGGGCAGGGTCGACGACAAGCATCCGCGAGCTGCTCCGAGGCACCGCCGGGTGCAGCGCGACCGCCGAATCTGGCAGGGCGTAATCGTAGTGTTCGATGAGGTCGAGATCGGGCATAGAGCGCGGCCTTACCGACCTCGCACCAAGCCCTCAAGAATCGGCCGCCCGAAGTTTGACTTCGACCGCTCGCCGTTCCAGACAGAGCCTGCTTCTCGCGCTTGCCGAAGGTCTGCCATGTCTGATCCCATCGCCTCGATTCCTGCGCTACTTCAACGCCCCGCGGCTGCCGGCGCGGCGCTTGGCGTAGCCGTGCTGCTCTCTGCGAGCATGCTGCTGAGCCAGACCCTGCCTGGCCTTGTGGAGCAGGGGGCAGACGCAGTCTATCCTCCTGCCGGTGCTGAACTTTCTGACCTGCGCCCTCCGCCGACCCCCTTCGAGTTGGCCTCCACCATCACCGTCGCGCGGATGAGAATGCAGGCTGCCGCAGACAAGAGCGTTGCCGCGCTGCCGAAGATGCCGTGGACCGAGCGAGGCCTGGCCGATGTGGAGATCAAGCGGGAGCAGATCCGGTTCGACGACAAGCGGGGCAAGTATGTCGCCTCGGTCGCGGGCGGGCGCCTGGCGGTGCTCTCTCTGGAGCCGCGCATCCAACAGTATCTCGAGAAGGTGCTCGCACAGTATAAGGAGCCGGGCGAGGCGATTGTCGTCATCGAGCCAAAGACTGGGCGGGTCCTCGCGATGGTGGACGATAGCACCGGGAGCTTGGTGGGCAGCGGGCTTGCAAGCCGTTCGACCGCCTTTGCGGCATCGACCTTCAAGGTGATTACGGGCGCCGCACTGCTGGAGTCGGGCAAAGTCTCGCCGGCACAGGAGACCTGTTACGCTGGCGGCGGAAGCGGCTTCGGGCGCGACTCGCTGGCCTTCGACGCGGCGCGTGACACCACCTGCCGGACGCTCACCGACGCCATGGCCCACTCAACCAACATCATCTTTGGACGGTTGGCCCACCAGAACCTGACCCCGCAGGGCCTCGATGCCGTCGCCTCGCTCTTCGGCTTCGACCAGCCGATTCCCTTCGAGATGAAGGTGGAGAAGTCGACCGCCGCCATCCCGCAGGACGACGAAGTCGAGTTTGCGCGGAGCGCAGCTGGCTTTCGGCACACGCGCATGTCGCCGCTTCATGGTGCGATGATCCAGGCCGCCATCGCGAACGAGGGGATGATGATGGTTCCTTCCCTTGTGGACCGCATGGAAGATGGCGCAGGGAAGGAGGTCTACCGGCTTGAGCCGAAGGTCTGGAAAACATCGGTATCTCCGGATGTTGCATCTCAGTTGCTCGATACCACATCCACAACTTGCACAACCGGCACCGCGCGCAACTACTTCGCCGGCAACGCCAAGTTTCCGCCCGCCGTTCGCGCCTGGGGCAAGACGGGCACCCTCTCCAACCGCAACGCCGACGGCAGCGAACCCAACCCCTTCCTCACCTACAGCTGGTTCGTCGGCATCGGGGATCGCGACGGTCGCCGCATGGCGGTTGGCGCCCTGGTCGTCAACACACCCACCTGGTGGATCAAGGGGAGCTTCCTCGGCTCCGAGGCACTCCGGGCAGCACTGCCGGCCGCCGACCAGGCAGGGCTCGAGATCGAACTCGCTCCGACGCCCGAAACCGCCTCAAGTCTTGACAGCGAGTAGTCTCCGACTAGGAGACGGCCCTCCACTTGGCGAGGAGTCTCGCACCCGGCGGTGTAGCTCAGGTGGTCAGAGCAGACGGCTCATATCCGTCGTGTCGGGGGTTCAAGTCCCTCCACCGCCACTACCATCATGAATATCGAAGCCATCAGATCCGAGTTGAGCGCCATCGAGGGCAAGCTTGCGGGCGGCAACTACTACGAGGTGCTCGGCGTTGCCGAGGGCTCGGATGAGGTCGCGCTCAAGCGGGCCTTCTTCGGGATCGCAAAGAAGCTCCATGTAGACTCCTATGGCGGCGTCGACCTCGGCGACCTGCGCCCGCGGATGACCAAGGCCTTCGCCGCAGTTTCGCGGATTCACAACGAGCTAGCCGACCCCAAGAAACGCGCTGAGTACAACGCCAAACGGGCGCTGGCAGCGCGCGGGGTCTCTCCCGACATCCGCGACTCCTTCGCCTCGGAGGAGGCCTCTCGTCAGGGCCGGAGACTGCTCGAACAGGGCCGGACGGAGGCTGCGCGCGAGCGGCTGCTTGAGTCTGTGCGGCTGCAGGAGGGCAACCTGGAGGCGCGGGCCCATCTGCTGTTTGCCGACTATACGCTGGCGCTGGCGAAGGGGGGCGCGGTGGCAACGGGCGGACTCATCCAAGACCTCCAGCAGCTGCTCGCCCAGGCGCCCAAGATGGGGTTCGCGCATCTCTACCTCGGCCACATCGCGCGGAACGAGGGGCGAACCGCAGAGGCTATCGCGTCCTACCAAGCCGCGCTCGAGGCGACTCCTGCACTGGCAGAGGCGGCTTCGTCGTTGCGGGTGCTGCAGATGCGGCGGCCGAAGGATCCCGCCGAGGGTGGCGGCGGCTTCTTGAAGAAGCTGTTCGGTCGCTGAGGGCTCTGACGATGGCGTTGCACTGCAGCGCCGTCGCCGTGGATGCAGCGGCTGGATTCTAGGGGTTTGATGGATGGGAGCGCCCCACCCGCACCCTGTCTAAATGTCCGATAAGATGCATTATGTAAACTCACTTATGCGCACTTCGGATCTGCCGTCGGCGAAGTCCTCCAAGGGCCTGAACGCAGCAGCCCGGCCTCGCCAAGCCATCCAACGTCTTCCTACCCCGAACGCGGGCCGTCGACGGAGGCTTAGCTGGTAGTTTCTCCAGCGACTCGTGCCGAGATGACCCTCGCGCTCAGACCATCCGACTTAACCGGCCGCCTTGCCCGCTCGAACACGCTTGAGCAGCGCAAACATCCCGAAGACCTCGGCGCGCCCTCCCGGCGACGCCAGCCAGACGCCAGCCCAGACAACGGCGAAGGCCAGACACCCAGCAACCAGTCGCACGGCCGGTTCCTGACCGCTCAGCCCCAACGAAGCGCCGAAGCCAGCAACACCGCCCGCCGTCGACGCCACAAGACTCCGCGAGATCGTGGCCGCTACATCGGATGGCCGGATGGGACTCTTCGCCAAACTGTACTGCAGCGCGAAGGCGCGCGCGATGATGGAACCAACCAGACCACCCCAGGCGACACCCATCACACCCCATCTGGATCCGACAAGATAACTTATCAACATCAGCAATGTACAAACGAGGTTCGATACAAACTGTCTTCCTGTTTGTCCGAGCGCGGTCGAGGTCCAACCCGTCGCTGTACCCGTACTCAGTACCAGAGCGCCCAGCCCGAGCACGCGCAGGAGTTCGCCTGCCTCTCCCCATCTGGGCCCCAGAAGCGTGAGTGTTATCTCCGGCCCGAGCGCAACCATGGCGACCAGCGGAGGAAGCGTCACGAACATCACCGCCCGGTGCATCGCCATGAAGGCTTCTCGAAACCGCGCGGGCTCCGCCTGAAGCCGAGAGAGCGCCGGCACCGCCACAGCAGAAATCGCCTGGACCAGCTGCGGCGGCACCAGTGTGAACTGGTAGGCGCGCGTGTAGTGGCCAAGCGGCCCCATTCCGACGAGCCTTCCCACGATCACGTTATCGAGGTTTCGAGCAGCGTAGTTGAGGAGGTGGGCGCCGCCGGCCCCCGCGCTCTGCGTGAAGATGCTCTCCATGCTCGCCTTTCGGCCAAGCCCTGTTGGGTGCCAGCCGGCGCTCCACCAGGCGATGAACGTGGAGACACTCGTCGCGACAAGCGCCTGTGCAATCAGCGCCTTGACGCCCCACCCCGCGTAGGCCAGCGCGATCGCGAGGGCCGCACCGACCGTCGCACTGATGACCGTGTTGGCGCCCACGACATCGAGCTTGAGTTGCCGCTTCAGCAGGTTCAGCGGCACGATACCCAGCCCTGCCACAAACATCGTCAGACCGAGCCACGGAGTCAGGATGACGAGGCGAGGCTCATTAAAATAGAGCGAGAGCGGCTGACCAGACAGCGCAACCGCGCCGCCCGTCACGAGCGAGAGCAGCGCGCTCCAGACAAAGAGTCGGTCCAGCTGCTCGTTGCTGAGCGTTTCGCGCTGGATGATGGAGGTGGAGAGGCCGAAGTCGCGGAGGATGACCGCCGCGTCAGCGACGATCATGCCTACGGCCAGCAGACCGAACTCTTCGGGCGCGAGCAACCTTCCTAACACGGCACCGATGGCCAGTTTGAGGATCAGCGAGTAACCCTGCGCCACCACCGTTACCAACCCGCCTCGCGCTGACCGAGCCCCGAGAGAGGCTCTGACCTCGGAGGTCTCGAGGGTCTTGTGCCGCGCCTTGTCAGTCATGCCGGAGCTCCGTTGCTAGGCCCAATAGCCTACCTGCGTCGCCGGTGTCATGCCCTATCCTGCCACCCAGTTTCGCCCTGCTTGACCGCCCACGGCGCCCGACCTACCACAGGCCACCTCTCTGGTTGGAGATGAGCCTTGCTGCAGATATCTCGACGCGTGGAGTATGCCTTGCGGGCCGCGCTGCATCTTGCGGCGCAGGAGCCTGGGGTCTCGTTGAGCTTTCGAGAGATTGGCGAGCAGCAGGGAATTCCCAAAGATTTTCTCGCGAAGATTCTGCGCACCCTCGTCGATGCAGGGATCATTGAGAGTTCTCGTGGGAGTTCAGGCGGCTTCTGGCTGGCCCGCGAGCCGAGCTCGGTAACCTTTCTGGAGGTCATCGAGGCCGTCGATGGCCGCGTGGCGCTCAACCAGTGTTCCGAGCATGGCGAAGGGTGCTCCAAGTCGCCAGCCTGCGAGATGCGCGACGTCTGGCAGGCCGCGGAACGGGCCATGCTGGAGGTCTTTCGAGAACACACATTGGCGAGCGGAAGCAGCCGCATCGACCTGTTCGCCCTCGCCGCTCGCCCTCGCCGCTCAGATGGCGGCGCAGACGCCGGAACTCAGTAGCCGTTCCGGAAGGTCACCCGCATGCCAGCGCCAATCTCATGGGCGCCCGCGTAATGGATGACGGCTGTCGCATAGGTCGCGGTCGCATAGACAACCATGGCCTCGCCGTAGCGCTGCCAGGGGAGCTCGTCGCGGACGCTCTCGTAGTCGATATTGCCGTTTAGCGAGGACTGAATCTGCGCGGCCTCGTCTTGGCGATCCCAGATGGCAAGGCGGTTGCCCGGACGGATGCCGTCATCCCATCCAGCGTTGACAAAGATGTAGTCCTGCTCGTGCAGAATGGCTCGGTTGGACGAGGTGCCAATGATCTCGGCTTCGTAGTCGACCGTGTTGGACTTGGGCTCCACAAGCAGCAGCTGCGGCTGGTTGACGAAGAGGATGTCGCCGCGACGAATGACGTTCCAGAGCTGGCTGATCACGCCCGTGACGAGCGCTGTGTCGTCGTGCCGCTGGCGCACGGCGATACGGCCGATGACTTCGTATTCGACCGCGATCAGCTCCTCGGTGGCATCATCAACAATGCGGTTCACGACCCGGTTGATGGCATACTCTTGACCGACCACAATCTGATCGGGGTCGACGAACTCGAGGTAGACCTCATCCTCGGGCTGCAGGAGCTCGCGACCCGTGCGCGCATACTTGATTTTGCCCAGCTCTTGAAGCTCTGAGCCGGTCCAGAAGCCGGCCATTGGATAGAACTTTCCGACATTCAGTTGGAACTTGGCGGCAGCTTTTTCGGCAGCGACCTCTGCAGCCGTCGCGACCGCTTCGGGCCGCAGAAACAGGGCATCACCGGGGTAGATCCAATGGGGGTTGGTGATCTGGGGGTTGTAGGACCAGAGCCGCGGCCAGAGGTAGGCATCCTCGAGGTAGAGCATCGAGAGGTCAAAGAGCGTATCGCCCTGCACGACGGTGTGGGTGTCCGGCATATCGACCGGCCCGCCGGGAGCACGGTTTGGATTGACCATCAGCTGGTCTGCTGCAGCCGCGCCCGCGAACAGGGCGAGGGAAGCAGCGGCGCCGGCCATCGAGATTTTGATGCTTCGCTTCATAGGGAACACCGTGACCTTCTAGAAACTACTGTAGCGCCCGCATGCGCTCTGTGGCGCGACGCGCGGCATCGGTACTGGGATAGGTTGCAGCAAGCTGCGCGAGGACCTCTTTGGTCCGGTCGAGCTGTTGGAGACGCTCGTAGCTGAGCGCAACCTTGAGCAGAGCGTCGGGCACCTTGTTGCCGTCGGCATATTCGCTGACGACCTTCTGGAAGAGGCCGAGCGCGTCGTCGTAGCGCCCTTCGCCGTAGGCGCATTCGCCGAGCCAGAAGAAGGCGTTGTCGAGGTAGTCGTCGGCGGGGCCGGAGGCGACGAACTTCTGGAGTCCTGCCTTGGCATCGGCATACCGACCTTGATTGAAGGCATCGAGCGAGGTGCGGTAGATCACGAGCGGCGAACCGTCGAGGGGGGCTGCCGCAGAGGCCGTTTCAGCGGGCGCACGGGCGGCAACCGGAGAGGCGTCCTGCGTGGCTTCCGGCAGACGATCGCCGTTGGTTACGACGGGCGGAAGCGCCTTCCGTTGGCCACCGCCACCGCCACCGCCACCGCCCATCGCAGTGGTCTTGGCAGGGGCTCGAGCGTCGCGGCTGCCGCTTGTCGCGAGCCACTTCTGATAGAAGCCCTCGTCTACAACAATCTCGGGGCCGCTGGCGTTGTTCGCAGGTTCGGGCGCGACTGCAGCGACCGGAGGCAGAGAAGCGGCCGGTGCAACCGCAGCCCTGCGAGCCACGGGGGCCTGAGGGCGGGCAGGGTCGAGCGTCACGACGGGGAGCTGTGGAAAGAAGTCGCCGGAGCTGGCGGTATCGCGGCCGGACGACCTTGGATAGCCGGAGCCAGGAAGGTGTATGTCGTGGTTCGGCTGGCCCGTCCGCTGCCGCTCGAGCGTGAGGCGGGCCGCTTCTACGCGGTCCTGCAGCAGGAAAACCCGTTCCTCGAGCTCTTCGATCCGAACGCGGTAGCGGCCGTTGGAACGCTCCAACTCTGCCATCCGATCTTTCATCGTGGAGACATCTGCCGGAGTAACAGCAGCAACACCGCCACAGGCCGAAAGCCAGGCAAGCGAAAGAGCGCCGAGATAGAACGGTTTGAACGTAGACCGGATCATGGGATGCAATGTAGCCGACCGACCGCACCTGTCAAAGAAGTCACAGCCATCTTGACGATCCTGTGACCGCGTGCGAGGGCGACCCCAACGAAGGAGCACCATGAGCACGCCTGTCGACCGCGAGAACTTTGCTGCCTGGAACGAAGAGATGGTGCGCCAGTTCAACCCTGACGCCTATCACAACCACCCGAGCCCTGTTGTCCGCATGGTCGAGGCGCTCCGCGTTCGCGCCCTGCTCTCCATGCTCGCTGCAGCCCCCCGCCACAGGGTCCTCGAGGTTGGCTGCGGCGCGGGAAACATCCTCGCCAAGCTCCGCTCAACCGACCTTCACGGCATCGATATCAGCGACCTCATGGTGGAGTCGGCCAAGTCCCGGCTCGGCGGCCGCGCCACCATTGTGAAGGGCGACGCCGAACATCTGCCCTACCCCGACCGCCATTTCGACCGCGTCTACTGCTCCGAGGTGCTTGAGCATGTGCTCGACCCCGAGGCGGTGATGAAGGAGATGCGCCGCGTGGTTGCCGACGATGGCGTGGTTGCGGTCTCGGTGCCGAACGAAGCCTTCATCAACGGTGTGAAGCGGGTGCTGTTCAAGACAGGGCCGCTCGGCCGGCTGCTGCTCGGTGCTGGCGAAGGCGGCTATGAGTCGGTGGAGCGGATGGACGATGCCTGGCACCTCCATGCCTTCGATCGCGCGATGCTCGAGCGGATCGCATCGCCCTACTTCGTCATCGAAGAGGTGGTGGCGATCCCGACGCCTGTGACCCCCATCCGGTTCGCAGCGCGGCTCCGGCCCCGCTAGATCTGCGACGCGCGTCGGCGGGCAGCGAACAGCAGCCAGGCGAGCAGCACCGCAGAGATGAACGCGGGCCACTCTCCGGCGAGGACATACAGCGTCTTTCGCGCGGTCATGAGGGGTACATCGAGCAAGAGCGTCTCGGCGCCGTCGAGGGAGGTCTGCTCGAGGAGCCGGCCAACGGGATCGACGCGGCCGCTGATGCCTGTGTTGGTGCTGCGGATGAGGGTGGTGCGGAGTTCGATGGCGCGGAACCGGGCCAGCGCGAAGTGGAGGGCCGGCTCACTCGTCTTTCCGAACCAGGCGTCGTTGGTGATGTTGATGAGCAGGTTTGGCTGCTTGGCCGCCAATTCGCGGGTGAAGGCGGGGATGATGTCTTCGTAGCAGATGAGGGCGCCGATGCGTGC
>JABMMX010000267.1 GCA_013205435.1 Deltaproteobacteria bacterium
GAGGAGGGCCTCGCCGTCTCGGGGACGAGCCTCGCGCAGCTTCAGTCCGTCGCCGCTGCGCTCACGGCCAGCGCGCCAGAGGAGCTGCTCGGCTTCGAGATTCGCACTGCAACGCTGGACGACCTGCTCGACGAGCTCCGCCCGTGAGGTTCGCTGCGCTCGCGCGCCTCGCCTGGCTGCGGCAGTGGCGCGACCCCGCGTCGCTCGCCCTCTCGGTGCTCACGGCGCCCTGCTTTGCCCTGCTCTACGGCCTCATCGCGCCCGGCGGTGAGCAGGCCTTCGCGGGCTACCTGCCGAGCCTGCTGGTCTTCTCCTCCATCATGGCGCTGTTTGGTGCAGCGATGGCGCTGGCGCGCGAGCGGGCCGAGCCCTCGCTGCTCCTGCTCCGCATGGCGCAGGTGGATGGCGTGGCGCTCGTCGCGGGGTTCGCGCTTCCGCAGCTGCTCATCAACCTGCTCTCGCTCGCGCTTACGCTCGCTGCGGCCAGCGCGGTGGGCTTCCAGAGCAACGGTTCGCTCTTCGCAGTTGGCGCGGCCTGCGCGCTCGCCTCATGCGCCTCCATTGGGCTTGGACTTCTTGTCGCCGCCACAGCAAAAAGTGTCTCGCGCGCCTTCCTCTCGGCGAGCGTCGTGATGTTCCTCCAGCTCCTCTTCTCGGGGCTGCTCTTCCCGCGGCCAAGCGGCCCGTCGGTGGCCGTCGCGGGGCATAACATCTCGCTCTGGGACCTGCTCCCCACCACCCACCTTCACCTGCTGCTCGGACGCCTGCTCGCGACCGGAGACGGCGCCCTCGCAAGCCCGCGGCTGCTCGCGCTGGCCCTGCTCGCGGCGCTCTTCGTTGCCGTCGGCGGGCTGCTGCTCACCCGCGCCATCCGAAAGTCGGCCCGCGCATGAAGGTCACCGCTTGGCTCCAGTCTGCGCGGCTGCCGTCGCAGCTCTACCTCGGGCTCGCGCTCGCGGTCGGCTGGTCGCTCGCAGCCCGCGCAGGCCATCCCGCGCCGCTCGCACTGCTGCTTCTCCTCCACGCCTACGGCGTCGCGCAGCAGCTCTTCATCGTCTGGGCCAACGACGTCGCCGACCTCGAGACCGACCGCGCCAACGAGACCGCGACGCCCTTCTCTGGCGGCTCGCGGGTGCTCGTCGCGGGCCATCTCTCGCCCGCCGCGCTCACCACCGCCTACCGCACTGTAGCCGCCCTTGCGATGCTCCTCACGGTCGTCATCGCCATCGCCTTCGACCGCCCCGCTGCACCGCTCTTCGGCCTCGCCGGCCTCGCCCTCCTGCAGGCCTACAGCTTCGCGCCGCTCCGCCTCTCCTACCGCGGCGGCGGCGCCTGGCTGCAGGTCGCAGGGCTCGGCCTCCACCTGCCGCTCTTCGCGCTCTACCTCTGCGGCGCGCCCTTCAACGCGGCGACGCTCCTCCCCGTCGCGCTGCTCCTGCCCGCACAGTTCGGCTGCGCCATCGCCACCACGCTCCCCGACGAGCCCTCCGACCGGCCCTCCGGCAAGCGCTCCTTCACCGTCGCAAACGGCGCCACCTTCACCACCATCGCAGCCACACTCGGCCTCGCCACCTCGTCCGCCGCGCTCTTCGCGACCGATGCCCATCGCGGGCTCCTCGTGGCCGCGCTCGCCGTGTCGCTCAAGCAGGGGCTGCTCGGCCGCACTCCGCCCGGCAGCAAGGCGCTCTCGCTCCGGCTGGCGCTGCTCGTCGGTGCCGCGCTGCTGCTCCAGCTCGCCGTGGTGCTCGGGCGATGATGGCCTTCTTTGAGGTCTACGACTTCCTGCTCTTGTCGCTGCTCTTCTGCCTGCCGCCACTCCTCATCGCAGCAGCTCGCCCCGACCTGCGCCCGCTGATGCGCACGGCCGCGCTGCTCGCCCTTCCCTTCGCCCTCACCGAGCGCTTCTTCTACCCCGCCTACTGGTCGCCCACCTTCCTCTTCGACCTCATCCAGACGCTCGGCTTTGGCATCGAAGACCTGCTCTTCGTAGCCGCCTTCGGAGCCTTCGCCGCGACCGCCTACCCGGCCTTCGCGAACCGCGCCTTTGCGACCGACGGAGCGCCACGCCTCCGCCTCGCCGCGGGCCTCATCGCCGCCGCCATCGGCCTCGCCGTGGGCCTCCATGCGGCCGGCCTCTCCATGTACACAGCCACCATCGTCGCGGAGTTTGCGGTGCTCCTCGCGCTCCTCGCACGCAGCCGAGAACTGGCCATGCCTGCGCTGCTCGGCGGCGCCACTGTCACCGCTATCTACTGGATCCTCTGCCTGCTCTACGAAGCACTCCTCCCCAGCATCTTCGACCGCGTCTGGCACACCGAGGGCCTCTTCGACCGCGCCTTCGCCGGCATCCCGCTCGAGGAGCTGCTCTACGCCTTCGCCTCCGGCGCGCTCGCCACGGCCATGCTGCCGGTCGTCCTGCGGGGCCGGTGGGCGCGGCGGGGTTAGTCCCTCGCCTCTTCGATCGCCCGGTCGTTGAGCGCATCGACCACGTCGAAGAGCGCGCCCTCGTCCACAAAGTCGACCGTCACAAAGTTAGGGATCTGGCCGCCCTCGTCCCAACACTGCTCGGTAAAGTTGAGGAAGCTCGGGCTTGCGTTGGCCTGCACCGCCAGGTCGCGGTAGGCAATCGGGCTCGTGAGGAAGCGGTTGAGGATGAAGAGCGGGTTGCCCTGCCTGCCCCGGTTCGGCGCGCAGGAGAAGTCCTCCATCGTCGCGTTCGAGAAGTCGGTCTCCCACGAGAGGGCCCAGAC
>JABMMX010000268.1 GCA_013205435.1 Deltaproteobacteria bacterium
CGCCCGCGCCGCGTCAACAGGTTTTTACCCCTGCCTGTCGTTTTCTTCGATCATCACGCCAACTTGGGGCTCGGACGACCAGCGCGCTCCCACTCCACGTCGCTCTTCAGAAGAGGCAGCATCGCCTTGATGTTCGCGCTCAGCTGCGCCTCTGCCGCCCCATACTGCGCAAGCAGACGCTCCGCCTCCGACGCACCCGCACCCGTCAGCAGCTGCGAGCGACAGGCCAGCATCTCCTGCAGGTCTTCAGGGCAGCCTCCCGCCCTTACCCGCTCCAGCGCCTCTGCCGTGGCCACAAGCACCTCCTCGCGCGGCAGGTTGCCCGCCTCGAGCGTCGCATCGTCCAGCCGCATCAGCGCAAAGTAGAAGCCCGTAGCCATCACCACTGACTGAAGATCCTTCGCCGTATCGACAGCCTTCCACAGGTGATCCTCCGCCTGCGCAAACCGCTCCATCCCGAAGTTCACATCCACCAACTGGAACTGCGTTGCCACATAGAGACGCGGCCCAAGCGGCGCACCCGCCTCCCAGGCCATCTGCGCCCAGCGCGCCGCACGCTCCACCAGCGGCAGCGACTCCGCCGTCCGGTTCAGCATCCGCCGCAGCTGCGACACGCGGCCCGTTGTCTCAATCATCTGCGGGATGATCTCGCCCATCCCCGACGCGATCGCCGCGGCGCCTACCTCCAGCGCCTCTGCCAGGTTCCGCTCCGCATCGGCATGCTGTTTCGACTCAATCAAGAGCGCGGCGCGGTTCTGCAGCGCGCCCAGCAGCAGCACCTTCGAGCCCTCCGCCGTAGGCCCTGTAACATCGCGCAGCAGCATCACCGCCTCGCTCGACTTCTCTAGACCAAGCTGCAGCATCCGCTCGCGCGCTAGCAGGCCCGTCATGTTCACCAGTGTCGTCGCCAGCTGAAGCCGAATCCGCTGGGTCGGCTCCTCGAGCGGCAGCTTCCGGAAGGCCGCCTCCGCCTCCATGTAGTGCTGCAGCGCGCTCCGCGTGTCGTTGAGTTGCTGCAGCAGCAGCGCAAGCTCCGTCTCGATCGCGCCGTAGGCCTCGACGATTTCGGCCGTCTGAGACTCTTGCGCCAGCGCCAGCATGCGGGCCTCGTTGAGCGTCTCGAGCGCCTTCTGTGCCCGCTTCTCCTGGGCGTGCCCGCGGGCCGTGCGGACCAGCGACTGGAGGTTGGCGAGGATAGGGTTGACGGGGGTCGATTCAGCCATGTGCTCTGACTCTTCGTGCGGAGCTCGGCTGCGGCCGACGCTCCTTTGTTGGCGGGGCCTCGGGCCTACCAGAGGGCCGGATCAGCGTCCACGGCAACCGCTTGCAGGCGTGGGGCGCGCATGGTACCTCGCCCCTACCCGCTCAAACTGGAGGCCCTGCGGTGTCGGAGATACTCAGCCAGCAAGAGGTGCTCGACCGCTTCCACGCACGCCTCGGCGCGTCCGGGCTCAAGTCCACCCAGCAGCGCGATGTCATCGTCGCCAAGTTCTTCGAGCTCGGCCACCACATCAGCGTCGAA
Source organism: Deltaproteobacteria bacterium (assembly GCA_013205435.1). Lineage (GTDB taxonomy): Bacteria > Myxococcota_A > Bradymonadia > REDH01 > REDH01 > CAIWGR01. The sequence goes on from JABMMX010000268.1 coordinate 1,523, forward strand.
GAGCTGCTCGAAGAGGTGCGCCGCACAGCACCGCGGATTGGCTACGCGACCGTCTATCGCACGCTCAAGCTGCTCGTCGAGCATCGCTTTGCAACACCGCGACAGTTCGGCGACGGACAGACACGCTTCGACCCTGCCGATGGCGACGACGACGAGCATGACCACATCATCTGCCTCGGCTGCCGGCGGGTGCTGGAGTTCAGCGACCCCACCATCACCGACCGCATCCAGGGCGTGGTCGCCGCACAGGGAGATTTCGAACTCGCTCGCCAGCGGCTCGAACTCTACGTGCACTGCAAGACCGAAGACTGCCCCCATCTCGCCGCATCGAAGCAGCGCTGAGCCGCTACTTCGTGCCGGAGCCCTCGGGCCATTCGGTGAGCGGACCGCCAACGCATCGGAAGCCAATCGTGCTGCGGCGCTTGTCGGCCGCGATGACAGTGTGAAAGGTGCTGCGAAGCGACCGCACATCATCCACGTAGCTGCCGCCGCGTAGGCCGGCTTCGCCAGGTTTGTCGAAGGCGCGCGGCGCCACCCACTCCGCGGCGTTGCCGAGCAGGTTCACGACGCCATTCGGCGACGCGGAGTCGGCGAAGTCTGTGACCTTTGCGGTGAGTTCGGCGCCGTCGAGTCGGCCTGCAACCGGGAAGCCGGCCATGTCGCGCTCGCCCCAGTTCAGCAGTCCGGGCGTCAGCACCCGTCCCCATGGCAACAGCCGGTCGTCCTTGCCCCGCGCAACCCTCTCCCACTCTGCGGCGGTTGGCAGACGCAGCGACTGCGCCTTGCAGAAGCCTGCAGCCTCTTCATAGACAACACAGACTGCCGGCCGTTCAGGCTCAAGCATCTCGGCGGGGACGGGCTGGCCCATCTCCCAGCGGAAGATGGAGTGGTACTCGCAACGGTCGAGGGCGCGGGCCTTGCAGCCACCGGCGGCGACGCAGGCCTCATACTGGGCGTTGGAGACCTCTGTCGCCATCACCGTCATGGCCGGGAAGGCGACCTTGCGCGAAGGGAACTCGTGCTGCGCCTCGAGGTAGGAGATGCGGCACTCCGTTGTCGGCTTGTCGCTCACCCTCCAGCAGAGCTGCAGCGTGGCATCCTTGTTGTTTTCCGAAAGGCCCAGCAGCGCCTCTCCGGAGCCGAGCGAGACCATGACGAGCGGGCCGCTCGCGCGGAGCTCTGGCGCCGCCGCCTGCTGGGCAGCTTGGCCTGAGTGGGAGAGTGCCGCGAGCAGCAGCATGACGAGGCCTACAAGGACGAGGAGGATGAGCGGCGCCCACCGCAGAAAGGCCTGATTCTTTCGGCGCGCCTCGCGGAGCTCCACCTGCCTGGCGCGCACGGCGGGGTCGAGCAGCTCGGGCGAGGAGCCGCTGTCGGGCTCATCATTCACGGGGTGGTTGGCGGAGGGGAGCGCATCGAGCGAGATCGCAACCGTGGCAGATCGTGGGACGCGCGGGCTGGCCTCGGGCTGGGGCAGCGCATCCATGGCCATGGTCGCAGGCAGCCTCGCCGCAGCGGGCTTGCAGCTGTCGCAGATCTCTTCGGACCCCGGCAGCTCGGCCCCGCAGGATATACAAAAGCGAATGGCCACGAGGAACAACGAGGGAGAGGGGGGCGCAGGTGCGTTGACAGCCTTCGCCTTTGCCTCCTATCATCGGCGGGCTTGATCGGGAAGCATCCCCGACGGGTGAACCTCCAAACGGGTGAGACACACATGCGACACATTCTACTTGCGGCGGCCTTGGTGAGCGTAACAGCGGCGTGCGGAAAGACCGAACCGGTCGAAGTTGCACCGGCCCCCGCGCCGGTTGCGGCCCCCGCGCCCGCATCAGCACCTGCTGCGGCGCCTGCTGCAGCCCCGTCGGGCGCAGACACGCTCGAGGCCGGCACCTTCTCGAGCCCCAAGTTCAACGTCCGCTTCCGCCTGCCCGCAGAGTGGAAGAAGCTCGAAGTGGGTCAGGCTGCCAACGGTTCGGGCGCGGCGCTGCCGGGCATGCCTGCGACCTCCAAGGACTCCATCAGCCTTGAGGGTCCCGCCGGTTCGGGCATCCGCATGGTCGTTGCGAACACCGAGTCGCTCCAGCTCGCGGGCACCAGCTTCGCCAACCTCGATGACCGTGTCGGCTTCGACCAGGTCAACATCCTGCCTGAAAAGAGCCAGGGTCGCGCCTTCAACGGCGTGCCGGGCTACCGCACCGAGGGCGACGCGCTCGTTCGTGGCGACCGCACCCCCATCTACTTCATTGCCCAGGCGCTCGAGCTCCCCGGCAAGCCGACCATGGTCACCATCTTCATCCCGGGCGGTAACTACTACCAGCACTCGGAAGTGATGAAGGGCGTGCTCGACTCCATCGAAGTGCTTAACCTCCGTCAGTGATGAACCGGTAGCGGGGGGAGCTCTCCTCTCGAGAAGAGGGAGAGGACATGTCCGACAGCAAGTGGAACTCCCGGCCGAGGCGCGACGATCAGGCGCCCGTGGAACCCTCGCTCGGGGTTCAGCTGCCACAGGACATCGAGGCGGAGCGCGCTGTTCTGGGAGCCATCCTGCTGCAGCCTTCCATCCTTCGGGAGCTCGGCAACGGGTTGGACACGGATGACTTCTACCTCGACTCGCACCAGCGCATCTTTGTGGCGATGGTGGATCTGGAGAAGGTGGGGAAGGCGGTAGACCAGCTGGTTGTCATCTCCTGGCTGAAGGAGCATGGCAGCCTCGAGATCGCCGGCGGCATGGCCTATGTGGCAGGCCTTGTGGGCTCGGTTCCTCACGCCGAATACTGGGGCCATTACGCGACGATTCTGCGCTCCAAGCGGTCGCTGCGCGACCTGATAGCGGTGACGCGCGGGCTGCACTCGCAGGCGCTCGGACCAGTCGATAACGCGGAGCGGCTGCTCGATGATGCGGCGAGGCAGACGCTCGAGCTCTCGATGCGCGGCAGCACTTCGAGCACCATTTCGCTCGGCACCGCGCTGTCGGCCTACGTGCAGACGATGGCGGCGCATGCAGAGGCAGGCGAGAAGGGGCTGATCGGCGTGCCGTCGGGCTTCTTCAAACTCGACGAGAAGACGCAGGGTTGGCAGCCGGGTAGCCTCATCATCATCGCGGCTCGACCGGGCATGGGAAAGACGGCCTTCGCCCTCAACCTCGCGACCAACGCGGCGCAGGCGGCAAAGCCGGTTGGCAGCCTGATCTTCACGCTCGAAATGTCGAGCGCCGAGATCGCCGGCCGTATCCTCTCCTACAGCACCCGCATCCCGATGAAGAAGCTGCGGAGCGGAGATGTGGGCAACGACTGGAGCAAGGTCTACTCGCAGTCGGGCGCGCTCAACGATCTGCCCATCTACATCGACGACACACCTGCGCTGACGGTCAACGAGATGATGCGCAAGTGCAGGCAGTACAAGCAGCGGCACAACATCGGCCTGGTCATCGTGGACTACCTACAGCTCATGCAGGGGCCGACGACACGCAAAGAGGTCATCCGCGAGCAGGTCATCTCGGAGATCTCCCGTAGCCTTAAAGCGCTTTCGAAGGAGCTTGGCATCCCGGTCATCGCGCTCTCGCAGCTCAACCGCGGCGTCGAGTCGCGTCCAAACAAGCGGCCGATGCTGTCGGATCTTCGCGAGTCGGGCGCCATCGAGCAGGATGCAGACATCATCATCTTCCTCTACCGCGAGGAGTACTACGCCCACCTCGAGGCCTCGAAGAACGCCGGCAAGATGAAGGGTGGTCCGACGCCCTTTGCCAAGCCCTCCGGGCCCTCGGTAGACGTGACAGAGGTCATCCTTGCCAAGCACCGTGCCGGCGAGACGGCGACGGTACTGTTGCAGTTCCACGCCGCCTACACGCTCTTCGCGAACAATGAGGGCGACGACCCGGGGCCGACGGACAACGACATGCCCCCCTATGTCGCGCGGCAGAACGAGCAGGCCGACTATCCGCCACCCGGTGGCTCACGGCCCCCCGCCTCCGCGCCCGACATGGACGACGAGGACGACTCGCCCTTCTAGCGCGGTGTTGCGCGGCAGCGCTCTGCGAGCAGCCGGGCGGCAGGCTTTCCGACGGGCGAGAAGCCGGCCGCACCCTCTTCCGAGGTGGCGGGATCGGAGAAGGCCTTCCACCAGTAGAGGGCCGTGACCGAGGGCGACCTGCCGAAGGTGTCGAGGATCGCTGCGTAGGCCGTAACCTGCTCTGCGTCGCCTGCGGCAGTCCGGCTGTCTGGGGCGTGCTCGGGCCAAGCGTGGGGCGTTGCGGCGGTGCCGACCCGGTTTCGGTAGCCGACCTCGGTGAGGAGGAGCGGTCTCTTGGCGCTTGCGGCCAGCTTCTCGTAGCGGGCGAGCCAGGCCGTTGCGCCGGCACGCAGATCGGCCTCGGAGGGCGACGGCTTGGTGCTGAGCGGCGCGTAGAAGTTGATGCCGATGGCATCGAGCAGGGGCCAGAAGGTGACCCGCTCCGCCTCGTCCCAGTTTGCGGCATAGGTGATGCGCCCTGTGTAGCGCTTGCGGACGCCGGCGATGAGCTCCGCCCAGCGTTCGGGCGCCGCTGCTGTGGCGCTTCCGAGTTCGTTGCCGATGACGAACCAGTCGGCCTTCAGCTCGGCGGCGAGATCGGCCTGGGCGAAGATAAATGGCTCGTAGCTGGCGAACCAGGCGGGCCAGCCTCCCGCCGCAGGATCGGGCTTGAGTTCGGCCTGCCAGGCGCCCGAGTGGACCCAGAGATGGGGCTTGAGCATGAGGCTCTGGCCCTTGGCGCGGACGGCGGCGGCACCGCCGCGGATGGCCGCTTCCGTTTCGCCGCCCGGGGGCGGTTGCTTCCAACGCACCTCGGTAGCCGTGAGCGATGACATCCAGCCGAAGCCGGTGATGGCGACATCGACAACACCCATCGCTGCCAGCTCTCCGAGTGCCTCACGCGCAGTCGGACTGGCGTAACCTCGGGCGCCCCCGTTCTGCCAGGCATGGGCGAAGTTGATGCCGCAACGGGCGGTTGCCGGAGCAGCCACCGGAAGCGTGGTGGGCTCCGTCAACTGCGGCTTCGTTGCGGCGCGCGAGCTGTCGCAGCCGAGCAGCGCACAGAGGAGGAGACTAGAGAAGCGGGGCAACCGTCTCACCCGAGACTGCACAGCTGGCAGCGTCGCCTTCGTTGGCAAGCAGGGGCTGAGCGCCACCTGTGGCAGCGTAGGAGGTGAAGGTGGCGAGGAAGGCCGTGTCCCAGCACTGCGCCACATTCCAGACGACCTCGCCGAGGTTTCCGCCCCAGGCTGCGACGTCGCTCCGCCCTGCCCCGGTCGCATCCCAGTTGCTGACGATGTGGAGATTTTCGGCCTGACCGGCTGCGTCCTCATCCACGTTTGCGAGCGTGAGGAAGTCGAAGCGGCCGCTGCCGTCAGCCCGCAGCAGATAGGCATAGTCGCTGTCGCCCGGCCCCTCGCCCCGCTCGTTGACGAAGTCGGCGAAGGTGATGGCGTTGGTCCGGGGTTCGGCGGTCAGATCGTAGCTGATCGCAATTGTCCCCCGCTCCCGCTTGGCGACATCGACGATGGCCTGGTTGTCGAAGAGCAGCGCGAGGGTTCCCTTGCCGCGCTCGCCTGCGTTGGGACGCGCCGCGGAGCCTTCGATGAGCGGGATGAAGTCACCGGCATCGGTGCGGCGCTTGCCAGACAGGGTGTAGGTGATGCTGCGGTCGCCCGTGCGAATCGCGACCAGCTTATAGGCGAAAGGGCGAAGTGCGCTGTCGTCGTTCCAGGGCCCCCAGGTGATGGTATCGCCGTCGATTGAGGTGGCGGGATAGCGCATGATGGTGCGGATGATGCCGACCCAGAGGACCGAGGCTCCGTTGAGGAAGTCTGAGGTGTTGCGGGTTTGCTGGTAGAACTCCGCGACGGCGCCGAGCGTTGCCTTGTTGTTGGTGGAGGGGACATCGACGCGCACCTCGTCGGAGGCCGGCAGGGTGTCGCGCACCTCGTCGAGCAGCTGGTCGTCGTCCTGCGCGCAGGCGGTGAGGGTTGTGAGGGCAATGAGGAGGGAGATTCGCTGCATCATGGGACCTCTCGTTGGCGGCGGCTGCAGGGGTGACACCCTTCGATCATCGGCGGGTTACAGGATGAACGCAATTGGCTCGATAGAATTCTCACGGAGTCAGCGCGGCGACATTCACACATCATTTTGCGGGGTTTTGCCCAGCAGATTCTGGAACATTGTTTATTGATTTGGTCAAGAACCGTACCTAGTTCAATGGAGGTCGCCAGCGCGCCTTCCCAACCAACCGGAGCAGAGTCCATGAGCCTCAACCCCATCGAAGCACCCCGCATCCAGCTCGGAGGCCCGGCCCCCGACTTCGAAGCCAAGACCACCCACGGCCTCCTCAAGCTCTCGGAGTGGAACAAGGAGAAGTGGGTTGTCCTCTTCTCGCACCCCGCCGACTTCACCCCGGTCTGCACAACGGAATTTCTGGCCTTTGCAGGCCTGGAGAGCGCCTTCGCGGAGCGCAACACGGTGCTCATCGGGCTGTCGATCGACTCGGTCTTCGCCCACATCGGTTGGGTTCAGAACATCAAGGAGAAGTTCGGCGTCGACGTGAACTTCCCGGTCATCGCCGACCTCGATCAGCGGGTGGCTTCGCTCTACGGCATGGTGCACACGCCGAGTTCGGAGACCGCGACCGTCCGCTGCGTCTTCATCATCGATCCGGCGCGGAAGATCCGGGCGCTCATCTACTACCCGATGAATGTGGGTCGGAACTTCGCGGAGATCATCCGGCTCATCGACGGCCTGCAGACCGCCGACAAGAACGGCGTTGCCTGCCCGGCGAATTGGGTACCCGGCGAGCCGGTGATCGTGCCTGCGCCGCAGACGGTGGCCGGTGCGCGCGAGCGGCTCGCGTCGCAAGACTTCCAGGTGACGGACTGGTACTTCTCGAAGAAGACGCTCTAACGCTTGCGCGGGGAGGGCTGCTGCTGCCATCGTCGCGGCGCGCTGCAACCTTGGTGGCGCACATCGCGCCGGAGGAAGAGATGCAGGAGCAGGCAGCCATGCCCGGAGATAGCAAGAAGCGGGTCGCGGCAGCCGCGCTGACCGCGGGACGCGCCGTCACGCGGGGCCTGCTCTGGGGCGCGGGCAAGGTCGCCTATGGATACAGGGCCATCGACCCCGATGTGCAGCGCCACCTCGTGCACGGTCCTGTGGTGGGGCTCGGCATGCTGCTTCCGCGCGAGCGGACGGTGGTTGCGAAGCCTGATGACGGCTACCGGCCGCTGATTCTGGTTCATGGAATGGCAGGCGACCCGACCAATTTCTATGCGCTGCGCGCCTACTTCGCGGCCATGGGACGGCGCCGCGTCTATGCCATCGACCTCTCCGATGCGCTCGATGTGGAGGCGATGGCGATACAGCTCCGCTCCTTCTTGGAGGAGGTCGTCTCGGTGAATGGGCTCGAGGCCGAGGCTAAGGTGGACCTGATCGCGCATAGCCAGGGCGGGATCGCCAGCCGAATCGCGCTGGAGGAGCCCACCTTTGCTGCCCGCATCGCCACGCTGGTGACCCTCGGCACACCGCACGCCGGCACCTATGTCGCGCGGTTCACAGCAACGCGCCAGGGCGGGGAGCTTCGGCGTGAGTCACCCGTCTTTGCACGGTTCGCAACACAGCTCCCGTGGAGCGGACCTGTGCGGCTCGTCGCCTTCTGGAGCAACGGCGACCTGCTCGTACTGCCCGCCGAATCGGCCGCGGTGGAGGGAGCGGAGAACATCGAGATGGTCGGGTTCAGCCATCTCGCCTACCTGCTCTCACCCCGCTGTTGGCAGCAGGTGTGGGAGGTGCTGCTGGCGGCTCCGACGGAGCAGCCGGCGCGTTAGAAACTGCAGCTGATGACGGGCGGGCCCGAGCCACCGAAATCGGCGTCGTTCATGGCGCCGAGGGTGAGGTTACCCCAGTCGTTGTGGTCGGTCAGCGTCCCAAGCGTTACGCCGCAGTCGGTGGCCTCGTCGGTGACTCCAGCTAGGGCTGCTCGCAAAGGGCGGAGAGCACCGAATCGCAGCCCAGGTCGTCCCAGTTGCTACTCGCGTACATCTGGACGCAGTCCTGATTGCCGGCATTGTTGGGCTCACCCGCCTCCCAAGAGGTGAAGGTCGGGACCGCGCCAGCGACGGTGCGGAAACTCCCCTCAACGGCAGCATCGGTGAAGCCAAGCCATGAGGTGTTCGTCTCGCCGCTCGGGAGGAGCCCCTGCAAGAAGGTGTTCTCACCGCGGCTCCCGGGAACAGCGAGGTCGAGGCCGATCGCCTGACAGGCGAGCCGAGCATCCGCGTAGGTTCGGGCGCGGGCGCAGATCGCATAGTTGCGCCCGAGGCGGGTGGCGGTGTTGCAGTCGGGGCAGTCGAGCGCATCGTCCGCGCGACCTGTGCAGTCTTGGTCGATGCCGTCGCCGCAGATGTCGATGGCGGTTGGATTGATGGTCGGGTCGTCTGGGGCGCAGTCAGCGGCGCAGCGGTAGCCGTCGCCGTCGGGGTCGGATGCCGGGTCGGCTTCGCAGGAGGCCGCGGCATCC
>JABMMX010000269.1 GCA_013205435.1 Deltaproteobacteria bacterium
ATGAAGCACAACGCCATCGTCTGCAACATCGGCCACTTCGACAACGAGATCGACATGGCGGGCCTCGAAGCCCTCCGCGCCACCGGCGATGTGGAGAAGATTGAGGTCAAGGCGCAGGTCCACGAGTGGCGCTTCACCAAGACCACGCATGGCCCCAATGGCGGTGGTCACTCCATCCTCATCCTCGCGGAAGGCCGCCTCGTGAACCTCGGCTGCGCCACCGGCCACCCGAGCCTCGTCATGAGCGCCTCCTTCACCAACCAGGTCCTCGCCCAGCTCGAGCTCCACAAGAATGCGGAGTCGCTCGGCCTCTCGGTTGTCACGCTCCCCAAGGCGCTCGACGAGTTGGTCGCACGGCTCCACCTCGCCAAGTTCGGCGCCAAGCTCACGCAGCTCAGCAGCTTCCAGGCCGACTACATCGGCGTGCCCGTTGAAGGCCCCTTCAAGGGCGAAGCCTACCGCTACTAGGCCGCGTGCAACCCGCTGCGGCCAGCCCATCGGAGCGCCCACTCATCGTGGTGCTCCACTGGGGCGAACTCGCCCAGACCGCCGCCTGCATCGCCTCCTTGGCAGCGCAGACGGCCGCCGCAGACCTGCTCATCATTGATAACGGCGGTGAGCCGAACGCCACCGCCGCCCTCCGCGCGATGGCGCCTGGTGCCCGTGTTCTTCGCAGCGACACCAACCTCGGCGTCGCTGGCGGCCGCAACCTCGGGCTCGAGGCGGCACTCGCCGAGTCGCGCCGCTGGGTCTTCCTCTTCGACAACGACGCGGTGGCTGCGCCCGACCTGCTCGAGCGGCTCCTTGCGGCTGCCGAACGCCATCCCAACGCGGCCCTCTTCGGTCCCAAGATCCTCGACATCGATCGCCCCGAGCGGCTCGTCCGCGCGGGCGGCGGCTCCTGGCGCCGCAACTACCTGTCGAGCCTGGGCGAACTCTCGCGCAAACTCGGTCGCCACCTCCCTGCGGAGGTCGCGATGCTGCTCGACAACGCGCGCGGCGAAGGCCAGCCCGACGATGGCCGTTTCGACGACGCTCCACAGGCCGGCTTCATCACCGGCGGAGCCCAACTCATCCGGGTCGAAGCGCTCCGCCAGGTCGGCCTCCTCGACCCAGAGTTCTCCCCCTACGGCGGCGAAGACATCGAGTTCTGTGCCCGCGTCGAACAGGCCGGCTGGCAGCTCCGCTATGTGCCCGAGGCCCGCTGTTTCCACCCCGGCCCCGGCAGCTACCGCGACCCCTACCACCGCGCCTTCTACAACACCCGCAACATGCTCCTTCTCGCCCGCAAGCGGCTCGGCGCAGCGGAGTTTTACGGTCGCTATCTCCCCGACCTCATCGCGGTCACGCTGCCGCTCAAGCTCACGCACGCCACCTTCGCCGGCAGCCGTGAACAGCTCCGCGGCATCAGCGATGCGCTCGCTTGGACAGTCCGCGATGCAGCAGCCCGCGGGCTCCGCATCGCGCCGTCCCGCCGCGAAGACTAGCCCCGTCCAGCGAGCGTCGCTTCCCGAATGCGGAAGCTCGGAGCCGCCACCGACCGCCGCCGGTCGATGTCGCTGCCGAGCAGATCGATGGTCGAGAAGAGCGCGCGAATGTTGATGGAGATGGTCACCTCCGACACAGGCGCGCCCAGCTTCCCCTGCTCGATCATGCGGCCAAAGGCGCCGCGGCTGAAGTCGCCCGTCGAGGCATTGAAGCCGAAGCCCATCATCCCTTCGCAGAAGAAGCCGTGCGGGGTTGCCGCGATCATCTCCTCCTGGCTCACCGTGCCGGGGCGGAGCGACAGGTTGAAGGCCGTCTCGCCCGGCGACCCGCTCGATGGCCGGCTCGCGTGGCCCGTCGGCTCCATGCCGAGCTTGCGCGCGGAGTAGCTGTTGAGCGCGAAGGTGGTCAGCCGGCCGGCCTCGATGAAGGTGGTCGGCGCGGTTGCGGCGCCCTCGCCATCGTAGGGCTTCGAGCCCGGGCCGCGGAGCAGCAGCGGGTTGTCTTCGAGGAAGATGTTGTCGCCCACCACCAGCTCGCCGAGCAGGTCGGCGAGGAAGCTGCTGCGCCGCTCCACCGCGCCGCCCGTGAGCACCGAGAAGAGCAGCCCCGTGAGGCTCCCCGCCGCTAGCGAGTCGAAGACCACCGGCAGCTTCTGCGTCGGTACCGGGCCGGCTCCCAGCTGGCGCACAGCCCGCTTCGCCGCCGTCTCGCCAACGAACTGTGGCGACTCGAGCGAAGAGGCAAAGCGGCCGTAGGTAGACCATGAACCGTTGCGCTTCTTGCCGCCCTCATCGTCGGCGATGAGCGAGACGCCGAAGCTGGCGAACGACTCGCGATAGCCCACGCAGAGCCCGTGCGAGTTCGCCAGCACATGCTCCAGCGCGAGGTCGGAGTAGCTCGCGCCACCCGACACCGTGATGCGGCTGTCGGCCGCGCGGCCCGCCTCTTCCGTCTCACGCGCCAGCGCAATCTTCCGGTCGGCCGGAACCTCCGCGACGGCCCTGTCGAAGAGCTCCAGGTCGGGCACCGAGGTCGCCATCCGCGCAGCGTCGGCGATGGCCAACTCCGGCACAGGGTCGGTCAGCTTCACCAGGTCGAGCGTGCCGCGGATGAGGCCATCGAGCGCCGCCGGCCGGTCGTCGGTCGCGTAGGTCGAGGCCGACCGTTCGCCCACCCAGAGCCGGATGCCAACGCTCTTCGGCTGCCCCTGCTGCAGCGTCTCGATCGCACCGTTGCGCACAGAGACCTCCGTCTCCACGCCGCGCCGCAGATAGACCTCGACCGCGTCTGCGCCTGCACGCTTCGCACGCTCCACAACATCCGATGCCAAGTTCTTCATCTCGTTCATGTCAGACCTTCGATCCGCCAACTGTCATGGCATCAATTTTTACTGTCGGAATGCCCACGCCAACCGGCACAGACTGGCCATCTTTGCCGCAGGTCCAGCGCCCGTCGCTCAGCATGAAATCGCTGCCCACCATCGACACCCGCGTGAGGCAGTCCGGACCGTTTCCGATCAGGTTCACATCCCGCACCGGCGCCGTGATTTTGCCGTCTTCGATGAGGTAGCCCTCGGTCACCGAGAAGACGAAGTCACCATTCGAGATGTTGACCTGCCCGCCCGAGAACGACCGCGCGAAGATGCCGTTCTTCACGCTCGCGATGATCTCCTCCGGCGTGTGCTGGCCGGCCATCATCACCGTGTTGGTCATGCGGGGCAGCGGCACATGCTTGTAGTCTTGGCGCCGGCCGTTGCCGGTCGCGCGAAGGTGAAAGGCCTTCGTGGAGAGGTGGTCGTGCATGTAGCCGCGCAGGATGCCATCCTCGATGAGCACGTTGCGCGTCGGCGTGTTGCCCTCGTCATCCACATTGATGCTGCCGCGGCTCGACGGCAGCAGGCCGTCGTCCACAATCGTGCAGAGCGGCGACGCCACCCGGTCACCAATGTGGTCGCTGTAGTTCGAGGTCTTCTTGCGGTTGAAGTCGGCCTCCAGTCCGTGCCCGATCGCCTCGTGCAGCAGGATGCCCGAGTCGCCGTGGCCCAGCACCACCGGCATCGAGCCTGCAGGCGCCTCCTTCGCATCGAGCATCGTCACCGCAATGCGGGCCGCCTCTGCGCCAAGATGCTCCGGCGTGTGGGTCGCAAAGTACTCCAGCCCCACGCGGCCGCCGCCGCCCTCCACGCCCGTCTGGCGCCGGCCTTCGCGCTCGGCCACCACGCTCACATTGAAGCGCAGCATCGGCTGGTCGTCCGATACAAACTTGCCGTCGCTCGTCACGATCAGGATCTGCTTGCTCGACTCCGCGAGCGACACCGTCACCCGCTTCACCCGCTCGTGGTAGCTGCGCGCGGCAGCATCGGCACGGCGCAGCAGATCGAGCTTGCTCAGCGCGTCTGCTTCGAAGGTGGGCTGCCCAATCGGGTAGAGCGAAAGCGCCGGCACACCGTGCAGCTCGATGCCCCGCTCGAGCCCGCCGCCCATGGCGATCGAAGAGGCCGTCTCCGCCGCCCGAAGCAGCCCTTCGGAGGAGAGGTCCTCGGTGTAGGCATAGCCCGTCGCGTCGCCTGCGAGCACCCGCACGCCGCAGCCCAGGTTGATGGCCCGGTCAATCTCCTGGATGCGCCCGTCGTCGAGCACCATCACGGCCGAGACCCGGTGCTCGAAGTAGAGGTCGGCGTGGTCGCCGCCACGCGAGAGGGCGCGCGAAAGCACCTTGCGGCCGAGGTCGGCATCGATGCCAAAATATTCGAAGTAGGGAAGATGCATGCTGTCTGCTGCCTTGCGTGGGTGAGTCGTCACTTGGGTTGCGCGCTGCCCTCGGGCAGCAGCGGAGAGCGGGTCGCTACCGACAGGCAGCGGGCGCCGAGCGGGGGAAGTTTCACAGCGACGGGCTGCGTTGCCCCGCGCGGCGAGAGGGTGCCGAGATCGAGCTCCTTGAACCAGCTGATCGGCGCGCAGGCCACCGCCCCCTTCGGGTCGGTGCGCAGGCCCGGGCAGCGGCCCAGATGGAGCCGGTAGTTCCCCTCGGGAACATCGCTCGCGTAGAACGAGAGACTCAGCGAACCAGGCCCCGTGAAGGTCCCCGCCGTCTCCGCCACCGCCACCACCTGACCGTTCGTCCGGAGCTCTGCGCGCAGCGGCTGCTCGTAGCCCAGCCCGTAGGCACATTGCGGAAGGTAGGTTGCCACCACCATGAGGTCGCCGCGCGGCGGCGCGCTGCCCGACACCAGCGCCGCGCAGGCAAGCCCCGCCAGGGCGGTCAGGAGGCGTCGTGCTGCGGGTTTCGTGGAGTGCATGAGGCCTATCTGGTAACCACTCCTCCCGACACTGCCAAGCGCGTCGCAACCCGCTCTCCACGCCCCGCTCTCCCGATGCAGCACCACCTCGACCGGCCAGGCGGCTACACCCTCTACGCGGAGACCCACGGCGAAGGCCCCGCGCTCGTCTTTCTCAACGGTCTCTCCCAGTCCACGGCCAACTGGATGAGCCACACCCGCGCCTTCCGCGACCGCTTCCGCCTGGTCGTCTATGATGCCCGCGGACAGGGCCGCAGCACGCTCGGAACCAGCCCGCTCACGCTCGCCGGCCACGTCGAAGACCTCCGCGAGCTCCTCCACAGCCTCGACATCTCACAGGCCCACATCTGCGGCTTCAGCCACGGCGCCCGCGTCGCGCTCGCCTTCGCCGCCGCCGCGCCCGAGATGACCTCCAGCCTCATCCTCACCTCCACGGGCGCCGACGCAGACGGCCGCCGCCGCGCCATCATCGAATCCTGGCGCCACATCCTCCGGCTCGGCAGCGTAGAGGCCCTCGCCTGGGCCAGCATCCCCACCATCCTCGGCGCCCGCTTCCTCGGCGAGCTCGACGGCCAACTCGAACCGCTCGTCCGAGCCACCGTGCAGCGCAACCAGCCCGACGGCCTCGTCGCACTCCTCGAAGGCATGACCGGCTACCCGCCCGCCGACCTCGACGCAGCGGCCGTCACAGCCCGCGCGCTGCTCATCACCTCGCTCGAAGACCCGCTCGTCTCGGCCGAGTCTGCGACCCGCCTCGCATCGCTGTTGAACGCACAGCACGAGGTCTGGACCGGCGCCGGCCACACCATCCCCATCGAGCTGCCTGACCGCTGGCGAACCACCGTCTCAGCCTTCCTCGAAGGCTGACCCGTCAGCTCTCTTTCTGCTGCAGCGCAATCTTGCGGAACCGGGCCGCATCGAGCTGCACAAACTCGCCCCGCGACTGTGCCAGCCGCTGCTCGCCGTCCCAGAGGTCGGCGTGCACCTTCACCCGGTTGCCCTCGCGACCAACCTCACGGGCACGAAGCACCAGCCCGGTGTGAAGCCGCGTTGGCTTCTCGAACTTCACCTCCATGCTGGCGGTGACGCAGGGGTAGCCGTTCGTGATGAGCACATAGCCCATCGCCTGGTCGAAGATGGTGGCAACCAGGCCGCCATGCACCCAGCCGGGCGCGCCGCCATGCGCATGCTCGAAGACCACCTCGCCGATGACCTCCTCGCCCTCACGACGCAGCCGCAGCGGCGGCGCAAAGGGGTTGGCCCGCCCGATGATCGACTGCCGGTCGGCATACTGCTGCGGCGACTGGCTCAGCTGCCCGCCCTCGTAGGCCTGCTTCACGCTCCACTCCGGATGCCCCTCAAGCAGCGCAGCAGCCTCGTTGATGAGCGCCGCCGCCTTCGCGAGCACCTCGGGCGGCGCGAAGGTCACCACCACCTTGTGGGCCACCCTGCGCGTCGCCTCCGACACCTTGCGGCGCCCCGCCCACTGCGGGTCGGCGACCTCTTCGGGTATCTCCCAGAAATCCCGCGTCAGCGGTCCCTTCGCAAGCTCGCTCATCCCGCTGCCAGCGCCGCCGCCGTCGTCTTCGCCCAGCGGTAGTCCGGCTTGCCGCTCGGGTGCCGCTCCATCGACTCCACGAACCAAACGTCGCGCGGCACCTTGTAGCCCGCCACCTTGGTCCGGCAGTGGGCGATGACCTCATCGGGCGTAACGGTCACACCGTCGCGGACCTTGAGGAGCGCGGTGACGCGCTCGCCCCAGCGAGGGTCGGCAACGCCAACAACAACTGCGTCGTAGATCGCGGGATGGCCCTTGAGCGCCTCTTCCACCTCTTCGGGGAAGACCTTTTCGCCGCCCGTGTTGATGCAGACCGCGCCGCGACCGAGCAGCGTGATGATGCCCTCCTCGTCGATGGTCGCAAAGTCGCCCGGGATGACCCAGCGGCGCCCCTCTTTGTCGTGCACAAAGGTGGCCGCCGTTTTCTCGGGCGCCTTGTAGTAGCCGAGCGGGATGTGGCCAGTGCGCGCCAGCTTGCCGATGCGCGGATCGCCGGGGGCAATCGGCTGCATATCCTCGTCGAGCACCGCGGTGTTGTCGCCGAGCATGAAGAACTTCACGGGACCGCCTTCGCCCGTGTCGAGCGCCGTGCCCTGGTGTCCCGTCTCCGACGCCCCGAAGTTGTTCAGAATCATCGTGTAGGGCAGCAGCTTCTTGAGCTTCTGCTTCACATGCTCCGACAGCACCGCGCCCGCCGAAGTCACCACGTAGAGGTTCGAGAGATCATACTTGCCGGGGTTGGCCTCGAGCATCTCCGCGAAGGGCCGCGCCATCGCGTCGCCCACCAGGTTGAGCACGCCCACAGCCTCGCGCGAGATCGACTCCAGCGTGAGCGTAGCGTCGAAGCTCCGGCCTGGCGTCAGCACCACCTTGCCGCCCGTCATGAGCGCAATCCACGAGGCAAACTGCGCCGCTCCGTGAATGAGCGGAGCAGCCGGCGAGATGCAGGTCGGGCTCGTGTTGCCGGCCGCAATGTGCGCCGCAACCTCGCTCGGATGGCTCACGGGATCGTCGCCCGGGCGACCTCCCTGAAGACCCGCATAGAAGATGTCGGCCTGGCGCCACATCACGCCCTTGGGCATGCCCGTCGTGCCGCCCGTGTAGACGATGTAGAGGTCGTCGTCCGACCGCTCTTCGAAGTCGCGACCGCCATTGTCGTGCGCCGCAAAGTCGCGGAACCAGCCGGTCTCCACGCCCGCGATCGCAGGCGCGGGACGGCCTGAGTTCCCCGCCTCCGTCCAGACCACCGTCGTGACGGGCGTCTTCTCCGCCAGCGCACCGCTCACCTCGCCTGCGAGGTCCGACTCCGCAAAAAGCATCGTCAGGTCGCCGTCGTGCACCAGGTACTTCAGCTCCTCGGCAACATACCGGTAGTTCACATTGATCGGCACCGCCCGCAGCTTGAAGGCCGCGAGCATGGCAATCATGTATTCCTCACCGTTGTAGAGGTAGAGGCCGAGGTGCTGGCCAGCCTTGAGGCCGCGATCTGCCAGCGCGTGCGCGAGCCGGTTGGCACGCGTGTCGAGCTCGGCGAAGGTGAAGCGGGCGCTGCCGCTGACGAGAGCAGTCCGGTCGGGGACCACGTCGGTTACGCTCTCGTAGAGGTCGGCGATATTGAAGTGCATAAAGAACCTGTCGTCGTAAGAGAGAACTGTTTCGGACTAGGGCTTCTCGGCGCCTACAATCCACATCGCAAAGTACTGAGAGCCTCCGCCGTAGGCATGGCCGAGCGCCTTCTTCGCGCCCTCCACCTGATGCTCGCCCGCGGTGCCCCGCACCTGATGCGCAGCCTCGAGGAAACGGAGCATGCCCGAGGCACCGATGGGGTTCGACGAGAGCACGCCGCCCGACGGATTGATGGGCTGCCGGCCGCCGAGCATCGTGTCGCCCGCGTCCACCATCTTCCAGCCGTCGTTGGCGTCGGCGAGCCCGATGTTCTCGAGCCACATCGGCTCGAACCAGGCAAAGGGCACGTAGATTTCGGCCGTGTCGATCTCCCGCTTCGGGTCGGTGATGCCGGCCTCTTTGTAGAGTGCCTTGGCGCAGTCCGAGCCGGCTCTGGGCAACACCTGATTACGGCGGGGATAGAGGATCGCCTCGGTCCGGTTCGCGGTGCCATGCACCCAGGCAACCTTCTTGCCGCTCGCCTCGGCCACATCCTCCGAGACCAAGATCATCGCGCCTGCGCCATCCGAAGAGGGGCAGGTCTCGAGGTAGCGGATGGGGTCCCAGAGCACGGGAGAGTTCTTCACCATGTCGATGGTGATGTCCGGCATCTGAAGGTGGGCGTAGGGGTTCTTGAGCGCGTGAATCCGGTCCTTGTAGGCCACCTGCCAGCCGATGTGCTCGGGGGCGCCAGTGAACTCAATGTAGGCCCGCACGAAGGGGGCGAAGTAGCCGCCCGCACCGGCCGTCGTCGGCGGCGAGAAGGGATACTTCGGCGAGAGCGCCCACATCGCGTTGCTCTCCGACTGCTTCTCCCAGGCGATCGTGAGCACCCGCTTGTGAATGCCCGAGGTGATGAGGTGGGCCGCATAGATGGCCGTCGAGCCGCCCACCGAACCGGCCGTGTGCACGCGGAAGACCGGCTTACCGGCCGCACCGAGCGCATCCGCCAAGTAGAGCTCCGGCGTCATCACACCCTCGAAGAAGTCGGGGGCCTTGCCCATCACGACCGCATCGATCTCGTCGAAGGTCATGCCCGCATCCTCCAGCGCACGCAGCGCTGCTTCGCGGACAAGGCCCGACATCGAGAGGTCTCCACGCTTCGCCGCGTGGTGCGTCTGGCCAATGCCAAGTACTGCGCAGCGCTGCTTCATGACCTCTCCTCCAGGACGGCAATCAGGTTGTGTTGAAGAGCCGGCCCCGAAGAGGCGTGGCCCACGGTGCGGCTCGCCTCGCCACGATGAATGGCCGATGCGGCGCGACCGATGGCAGCAAGCCCCGCAACCATGACCGACTGGGCGGCGCGGGTGCCGCCACTCGGGTTGAGTGCAGCCGTGCCATGCAGGCCGGCTGCGCGGAGCGCCTCGATGGCGAGGACCTCTTGCGGACCAAAGGGCGCATGGACCTCCACGAGGTCGGTCGGCTTTTCGCCCACACCCGCGAGACGCGCAGCCTTCTCCAGCGACGGCGCCTTCGACAGGTCACGCACGCCTAGGCTGTGCGAGTCGGCGATGTGGGCCATCGACTGAATCCAGGCCGGTCGCGCGCAGACAGATCGCGCATAGTCGCCGCGGGCGATGACCATCGCCACTGCGCCATCCGAGAAGCGGGGGAGGTCGCTCGCCCGAAGCGGACGGTTTGTGTAGGGCTCCGCCAGCGCAGCCTCCACCGAAACCGCAAGCCCGGCCCGAACCGCAACCTCGGCAAACTGCCTCTCGGTCGCGCCGCCCGCCAACATCGCGCTCGCCTGCAATGCCGCCACTTCGGCCGCGTTGATGCCCGTCGGCGCCAGGTAGTAGGGGTCGAGCTGAAGCGCGAGCACCTGCATCAGGTCCTCCGCCGCATTCGCACCGAACGAGTAGATCAGCGCCGCGTCGATATCGCCATGCTGGAGCCGTACCCAAGCCTCATAGAGCGCCCAGGCACCATCCATCTCCACGTGCGACTCCTCGATGGGCTTCGACACGCCCGCGCCATCCATGGCCATGATCCACGAGAAGGGGCGGCCAACGAGCATGTCGCAGCTGCCGGAGACCGTGAAGCCGATCCGGTCGCGCGCGATGCCGGCGCCATCGGTGGCACGCGACACAATCGTCTGAATGGTCTCGATCTCATCGAGCTGCGACGCCTCAGCCGGCGTCAACTCCACGAACGAGACAATCGCGATCTCCTCGCGAGATGTGTTGTAGGTAGACATCAGATGTGCTCCCGGATCTGGGCGAGCGGACGGTCGGGCTCGCCGGTCGGAACGAAGTAGCGGATGGTCTCGAGCGAGAGCTCTGCGTCGGCCTCATCGACCCACTCCGCGCGAACCCGCATGCCCATCCGGACATCGTTCACGTCGCAGCCACCCACCAAGTGGAAGAGCGCAACATCGGCGCCGTCGAGCAGCACGCTGGCGCACACATAGGGCGGCTTGAGCTTCTGCCCCTCGAAGGGGATGTTGACGATGCAGAAGGTGGTGATGGTCCCCGTCTCCGGCAGCACCCGCTCATCACCCATCGGGCAGCCGCAGGTAGGGCAGGCGCCGCGCGGCGGAACATAGACATAGTTGCAGGAGGGGCAGACCCGACCCACAATGCGCCTCTCCTTCATGCCCCGCAGGAAGCGCGACAGGTCCTTGCCGGCCCGCGCGCGGAACTTGAGCGACACGGGCGCCGCCATCGTGGTCACATCCTTGACCACAGGTTTGGTTGCTTCAGACATCGCTCCTCCTCACTTCACAGGTTCAAAGCAGCGGATGTCGCGCAGGCTGCCCGTCCGGCTCTCCGACCAGACCAGCTTCACCCGCGTGCCAACCGGGCAGGCCTCGAGCGACGCGCAGGCCACCGCATGCAGCATCGCCGTGCTCGCGCCATCGAGCTGGATCAGCGCATAGGCGAAGGGCTCCTGCAGCAGGTGGCGTGCCTCAGGCGCGGCCACCCAGGTCGCCGCCGTCACAACGCCCTCTTCGGCTACCGGCTCCAGCCCCGCAATCGCAGCACCCGTTTCCGGGTCCCACTCCAGCGGCGGTACCACCAGCTTGCCCGAAGCGGTCCGCGCACCGAGCAGCCGACCGTCACGCAGCGCCGTAAAGAAGGCGCTCATCACCGGCCCCAGCGAACGCCGGTAGGTGTACTCCATCACATAGGGCGCCTCGAGGACGCCATCGATCGGCTGCTGCATGCTCGCTCTCCGTCTGTGACTGTTGCGGCAGAATGACCACCCCGGTGAGGGCGGCCGCCTCTGCTCAATCAACCACGAGGTTGAAGTAGATCTTCGTGTCCGAATCCGTGGGCTGCCCCACATGGATGTGCTTGGTCTGCTGGAAGATGGCCAGACCCTCGTGGCTCAGCTCGCGACCGAAGCCGCTCTGCTTGAAGCCGCCGAAGGGGTACTTCGGGTTGAGCAGGTGGTAGTCATTCACCCAGACCGTGCCTGCGTCGATGCGGCGGGCCAGCGCGAGACCGCGCTCCACATCCGCCGTCCAGACGGCGCCCGCGAGGCCGTAGAGGCTGTCGTTGGCGATCGCGATGGCCTCGTCGTCGGTGTCGAAGGGGATGATGCAGACCACGGGCCCGAAGATCTCTTCGCGCGCCGCCTTCATCTGGTTCGTCACGTCGCCGAAGATGGTCGGCTCGTAGTAGTAGCCCTTGTCGAAGGCCTCGGGCCGCTTGCCGCCCAGCAGGCAGGTCGCACCCTCTTCGCGCGCCAGCGCAACATAGCGCTCCACGGTGCCCCGCTGCCGCTCGCTGATGAGCGGGCCGAAGGTGTTCATGATGTCCATCGGGTCGCCGACAGCAATCTTCTTTGCCTCTTCGACCAGCCGCGCCGAGACCTCGGCGACCAGCGAACGGTGCACCAGCAGACGGGTGCCCGACTGGCAGATCTGGCCGCTGTGGAAGAAGGTCGCGAAGAGCGCGCCACGGATGGCGCCGTCGAGGTTGGCATCCTCGAGGATGATGTTGGCCGACTTGCCGCCAAGCTCCAGCGTGACCGGCTTGAGGCGATCGGCCGCAATCCGCATCACCGCCTGGCCCACCTTCGACGAGCCCGTGAAGGCGATCTTGTCGATGTCCGGGTGGCTCACCAGCGCAGCGCCGAGCTCGTCCGACGGACCTGCAATGACGTTCAGCACGCCGGCGGGAACACCGCAGGCAAAGGCGATCTCCGCCAGAATGAGCGTGCTCACCGGAGTGAGCGGCGAGGGCTTGAGCACGATCGAGCAGCCGGCCGCGAGGGCAGGCGCCACCTTCCAGGTCGCGGCTGCGAGCGGGAAGTTCCACGGCGTAATCGCCGCAACCACACCGATCGGCTGCTTGATGACCAGGTTGCGCGACTCAACGGGCACAAACTCCGCATCCTCGGTCTCGGCGACAAAGCCCTCGATCAGGTCGGCGTAGTAGGTAAGCGTCTGCATCGAGGCAGGGATGTCGGCCATGTTGGCCTTGCGGAAGGTACCGCCGCTGTCCTGCACCTCGTAGAGCGCGATCTCGTCCTGACGGTCGACCAGCATCTCGGCCATCTTCCGCAGGACCGCTGCACGCTCAGACGCCGGCTTGTTGCGCCAGACGCCCGAATCGAACGACCGCCGCGCCGCTGCCACTGCTGCGTTCACGTCGGCCGTTCCGCCCGCCGAAATCACCGCCCAGGCCTCTTCGTTGGCCGGGTTGATGCTCTCGTAGGTTTCGCCAGTTGCTGCGGGGCGCCACGCCCCGTCGATGAAGAGTTCAAACGACTGCATGGACACTCCGCTCGTCAAAAAGGAATTAGCCGCCAACCTGCGGGAAGATCTCCTTCATCTTCATCGCCATCGGGATGCTGCCCGAGATCTTCATCTTGCCCGTCATGTAGGCCATCTGGCCGCTGAGCTCGCCGTTCGACATCTTCACGAAGTTCTCGCCCGTGATCTTGATGGTCGTGGTCGGAGCAGCGTGCGCGCCCTTGGCGTACGACATCCCGTTGTCCTTCACTTCCACGTGATGAATGCCGGCCTCGGCAAGGTCGAACTGGAACACCGCAGACACGCCCTTGGCGCCCGCTTCCACGAAGCGCTTGTCGAGGGTGGAGAAGTATTCTTCAACGCTGGCTACCTTAAACGACATCGCGACCTCTCAGCAGGTTTGGGGGGGACTAGAACGCGTTCTAGCGTACCCTATTCCTGCCGTTCGCCCCCGACGATGTCAAGGCGCTTCGCTCTGCCGCCGCCGCCCCTTAGAGCGTCGCGCCGCCGTCTACCCGCATCACTTCGCCCGTGATGAAGGAGGCCTCATCAGAGCCCAAGAAGGCAATCGCAGAAGAGACCTCGCTCGGCTGACCGTAGCGACCGATGATGCTCATCATCCGCATCATCAGCGTCACGTCGCTGCCCTCCATCGGCTTAAAGTTCTTGATGAAGGGGGTCTTGATGCCGCCGGGGCAGACCGCGTTCACACGCACCTGACGGCTCGCATACTCCATCGCTAGCGCCTTGGTCAGCATGACCACACCACCCTTGGAGGCGCAGTAGGCGGCCGCGTAGGGGTGGGCTTCGAGGCCGGCAATCGAGGCCACATTCACGATGTTGCCCTGGCTCTCCAGCAGGTGGGGAAGGGCGTGACGGGCCGTGTTGAAGGGGCCATGCAGGTTGACGCCCAGCGTCCGCGTGAAGTTCTCGGGCGTCTCCTCGGTGGTGTGCACGAAGCCGCCAACGCCGGCCACATTCACCAGCACGTCGAGCTTGCCGCCCCAGGCCACGGCCGCTGCGATCAGCTCGCCGCAGGCCTCGTAGTTCGACACATCGGTCTTCATCGCCCGAGCCTGCCCGCTGGCATCGGTGATGAGCTTCACGGTCTCGGTCACCCGCTCGAAGTCCCAGTCGCAAGCGAGCACCTGGCCGCCCTCTTCTGCCAGACGAATTGCCGTCGCCCGTCCGATACCCGACGCAGCACCCGTCACCACCACCACCTTGCCATCAAATCGAGCCATCGTCCGCTCCGCAGTTCGAGGAGGCCATAGGCCTCAGACGGGAGCGGAACTAACACGCGCTAGAACATGTTTCAATCAGCGCGACGACCCTCAGGGGGTGATGTTCACGTTCAAGGTGTAGGCGCCAAGCGTGTCGATTCTCTTCGCAACATCACGCCGGCTCGGCAGACTGCCTACCTGCCCAGACCACCCGAATGGCCTGACGCATCTGCAAAAGCACCTGCTCCTCCGTCAGCGCGCCGCTCACCCAGCCGACCAAGGCGCCGAACCAGAGCGACTGTAGCATCGCCGCCACCGCAAAGGCCCCCGCGTTGCTGCCAACCTCCACCTCGCTCGGCGAGCAGCCCTGCATGGCCGACACAATCATCCGGCTCATCCGCTCCTGGTAGGAGATGATGCGGCTGGCGACGCCCACCTCGCCGGCGGCGGTCGCGCGCACCACGGCCTGCGCAAAGTGGGGCCGCGAGAAGAGCGCCTGCGAGGCGATGCCGAAGAAGACGCCGAGCCGCTCCTGCGGGTCTACGCCATCCACCCGCTCCTGGTTCAACATGGTCTCGAAGGCCTCGGTCGCCTGCTCGAGTCCTGCCAGCAGGATCTCCTCCTTGCCCTGAAAGCGGGCATAGAGGGTGCCGAGCGCCACATCGGCCCGCGCGGCAACATCGCGCAAACGGACGGCCGAAAAGCCGCCCTCTTCTGCGAGCTCCATCGCCGCTTCGACAATGCGTTGTGCTTTGGGTTCCAGCAAAGGGAGGGGCCATTTGGGGTAGGGAGTCTGCCAAGGCTACTCCCCCGAGCGGCCTCGTGGCAAGGCGAGCGGTTCGCTCCGTTTCCCGCAGGCGCTCCAAGTCTGGGCGACTCCAAAACTATCTCAAACCCAGCGGCTGCTGCACCTGCAGGCTGTCGTTCCAGCCCGGGCCGGCCCGCTTGTCTTTGACGGCAGTCAGCCGGAGCTCTGTATCGCCCCCCGCCGTGGCCACCTCCCGCTCTGCCAGCAGCCGGAGCGAGACGAGAGAGCCCAGCGCCGCGCTTGCAGCCTCGCCTTCGGTCAGCATCACGACGGCTGCGCTGTGGGTCTGCGCCAGCTTTGTGAGTCGCCCCAGCAGCGGCGTGGGGATGTCGGCCCGTTCGCCCAGATCGAGGACCACCAGCCCGAAGGCGCCCGAGCGGAGCAGCTTGTCTGCACAGACCGCAGCCTGCTGAGCGCTCGTGGTGCGGACCACGGGGCAGGCCTCCAGATCGACCCCGTATCGTAGAAGGTCGGGGGCAAAGGGGAGGCGGTTACCGGTGCAGATCCAGGCCGTCGGTTCACCCGCCTCCTGCGCCTGCCAGAGTAGCTCGGTCGCCCAGGTCATCGAGGTGCCGGCGCCGCGGTGGGTGACCTCTACGAGCCGCCCCGTGAGCGCGCCGAACGACCAGCACTGCCCCGCTGCCGCAGCCTGCTCGCCCGCCGGCTCTGCCGCCTGCACCCCTCCAAACTCCTCTGCCGCCAACGCACCCATCGCACCTGCTCCGAAAGACTGAACATATGTATCTGTCTTTGCGCCGGCTGCCAACCCACTGCTCCATTGTCGCCGTCGAAAACTTGCTCGCCGATCTCGGCCCGTGCACAATGCAATGTTGGCAAAAGATCGAACATCAAGTGCTTGAAAATTATCGCATTTCGATTTTTTGACCCGCCTCCGACCCACCCGTACCGCCCGCTCGTTCATCTCTCGAACGAGGCCTGTCTCGTGGACTCCATCACCCTTCGATCCCGCTCCGGCACACCGCCCTCCAGCCCCGTGGTCCCCCGCGCGCCTGCCGCCGCCCCCTTCATCAAGTGGGCAGGCGGAAAGAGCCGGCTCATCGCCCAGTATGCAGACCACTTCCCGACCGAGTTTGGCGCCTACTACGAGCCCTTCCTCGGCGGCGGCGCGGTCTTCTTTCACCTTGCTCCCGACCGCGCCGTCCTCTCCGACATCAACCCGCGGCTCATCGAGGCCTACCAAGCGGTCGCAGACGACCCGGACGCCGTCATGGAGCGGCTCGACGCCCACCGTCGCCGCCACAGCCAAGAGCACTACACCCAGAGCCGTCGCAGGATGAACGACGGCCAGACACGGACGCTCGTCGATCGCGCCGCCCTCTTCATCTACCTCAACAAGACCTGCTTCAACGGCCTCTACCGCGAGAACCGTCGCGGCGACTTCAACGTGCCCATCGGCAGCTACCCCAACCCTACGCTCTATGAGCGTGAGAACCTCATCGCCGTCGCGCGGCGCCTCGCCGGTGTAAGCATCCAGCAGGCCTCCTTCGACGCCGTCCTCGAGAGCGCGCAGGAGGGAGACCTGGTCTACTTCGACCCGCCCTACTTCCCCGCCAACAAGACCTCCTCCTTCACCAACTACGCGGCGGGCGGCTTCGATGTCGACCTGCAGGTGAAACTGGCCAAGGTCTTCGCCGAGCTGGCACGGCGCGGCTGCTTCGTCATGCTGTCGAACAGCGACGTCCCGGCGATGCACGAGCTCTACGCAGGTTGGCGCCTGGTCACGGTCAGCGCCGCCCGCTGCATCAACTCCTCGGGCGCCAAGCGTGGCCCGGTGGGCGAGCTGCTCGTCAAGAGCTGGTAGTCGCGCTGCCTACGGGCGGTCGCGCGGGACGAGCTTGAGATTCTTCCGCAAGTCGTTGGTGCGGATGAGGATATCTCGGAGGTTGCGCCGCGTCTCACGGAGGCGGTCGCGGGCGGCCTCGAGCTGCATCATGAGCTGCATCTGGGCGGGACCGGGCTGTTGGTTTGCGGCCAGCGTACGCTCGAGCGTCGCCACCTGACCCGCCTGATCTCCCTCGGTCATGGAGAGGTTGGCGAACTGGGCGGCAGCATCGAGGTAGGCGGGGTTGGACTGCAGGGTCGCGACGGCACGACGGGTCTCGTCGAGCTGCTTCTTCTGACGGCTGAGCGTCCGCTTGAGCTCTGCGATATCGGAGCTCGCCTCGGCAAAGTCGGCCTCACCGCCGGCCCGTGCAACGGTGCCATCGGAGGCCATGGTCTGGAGCGCATCGGCCCGCCCATTGTAGGCCGTCTCGAGCGTGATGACCTGCTCCCAGTCCTGGGCTGCGACGGCAGATGAGATGCCGTCGAATTGCACGCCGAAGGCCGCAATCTCCGCCCTCCACCGCTGCCGCGCCGCGCCGCGAGCCTGCTCTTCGGCCACCCGCTTGTAGATCTCGTCGGAGGTCGAGACGCAGACCAGCGCAGCCTGTGCGAAGCCGGGCAGAGGCGCAACGGTGGTGCGAGCTCCCACGTCGATGGCCTCCTTGAAGCGGCCCATCGTGGCCAGGTTGTAGCACTGGATGATGGAGCGGAAGTCTGCCTCCTGCTGGCTCGGCCAGATGGAGCGGGAGCCGAAGGCGCCGCGGAAGACATCGCCGAGGAACTGGTACTTTGCGAAGATGAGGCGGCAGTCGTCCCCGAGCTGTTGGCAGGTGCCGCGGAGGCCGTCGATGGCGAGCGTGCCGCGGAAGTCGGGCTGCAGCACGAAGAGGCGTCCGAACTGCTCTTGGGCGGAGCGGAACTGACCCTGTGCGAAGGCCTGTTCAGCGCGCGCGGCCAGGTCGCTCGGAGACTCTTGTGGGTCGGGAAGGATGGAGTCCATGGACTCGGTTCCCGTCTTCACCGACATCGGACCGGGCGAAGCGAGGAGCGAGCAGCCGCTGAGTGAGAGCGTCAGCAGGAGCAGGAGCAGCGGAGTGATTCGAAGGTTCTTCATGGCAGCCGTGTCATCCGTGCGGGGAGGGGGGCGTTGCGGTGCTCGAGATGCCGAGCAACAGCAGTACCTCGTCTGTCGAGAGGTCGTGGGTAGGGGGCGCGGCGCCAGCGCCAGCGCCGTCGAAGGCGGGGAGGAGTTCGGGGGCGATGCGCTGCAGGAGCAGGCGGCGTTCGGCCAGCCGGCGGTCGACCCAGGCAGGGGCGGGCGAAGAGGCGGCGGCAGCCCGAAGGTGGCTCCAGGCGAAGGTCGGCTTGGCGAGTCCGGCGTTGCCAGCCGCACTCAACTCCGACTCAACCTCGAGATCACACAACAGCGGCCATAGCGGCTCGGCGGCCAGCAGTTCCGGCAGCGGCTCGGGGAGGGCGAGCCGGGCTGCGATCTGCCCCACGAGTCCCGCAAAGGCTGCGCCCTCGCTGCCATGCGCAAAGGGGAGGCACCAGGCCTGCGCTGCGTCTGGGTCATGCATCGCGTGCAGGCGAAGGTCGACTCGCAGCCCCTCGTCGGTCTGCGCCACCGCCCCAGTGAGCACCCAGTCGGCCCCCGCTGCCTCGCCCTCGCCGCTGAGCACGCTGGCTGGCAACGCCCCCTCGGACCGCACCAACCGCCCGGAGTGGGCGTCGCGCCAGAGCGGTGCGACGGTGGCAACCGAGCCTGCAAGCGACCGGCTCAACAGCTGGGGGAGCTGGCGTGCCCAGACGCCCAGCGACGCCTCGTCGCCGAGCGCCGCAAAGGGCAGCAGGAGAAGTCTCAGTGCAGGAGCAGGCATCCGGTCCGGGCAGGCGTCGTCGAGGGGGAGTGCGAAACTGCCACCCGCGCCCCCCCCTGTCAACGCATGAGGTTGCGCGGTGCATGGGAAGGTTGAGGATTCGTACGGATCGGTCTACCTCCGCGCGGGCGTCTCAGCAGTTGGGACGCGCCTGCTGCAGGCTCACCTTATGACGCTCCTCTGGCGATGCATTCGCGCGGTCCTCTTCCGGCTCGACCCGGAGCGTGCGCATCATCTGTCGATGACGATCTTTGCGGCCCTCTGTGCGGTGCCCGGCGCGACGCCACTGCTGCGCCGACTGCTGCAGGTGAGCGACCCGCGGCTCGCTGTGAGCTGCTTCGGGCTCGACTTCGAGACGCCCTTGGGATTGGCCGCCGGCTTCGACAAAGAGGCGAGGTGGCATGCCTGTCTGGGGGCGCTCGGCTTCGGCTCCATTGAGGTGGGGACCGTGACGGCGCTCGCGCAACCTGGGAACCCAAAGCCTCGACTCTTCCGGCTCGCACCGGACCGGGCGCTGCTGAACCGCTTCGGCTTCAACAACGACGGGGCCGCTGCGGCAGGCCGTCGGCTCGAACGCCGCGGCGAAGGCTACCAGCTGGGCGTCAACATCGGGCGCAACAAAGAGGTCGCCAACGAGGCAGCGAACGACAACTATCTGGCTGCGCTCCGAGAGGTCTGGGCCGGCGCCGACTACATCGCGGTCAATGTCAGTTCGCCCAACACGCCGGGTCTTCGAGGGCTGCAGAATGCCGACGCTCTGGGTGAGCTGCTCGCAGCGGTCTGTGCAGAGAATCGGGCGCTCGCGCTCGCTTCAGGAGGAGCCGAGAAGCCGGTGCTGGTGAAGATTGCGCCCGACCTCGACGACGAGCAGCTCGACGGAATCGCCGACCTCGTGCTTCAGCACGCTGTGGCCGGTATCATCGCGACCAACACGACGCTCGGCCGCGAAGGGCTCGCGACGCCCGCGTCAGAGGTCGCGGCGCTGGGTGCCGGCGGCCTATCCGGTGCACCCCTGACTGCCATCAGCCGTCGCGTAGTTGCCCGCCTCTACCTGCGGCTGCAGGGCCGCCTGCCCATCATTGGCGTGGGCGGCGTCAGCAACGCCGCGGAGGCCTTCGAGATGATCCGGGCCGGCGCCTCGCTCGTGCAGGTCTACTCGGGCTTCATCTACGAGGGTCCGCTTATGCCGCGGGACATCGCGCTCGGTCTGCTGCAGCGCATCGGCAACCGCTCGATTTCCGCGATTGTCGGAGAGGCCGCTTCGTTGTACAGTCGCTCGTCGCTCTCGCTGGAGGAAGCGTGACAGCCTTGTTCGACGTTGTACTCATCGGATTTCCGGAGGGACCCAAAGCCGGAGCAACACCCGCGGAGGCGCTCTCGCAGGTCTTCGGTGTCCCCATGGACCAGGCCGAGAAGGTGGTGGCGCGCATGCCCACCGCCATCCGTAAGGGTGTCGCTGAGGGCGACTTCAGGAAGTTCAACGGAGCCTTTACCTTCATGGGCGCCATCGGAGAGTTCCGCCCCTCGTCTGGCGAGGGAGCTTCGCTTCCGCTTGGCCGCGCTGTGGCAGCACTAGCGCCCACGCCGCCAGCTGTACCTGTAGCCATCACTTCGCCTGTTGTGACAACGTCTGTGCCTACGGTTCGCGTGAGCGAGCCGTCAGGTGCGAACGAACTTGCGCGCATCGGGCTTGCCAAGGCCCGGGTCGACCAGCTCTCGGGCGCGGTCGTTGGCCCACGGGCCTCCGGTTCGGTGCCGATCATCGAGCGGTCGCGTCCATCTGGTTCGGCCGCCGTTGTCGAGGGATCAAGCGGCTTCCTCGACGAGGAGCTCGACGCGCTGCCGACGGGTGAGGGTTGGAGCGACGACGACGCGGCGGAGTCGGCCTCGGAAAGCCTTCAAGGCCTGCCCGTTGCGGCCGACGAAGGCTTCGACCAGCCGCTCTCGAAAGCGAGCGGCGTTGGCGGCGCAGAGTCTCTCGAGACAAGCGGCCAGAGGGGAACATCGACCGCTGAGCCATCGCCTCTGGCGCAGCCGATGCTTGGTGCAGGACCCAACCGCAGGCTGGTCATCGAGACGGGATCGGTCCCCCAGTCGCCATCGATCGCGGCCTATTTCAGTGAACCCGCGCCCGTGCATGCGCCTGCACCGCCCGTGGCTGCCTACCGCTCCCTCGACGCCGTGGACGAGATGGCTGCGTCGCTTTTCGGAGGATCCCCCGAGGCAGGGCTCGATGCAGCCGATGACATCCTCTTCGGCGATCCGCTCGACTTCGCTCTCGATCCGCTCGGCGTCAGCATGAGCACCGGTGCCATCGAACCCGACCGCGCCCCTGCCGCCCCTGCCGCCACGGCCTCCGCTGTTCGGCAACCCTGGGCGCGGGGCACCGGCAGCGCGCTCGCGCTCCTGTCGCCGAGTGCCAACCTCCCTGCGGTCGATCAGGGATCGAGCGGTGCCGTCGTACGGGCCACGGGATCCGTCGCGGCTCTGCCTTCCGGCGACCCGAACGACGCCTCCCGCGTTCCTGGGCTCGGCGGCGCGCTCGATGTCTTCAGCGGCTCCTACGCCCCAACGAACGAGCCTGCGCCTGGTGCGCCCTCGTCTGGGTTGCCCAAGGTCGATTTGGCGGCAGCAGGCCGACGAGAGCTTTCGGGGGCAAGTGCGGCCGCCCGCCCCCCGCTCTCGCTCGCGCCAGCCGAATCGGGCGCCGATGCAGCGAGCGGTCGGCGCTCCGCTCCTCAGCCCAAAGCCTCCATCCGCAGAGGACCTCTCGCAGACAAGAGCTTCAACGAGAGCATCGGCTACTGCCTCACGCTTCCGCTCCAACCATCGGGCTATGCCTGGGTGGGCTTCGGGGCGCTCTTCGGGCTGATCGGCTACCTAGGCGTGGGCGTCGGCCATGTGATGCCCTTTGCGGGGCTCCCGCTCATGCTCATCGGTATGTTGGGAACGGTCGCCTTTGCCTTTGGCATCTTCGCGGCCTGCATGCGGGCCACGCTGGAGGGAGAGAAGGATGTAGATGCTCCGCCCGCCGTTACGGGCATGGTCCCGTTCCTGCTCAACGCGACCCCGCTCGTGGTCTGCGCGATGCTGCTTGGCGGCGCCAGTCTCGGTTGGCTCGGCACCAAGACGGCGCCCGGCGCGACGGATCCGACGATGCCCCTCATGATTACCTGTCTCCTCGCCTTGCCGCTCGCCTACTGGCCCATGGCGCTCGCCTACGCGGTCAAGTCGGGTGCACCGACCAAGGTCTTTGCCTTCGGCACCGTGCTCGGCCGCATCGTCTCGGTCTTGTCGCCCTACCTTCTGGTGGTCTTCTTAGGCGGGGTCTCGCTCTTCATCGTCTTCGCAGGTCTGAGCGAGGTCATCAGCAGTGTCTCCCTGCCGCTGCTTCAGGTGCTCGGCGGGCTGGTTGCCGGCGCGGCGCTCATGGTGGCGCATGGCGTGATGGGTGGGCTCATGGGCAAGCTCCTGAACGACGACCCGAAGCTGTTCGACCGCTAGGCCGGCGCTTCGTTGCTCGTAGCGGGGTGAGCGGCTACGGCGCTCGCATCATCCCTCCTCGGAGAACGCGCGTGTATCGCAACCCCCTCGCTCGCCTCGCCACCCGTGCCGCACGGCTCGCGCTCGCCCTGCTGTTGGTGAGCCTGTCGGTTCCCGTGGCACCGAGCCCGCTCGAGGCCAAGCCGCGTGCCGCACGCCGTGGTCAGGGCCAGGCCCGCCTCATCATCATTACCAATTTCGATGCGACCGAGATCGAGATCGGCAAGACCTCCTATCCCTACGAGTATGTCTTCGGCGATCAGCAGGGCATGATCGTCCCCTCCAACGTGACCTTCCGGCTCGTGGTCTCGACCTCGCCGGAGAAGCGGCGCACCTTCAACCTCAACCTCAACGAGGGCGAGACCCGCGTGCTGGTTGTCGATCTCGAGAACATGGGTGCGGTTGCCGCAGCGCCGCCCAAGCCGCAGGCCAAGGCTGAGCCCGCCGAGGCAGCACCTGTGGCAGAGGGCTCGGCCGAGACGCTGACCGGCTTCCTCGGCGTGGCCTCCACGCCGCGCGGCACGGTGGTTGTCGACGGCGGACCGACCGACAACAAGACCCCCGCGCGCCGCATCGAGCTGCCCGCCGGTCAGCACACGGTACAGGTCCAGTTCGACGACGGGGCGATGTCCGAAACCAAGAACGTCCTCATCCGCTCGGGCATCAACACCAGCGTCTACTTCCGGCCTCCTACCGGTGGCACTGGCGAGGCGAGCGACCGGGCGCCAAGCATGGCAACGCCGACCATCGCGCCCGCGCCGCCCAAGTAGTTCTCTCTCCGCCTAGTGCTGGCGGAAGGTGACCGCGGGGGCCAGCGCTGCGATCGGAGCGCCGTCTACCCAGGGGCGGTAGGCTTCATCGGCGGTCAGGAAGACCTTGAAGAAGGCAACCGCCGTCTGCGCTGCAAAGTTGCGTCCGACGCTCGCATCGGAGCCCTGGCCGCAGGTGGTGCAGAGGAAGCCGCAGGCGTCGACGAAGTCGAGGTGGCCTGCGTCGACCACGAGATACTCGAAGGCCGGCGCTCCCGCGGCGTCGAAGTAGGCCTGATAGTTGTCGGCGGCGGGAGCGCATGCGGGCCCGATCCCGAAGAAGGTGGTCTCGCCGCCGTGGCCCGCGCCGATGGCTGCGAAGGGTACGGTCAGCTCGCCCATCCGCTCGGGCGTGAGGCTGGGGTAGGCCACAGGGTCGTTGCCCCCCACGGGCGGGCCGGAGTCGACAGGATCGATGCCGAAAACCGCCTTGATGCGCGGGTCCAAGATAGCAGCGTAGATGCTCTGCTTGCCGCCGCGCGAGTGGCCTGTGACGCCGATCTTGTCGAGGTCGATGTGGCCAAAGAGGGGTGAGCCCGTCGTGGTGCTCTGCGCCGCGGCCCAGTCGATGGTGGCCGCGACAATCTGCGCGAGCGCAGTGTGCGACAGGGCGTTGAAGAGGCTGTCGCCGTAGCTGGGTGACACGACCACAAAGCCATGCGACGCAAGCCGGTCGCCGAGCACATTGTAGCCCTCACCGTTGAGCTGGAAGCCGTGGCTCAGGACGACCAGCGGGAAGGGGCCGGCGGCGAGGTCCGAGGGCAGGTAGAGCCGCACATCCATCGTCCTGTCGCCACCGGCGTAGGTCACCGTGTAGGAGATGTCGGTCTGGTTGGAGGTGTAGGGGCCGGGCGCAGTCGGCGGATTCGGAATCGATACCGTACCGGTGTCTGCAGCGGTGTCTGCAGCGGTGTCTGCGGCGGTGTCTGCGGCGGTGTCTGCAGCGGTGTCTGCAGCGGTGTCTGCAGCGGTGTCTGCAGCGGTGTCTGCAGCGGTGTCTGCAGCGGTGTCTGCAGCGG
>JABMMX010000270.1 GCA_013205435.1 Deltaproteobacteria bacterium
GTTCACCGCGGCAGAGAGCGACGCCGAGCGCGAAGTGGAGGCCGAGGCCCATGTGGCTGCGGTCAAGGCGCGCATCGCCGAGCTCGCCAGCAAGCCCTACGACCGGCTCAAGAAGGTCCGTTCGCTCGACCTCATCTTCATCTTCCTGCCCGTGGAGCCCGCCTACATCTTGGCCGCGCAGCGCGAGCCGAGCCTCTTCGAGGATGCCTTCAAACAGCGCATCCTGATTGCAGGCCCGACGACGCTGCTCGCCATGCTGCGCACCGTAGAGAGCATCTGGCGGGTCGAGCGTCAGAACCTCAACTCGGCGCGGATCGCAGAGGCCGCGGTGAAGATTTACGAGAAGCTGCAGGGAGCCATCGAAGACTTCGACAAGGTTGGCCGGCAGCTTGAGAGCCTCCAAAAGTCCTACAGCGACGCCCGCGGCAAGCTCTTTACCGGCAACGCCAACCTCATACGGCAGGGCGAGCAGATGAAGAAGCTGGGCCTCAAGTCAAAGAAGGCGCCCTCGGCGCAGCTGCTTGCGGAGGCTGGCGCAGAGGAGGAAGAGGATGCCGACCTTGACGCGGCGGAGGCGCTCTCGTCGGAGGAGTAGGCCGCGCGCGGGGGTGGGGCAAAACGAACAAACCCGAATGACCTCGGGGGACATTCGGGCTGTTGCGGAGTGGTCAGGGAGGGAATTGAACCCCCGACACGAGGATTTTCAATCCTCTGCTCTACCGACTGAGCTACCTGACCGTCTGAACGGACGGGGGGCGTGTAGTGGAGCCCGATTGTGATGTCAACACAGGCTCCGCGGAGCCGGGCGAAGGCCGGATAGGTGGGCAACGCTGACAGGTACTGCGGCGCGATAGCGCTTGGCACAGTTAGCATCGCGTTCGGTTAGAAGGCGCGACCCTGAGGTTTGGCAGCGCGGCTGCTAATCGCGGTTGAAAACGGAGGGGCGGTTGGATAGGGGGTTACGGCCCTCATCCCTTTGCGGTGACCGGGGCTGGTTCCTAGACCTGCACAACGCGAGTAGTTCACATGTTGCGAAAGGGTGTTCGGACGCGCCGCAAAGGCGCATCGGCAGTGACCGGCGCAATGGCCGCGATGGCGCTTTGCCTCGTGGCGCTGACCGGTTGCAAGCCATCGATTTTCATCTCCAAGGACCCGGCAAAGCTTGGCGCGGTCTATTCGACGGGCGTGCTCCCCTTTGATGGAGCCTGCGGTGTGAGCGACGAGTCGGGTGTTCGCATCCAGTTCGCCATGACGACCAGCACCCAGCCTGCACTGCCGATCCGGCAGGGCAGCAAACTGCCGGGCTTCACGGTCGCTGTTCCCGATAACTTCAACGCGGCCAGCGTGGATTTTGCGTCGCTGGCTGAGTCGCCGACCAACCGCGCGGTTGTCTATCCCGCGCCTGACGTCGAATGCACCACCGATGCGGATTGCAGCGACGGGATGCTCTGCGACCTCCGCGCACGCGCTCAGACTTCGGGCGACACCACCCGCGTCTGCCAGCTCAAGACGACCCTCGGCCAGATCACGGCTCGTCAGTTGGTCGAGACCCGGCCGCCGACCGCCTACACGCACGAGGTGCTCATCCTCTTCTCGAACGGTTCGACGATTCTTGGCGCCAACCCGAATGGCACCTCGAACCCCGACCGTCAAAGCGATCCGGACGAGTCGCGCACCTCGTCTGCCTACTACCTGACCTCGCGGCTGGCCACGCTCGCCAACCTGCCGAACGATCTCGACGAGTCCGTGAAGGTCTGCATCGGCTACTACAACGAGCCCACAGGGCTTACGCTGAAGCTGCTGCCGGACGGTTCCGCCCCCGACACCTGCTTCAACCGCGTAGACGGCGACGTGGTCAACGACATCCAGCGCGTCAACCCTGTCGTTGATGGCCTCTTCGCACAGGTCCAGAACACCTCGCAGCAGGGCCCCCGCTCGAACTACGGCGTCCTCATCAACGGGGCCTCCATCCTCGGCGCCGCCTCGAACACCCGCAAGAAGCACATCGTGCTGGTGACCGACGGCCGCGACGATGGCTCGAACCCAAACACTGAGAACTTCGACACCGCGGTGGGCGCGCTGCTGAGCACGGGCGCTCAGGTCCACGTGCTGCAGCTCGACTACCCGGGTGATGGCGGTCTTCGTAGCCCCGCAGGCCCTGTCGACCATCTCGCGCAGATCGCCTGCCAGACGGGCGGTAGCTATCAGTATCTCTCCAGCCCCGACGCCTTCGAGTCGGCCTACTCTGCCATCGCGAACAACATCGCGGGCGGCTTCGAGATGGGCGTGGTCGTTGGCGGCCTGGGAAGCCTTCCCGCTGGCACCTACCGTGTCGCGACGACCATGGTGGTCACCCTGGGCGACGCCCTCGTCAACAAGGGCGTCAAGTCGGTAGACTTCTCCTACTCGGCCGATGGCGACAACCGGCTCACGCTCTTCAAGCGCGGTCCTGAATTCTGCGCTGCTGGCGAGGTGGTGGCCGACTGCCTCTGCGCAGAGGGGCTCGACGACTGCCTGAAGTGTGCAGTTTCGGGCGAAGCCGAGTCGGAAGGCTCGGGGTGCAACCCATGAGCCGCTACCAACTTTCATCTCTGTTTCGGTTTCGCCGTCCTTCGTCCCCCGATTTCGTTCGAGAGGAGAGAATGCATCTCTTGACCCGACTGGCTGTTGTTTTCTCCACGGTTGCGACCGTGGCCTCTTTTCCGCTTTCTGCTCACGCCCAAGAGGGCGGAGAGGAGGCAGCTACCGCGCCCGCTGCGCCCCTGGCCTCCGAGTCTGACGACAAGGCTGAGTTCTGGGCGAAGCAGCGTCAGGTGCGGGTCATCCAGCGCCGCCTGTTTGAGAAGGATGGGCAGACCAACCTCACGCTTGGCGTGGGTATCCTCCCCAATGATCCCTTCCAGACCTACACGCAGGGCAACCTCCGCATCGGTCACCACATCACCGAGTCGCTGTCGCTCGAGGCCTCTGGCTCCTACGTCTTCCTGACGCAGGCAAGCGACCTTGCTGAATACCTGCGGGAGCAGGGCGACTACAACATCTTCTCGCGCGACCTCCAGAAGTGGCGGGGCAACGTGGTGCTGAACTGGTCGCCGATCTACGGCAAGTTCGCCTTCGCGGGTCAGAAGTTGGCTCACTTTGACTGGTTCTTCGGTGCTGGCGCAGGCGCGCTTGGCGTTGAGACGAGCACCGAGGGCGACCTCGGTGCGCCGGCTGCCAAGACGACGGCTGAGGCCATCGTCACGACCGGCTGGGACATCCATCTCGCCCAAGAGTTCGCGCTCCGTGTCGACGTGCGCCAGTTCATCTTCAAGAAGACGGGCGGTGGCGTAGCGCTGCCTACGGAGATTGCGCTCGGCGCCTCCTACTACTTCTAGGCTGAACGGTCTGTCTCCTTCTCTGATCCCATACCTGCCAGGAACCTGACATGGTTGTCTCATCCCTTCAATCCAAGATGGTCCGTCGCGTGGCGGCCTGGTCGGTGGCTGCGCTTGTTGCGCTGTCTTCGACCTCGGCCTTCGCCATCGACAAGAGCCAGATCCTGAACCTGCAGCTCGCAGGCCTGTCTGCGGATGTCATCGTCAATGTCATTCGGAGCGACTCGAGCGGTGTGAACATCACCGAGGCCGAAGTCGGCGAGCTCCGCGCTGCGGGTATCCCCCAGCCGGTGCTCGATGAGCTCTGTCTGCGCATTGGCTGCACGGCAGCGCCCGGTGGCGGCGGTGGTGCGGCCGTTCGTCCCGGTGGTGGTCGCGGCGGCAACAATGCTGCGGTCATGCAGCAGGAGCGCGAGCGCCAGCAGCGTCTCGAAGATGACCGCCGGCGGCTTGAGCAGGAGCGGTTTGAGCAGGAGCGCACCAACATGATGGAGCGCATCGAGGCAGACAAGCGTCGCACAGCGAGCGTGCAGACCGCGTTTGCTGGCCTGCGTGCAACCGAGCGCCTCATGCGCGAGGGCGACTACCTGCGCGCTGCCGCAGTGTTTGAGCGCTTCATGACCGAGGTCAATCCCGCGCCCGAGACCCCCGAGTACTACGCCGGTCTCACGGGCTTTGTCCGCGCGATGCACAAGGCTGGCTACGCCTACGCAATCCGCGGCAAGGCGCTGGAGTGGGTCCTCCTCGGGCCCGGCCACACCGAGTTCGCCGAGGGCTTTGCCATCCTCGACGACATCTCCCGCGACACCAACTACTTCGACCCCTCCTTCGAGCGGCTCGCCGATCTGCCTGTGAGCGACCAGTCGCCCGGCTTCCAGGATGCGTGGAACTTCTGCCTTGGTCGCTTCTTCTGGACCTACGAGAACCCCGTTCGCGCCATCGAGTTCTTCTCGCGCATTTCGGATGGCTCGCCCGATGCCGCCAAGGGGGCCTACCTCTCCGGCACGATGCAGCTGAAGAATCAGGAGAACCGCGACGCCATTGGCTCCTTCCAGCGGGCGATCACCCTCGCGGGTGAAAAGGCCGGCGCAAAGGACGCGAAGGAGCTCTCCTACCTCGCCTTGGCCCGTCTGGCCTATGAGGTCGGACAGTACGACGCGGCGCTGTTCTATTACCGGAAGGTGGGTGCTGACTCGCAGCGCCACCCGCGCGCGGTCTTCGAGCAGGCCTGGACCTACTTCCTCAAGCAGGACTGGAACCGGACGCTTGGCGCGCTTCAGGCGCTGCATAGCCCCTACTACGACAAGCACTACTTCCCCGAGCTGGGTGTGATCGAGGCTGCGGCCTTCTACAACACCTGCAACCTCGAGGCGGCCGAGCGGGCGCTGGCTGAGTTCGATGCGACCATCGTCACCCTCGAGCAGAAGGTTGCCGCCTTCGTGACCGAGACGGTCTCGCCCGAGGTCTACTGGGACGCCGTCGAGCAGTTCTATGCGCGGCAGGGCACGGGCGAGGCAATCAAACTTCCGGTCGAGGCCATCCGCACGGTGCTTCGCGACAAGCAGTACCAGGGCCAGCTTGAGGTCATCAACCAGCTCCGCAAGGAGTCAAGGATGATTGGCAAGGCTGAGCCCATGCTCGGCAGCTTCGCAACCGAGACGCAGCAGCAGATTGAGCTCGATATCAAGTCGAAGATTGTCGACGGCGGTCTCCGCGTGGCGCAGCTGCTCCGTGAGATGGACGCCGAGCTGGTCGACTGGCGCCTGAAGGGCCAGGAGGTCGGCATCGAGATCAACGGCGACCTCATCAACGCGACCCGTCGCGCGCTTGAGGGCGGTACCGTCGATAAGGCCGCTGCGAAGAACGAGTTTGTGCTCGCGCAGGACTGGCTCTTCTGGCCCTACGAGGGCGAGTACTGGGCCGACGAGGTCGACTACTTCCGCGGCAATCCTGCCGACCTTCGCGACGAAGACACTGGTCTTTGCGCCGAAAGCAATCCCTAATCGATTCCATCAGTTAGAACGCGGTGCACAACATGTTGCGGAAGGTTCTTCTCACTTCGGCCCTCGCGGCCGCAGCTTTGTTTCCGTCGCTCGCTTCGGCGCAGCGGACCCAAGAGACCCCCGGCTACGCAGGGGAGGGCATGCCCTACCGTGACTGCTCAGGTGGAGCGGTTACGGCCGACCAGTCGGCGATCAGCGATGGCCCACTCCGGGCCGACGCGGCGGGGTCGGGCGGGCAGCTCTCTTCACTCGACGCCGAGCGCAACCGTCAGCGGTTGACCACGCAGCTGAACGAGCAGATCCGTCGATATGACGGCATCCTCGAGAACATGCCGCCCGACTATCCGAACCGCCCAGACATCCTCTTCCGCAAGGCGCAGGACCTCAAGGAGATTTCGGATGCTGAGTATCAGGTGGAGTATGCGAAGTTCCGCGAATGCATGAACAACTGGTACACCTGCGGTGGCGACTCGGAGTGCTACGAGCCGCTTCGGGACTACCGGATCCCCATCTCGAACTTCCGCGACATCGCCCGCAACCATCCCGGCTACAAGCGCATCGATGAGGTCATCTTTCGCCTCGGCGAGCTGCTGATCAAGAACGACCAGGGCTCCGAGGGTGTTACCTACCTGCAGAACCTCGCGCGGAACTACCCCAAGTCGATCTATCTGTGTGAGGCCCACCAGCTGATGGGCGACCACTTCTTCGACCGTGGCATCCTGACTGCTGCGCGCCAGAACTACGACGACTCGCTTAAGTTCCCGACCTGCGACCTCCGCACCTACGTGCTCTACAAGCTGGCTTGGGTCGACATCAACGAGACCCTCTTCGACGAGTCGCTGACGAAGCTCCAGACGGTTGTCTCGGAGATCGACAGCGCCAAGGACAAGCGGAACGACCTTCGGAATCAGGCGCTCACCGACATGCTCAAGTGCTACTCGGAGCTCCCGAATGGCTGGCAGTCGGCGCGCGACTACTACGAGCAGCGGCTCGGCGAGAACGAAATGCGTCGCAAGCTGACGATGCTTGGTGGCCTCTTCGACACGCAGGGCAAGCATGAGGAGCGTTACGCGCTGTCGGGCTTCTTCCTCGAGCGGTTCGGCAAAGAGGAGAAGGTTCCGCAGTGGGCTGAAGAGCAGCTCGACTCGCTCACCAAGCTCGGCGACTGGGACCGGTACGAGGCGCGGGCGCGTGAGTTCATCGCGCTGCTTGACCCCCGTGCAGCCTGGACGCAGGGTCAGCCGGCCGGCAGCCGCTCGCTCGGTAATGCCCGTCAGCTTGCAGAGGGCACGCTGCTCGGCGTCATCAACCGTAACTACCAAGAGGCCGAGCGCCTTAAGACCAAGCCCGACGCGCAGCATGCGCTCGTCGAAGAGGTCGCGGCGGACTACTCGGAGTTCTTCCGCCGGTTCCCGGACAGCAAGGAGTCCTACGACCGTCGCTTCGACTACGCCGAACTGGTCTATTACAAGCTCGTCAATGGCGGGAAGTGGTCGGAGAAGTACTGGCTGCCGCGCGACCGGTTCGATGTCTACCTGCGCCAGGCGGGCGACCTCTACAAGTCGGTCGTCGAGATGAAGCCCGACCCGAAGGCCGAGCACGCGCATGACTCCGCAGTTGGCGCACTCCAGGTCTACGACGACTTCATGATGCGCGAGGTCCCGGACATCAGCGAGCCGCTCCCGCCGCCCGACAAGTTCCGCTTCGTCGCGGAGCAGGCGCTCGGCACGGCTAGCAAGGACTATGTCGACATCGTCGAGTGGTTCGCAAAGCTCTACCCGGATGACGACCTCATCCCCGAGTCGAGCTGGCGCGCAGCGTCGCTCTACCTCCGCAGCGGCTTCGTCGGAGAGGCGGCCGCGCGGTTCGAGACCATCATCGAGCACCATGCCAAGCACCGGTTTGCACAGGAGGCCGGTCTGGCCGCCTTCGTCTGCTACCAGCACGTCAAGAACTACGGGAAGATCGAGTCGGTGGCCCGGACGCTGCTCGGCACCTGCAAGAACAACGCCGCACTCTGCAAGGCCGACCAGCTCAAGCGTAACATCGCCTACGCGATGGACATGCAGGCGAACGAGATCACAGACGCCGGCAAGAAGCAGGAGATCGACGGCGACCGTCGCGGCGCGCTCGAGCAGTTCGTCCTTGCCGCCAACAAGCGTGTCTCGCTCTACCGCGAGTTCCCGACCTCGGAGTTCGCGGCCAAGGCGCTCTTCAGCGCTGCGGCAACCTTCGAACAGGCGCGCGACATCGACCAGTCGATCAAGCTCTACAACGAGTTCCTTACCGCCTTCGACAAGAGCGACATTGGCGCCGTACTCGACACCACGATTGCTGCAGACACGAAGGCGGCGGCGGTTTCCGACATTCGCGGCATGATCCCGGCAGCCAAGTATGTTCTCGCGCTCATTCACGACTCGCAGGCCGACTTCGCCAAGGCGGCAGACTGGTTCGAGAAGCTCGACGCCTATGACACCTTCGAGGACCGTCCGGTCGCCATCCTTCGGGCTGGTCGTCTGCGGGAGGCCATGGGTCAGTACGACAAGGCCATCGCGCTCTACAATCGCTACATCGCGCTGAAGCCGACCTCGGAAGAGGCACGGAACCTCTACTTCGTCATCGCCGAGGTCGAGATGGATCGGAAGAGTGTGGATGCGGCCTACGCGGTCTATCAGCGCTTTATCGACACCGCCGGCACGGACACGGTTCGTAAGTTGGTCGCCACCTACCGCCAGGCAGAGATTCGTCGCAACGCGGGCAAGATGGAGCTGGCGATGGCCCTCTACCGTCAGATCTACGTGATGTATGGCCCGGGT
The DNA here is from genome assembly GCA_013205435.1 of Deltaproteobacteria bacterium. Classification (GTDB taxonomy): domain Bacteria; phylum Myxococcota_A; class Bradymonadia; order REDH01; family REDH01; genus CAIWGR01. Next base: position 8,197 of record JABMMX010000270.1, read on the forward strand.
GTGCTCGGCTTCGACAAGAACGGCCTTCCGACCGAGTGGACGACGGCGCCCGGCAAGAACTTCCCGGACGAGAGCCTTCGCAACACGGTGCTTCCGCTGGCTGCGGCTGCTCGGTTCTACATCGCGGATATCGCCTTCAATGCAGCGAAGGCCAAGGACCTGAAGTACCGCGAGGGCAAGTTCGAGAGGCTTGCCGAGAAGCTCGCAGCCCAGGGCGAGGCGAACACCGTAGCCCAGAAGGAGATGTTCGAGGTCATGCGGCTCGGAGATGCCCAGTGGGCCGTGGCCGCCGGCACCCGTATCGGCGAGCTCTACTTCGACTTCTACAAGAAGATTGGCAAGGTCGAGACCTTCGATGTCGACACCTGCATGGAGAAGTACCGCGCCTCCTACGAGCAGTGCGATGAGGCTGCGACGAAGATTGATGAGAAGGTCTACCAGATGCAGGAGCCCCTAGCGGGCAAGGCGAAGGATGCCTTCGAGCGGGCGCGTGAGATTTCGGTCAAGAGCCGTGTCTACACGACCTGGACACAGCGTCTTCTCGACCAGCTGCACGACATCGACCGATCCAACCGACTCGGCGGCGCTGACGGCGTTGTCGCGAACAAGACGGCAGATATCTATGTTGCGACGCCCTACAGCCTCGACCTCTCGGACAAGCTCGCCGCCTTCGGGAAGTATGCCGAGGAGCAGCGTCTCCAGCAGCTGCAGCAGCAGCCGCCGGCGAAGCAGTAAGGCAGGGGGCTCGTTATGCGTATGGAGAACACCAAGATGAATCAGCGTCGAATCGGTGGCCTGTTGGCTGCCACGCTCCTTCTGCTCGCAGGCTGTGGTGGTCCGCAGGGTCCCGCGAAGTCGACGGAAGATGTGCCCAAGATCAAGGATATTCCGGGCGTGAAGCCTGCTGCACTTGCCGCCTTCAACGCGGCCGTCAGTAAGATGAACAAGCAGCCCAAGGACTATGTGGGCGCACAGGCGGACTTTGAGGCGGCGGTCGCGGCCGACCCTGACTTCTGGGA
>JABMMX010000393.1 GCA_013205435.1 Deltaproteobacteria bacterium
ACACCGGCGCCATGGTCGATGAATAAACGTCGTCCAATAGTGGCCCCGGGGTGAATCTCGATGAGCGTCCACCATCGAACAATCTGCGAGATCAGACGGGCGACAAACTTCCAGCCCCAACCCCAGAGCAGGTGTGTCAGTCGGTACCACCAGACCGCGTGCAGCCCGGACAGCACCCACAAGGCTTCGGTGCGCGTGCGCGTCGCCGGGTCACGATCCAACGCCATCGCGAGGTCCTCGCGAATTCGTTGGAGAGGGGTCACCTAGTCGAGAATACCCTCAAACAGCACGGTCGACAGATAACGCTCTCCGTAGGAGGCGAGGATGACAACGATGGTCTTGCCCTTGTTCTCGGGCCGCTTGGCCAGTTCAAGAGCCGCCCAGGCGGTCGCCCCGGACGAGATTCCCGCCATGATTCCCTCTTCGCGTGCGAGACGACGAGCGGTGTCAACCGAATCGGTGATTGACACGTCAATTACCTCGTCATAGGCGTCTCGGTCGAGAACAGCGGGAACGAAGTTTGCGCCGATACCCTGAATCTTGTGGGGGCCGGGTGCACCGCCGTTGAGAATCGGTGACTCAATCGGCTCAACTGCGACGACCCGAACGCTGGGTTTCTTTTGCTTGAGTACCTGGCCGGTTCCCGTGATGGTTCCACCCGTTCCGACACCAGCGACGAAGATGTCGACGGCACCGTCGGTGTCGTCCCAAATCTCGACGGCGGTCGTCTTTCGGTGAATCTCGGGATTTGCTTCGTTTTCAAACTGACGAGCGAGCACAGCACCGGGGCGCTCCGCGGCGATTTCCTCGGCGCGCGAGACCGCGCCTTTCATCCCTTCGGGAGCGGATGTCAAAACGAGTTCCGCTCCGAATCCTCTGAGAAGCGCGCGGCGTTCGATTGACATCGACTCCGGCATCGTCAGGACAACCTTGTAACCGCGTGCGGCACCGACCATCGCGAGGGCGATTCCCGTGTTACCACTGGTCGCCTCGACAATTGTTCCGCCCGGTTTTAGATCGCCCGACGCCTCGGCGGCGTCCACGATGGCGACCCCGAGTCGGTCCTTGACACTCGATGTGGGGTTATAGAACTCGAGCTTGGCGAGAACGATCGCTTCTGATCCGTCCGTCACGCGGTTGAGCCTGACGAGTGGGGTGTTTCCAAATGCTTCGGTGATGTCCGAATAAATGCGCGCCATGAAAGTCTCCTGGGGGTGAGGTCGTGCCTTGAGACTACAAACAGGGATTCATTCGCCGTATTTGTGTTACGTCAACGGCGTAACAAACGGCATTACTGCGCGTTGTCGGGCGAAAGGTGCTCGTGAACAGCGATCCAGGCACCGTCGTGGCGTTCAAAGACAATAGTTTCCCGCTCGGTGATTGTGGAAACTTCCCCCGCAAACTCAACGTCGCTCTCGACGTAGTGAGTGAAAACGGCGGCGGAATCGCCCAGAATCTGAACCCGCTGGTCGCGCGATCGGCAGCCGTGAACGCGAAACCCGTCATCCTGTTCCCACGACGCCCACAAGACTTGGTACTCGGCGCGCGAGTTGAGCCGTTCGGTGTGCGTGTAGAACATGAAGGTCGCAGTGGCGGCAAATCCGGAGAAATAGTCGGTCGTGCGATGATTCCCAAAGTCGTCGACGATCTTTGCCGCGGCGGCGAGGACCTCGTCGGCCGCGCTCACGAAATCCTCCGCGCCAGAACCGTGATTAATTCGTAGGCGAGGTGCGCGGCGGCGATGCCGGTGATCTCGGCGTGGTCATACGCCGGGGCCACCTCAACGATGTCTGCGCCAACCAGATTGACGCCATCGAGGCCGCGAATCAGTCGCAGCATTTCTCGACTCGACAGCCCGCCAGCTTCGGGGGTGCCCGTTCCCGGTGTGAAGGCTGGGTCCATCACGTCAACATCAATCGACACGTACACGGGTCGGTCACCGACCCGAGCCAACGTCCGCGCAATCATCTCGTCGATCCCGAGATCGTCCGCGTCCGTGGCGCGTAAAACCTGGAAACCAAGGGCAGAGTCATCAGCGAGGTCGGTGTCGGAATACAGGGGACCGCGGATGCCGACGTGCAGACAGCCCGTGAGGTCCAGAAAGCCGTCCTCGCTCGCGC
>JABMMX010000271.1 GCA_013205435.1 Deltaproteobacteria bacterium
CACAGGGGCAGGCCTGGGCGCGGCTGTGGGCGCAGGGGCCGGCTTGGCCGCGGCTGTGGGCGCAGGGGCCGGCTTGGCCGCGGCTGTGGGCGCAGGGGCCGGCTTGGCCGCGGCTGTGGGCACAGGGGCCGGCTTGGGAGCCACCGCAGGCTTTGGCGCGGCTGTGGGCGCTGCAGCAGGCTTGGGCGCGGCTGCCAGGGCCAGCTTGGGGGCAAACGCTGCCTTCGTCTCTGCAGACACAGCAGCCGACGCGCGAGGTGCCCGGCGCGGCGCGGCCTTCGGTGCCACCTCGCCAACCTCTGCACGCGATGCGCCGCCGATGCCCAGCAGTGCGTGCAGCTGCGGAATGGTCACCACCCGCTGCGCATACATCCCCTCGGTCCGAACATGGGCCAGCAGCGGGTCGTAGCCGGTGTCTTTCGACATCAGCACATAGAGCCATTCGGGGCGCTCGTGGGCGGCCACGCCGAGGTAGTAACAGATGTGAAAGTCGAGGGAGTTCTTGCCCGGCTTCTCCATGCGGATGAAGCGCGACTGCGCCGGAAAGCGGGCGATAAAGTCGGGCAGGTCGGTCGAGACCCGCTTCTGCGACGAGCCCACAAAAAACCAGACGTGGCAGCCGGCCTGCGCAACCTCCACGAACTCGGTCGGCTGCACATTCTCGTAGTCTACCAGCACCACACATGGTCTCATTCGCACCCTCTTCAGCTTCCGCGCGCCGGTGGCGAACTCCCCACCCGCAGCTGCGTGGCTGACCTCTACTCCAACTCCGCCGCCGGCGGCTAGCATTCGCGCACCGCCTTGACGGCAACGGCTGACATCGCGGCAGCGGCGCACTAGATCGCGTTGCATCTGACTCTGCGGAACACCTGTGTCCTACCGCGCTACATTGCCCCTCCTGTTCCTCCTCGCGCGCTGCGCGTCGGCCCCTGCGGAGGAAGCCCAGACGACCACCTCCGACGTCGCCGACACGGCCGCCGACGGTGAAGACACCAGCGCTGCCGCAGACACCACTGACACCGCGGGCACCTCTGCGGATACCTCTGCGGACACCTCTGCGGACACAAGCCCGGACACAAGCCCGGACACCTCTGACACCGCAGACTCCGCAGACACCGCAGACTCCGCAGACACCGCTGACACCGCAGACACCGCAGACACAACCAGGCCCGTCGAGCGCGCAGACCGCGACCGCGACGGCGACCATGTAGACGACGCCCACGACCTCGACCCGGACGACCCGAGCATCGGCCTCCGCGACGACCAGCCCGCCAACACAAACCGCCTCATCGTTGCAGCCGCGCCCGCAGGAACGCCCCACCTCGCCGGCGACTTCAACGGCTGGACCCAGACGCCCCTCACCATCGGCCCGCTCGGCCTCTTCGAAGCCATCATCACGCCGCTCTCGGGCAGCGCCTCCCTGCAGTACAAGTTCACCGCGGGCGACTGGTCACGCGAGGAGAGCGGATTCCGCGGCCCCACCCGCAACCGCACTCTCCCTGCCTCCACACGAGCAGCCGCGGCCATCATTCGCGCCTGGGGCAGCGAGGCAGCGCCTGCCTCCACAGCCATCGGCGACCTCCGTGTCGTCGATGCCTTCGACGCCCCCGAGCTCGGCCGCAGCACCACCCTCCGCATCCTCCTGCCGCCAGGCTATGCCACCGTCGACCGCCACTACCCCGTCCTCTACATGCAGGACGGGCAGAACCTCTTCGACAGCGCCACAGCCGCCTTCGGCACGGAATGGCAGGCCGACGAGGCCGCCTGGGTCGGACAGCTCGAAGGCGCCCACAGCGGCCTCATCATCATCGGCATCGACAACGCCGCGAGCCGCTCCTGCGACTACAACCCCTTTACCGGCGCCGTCGGCTGCGAGACCGGCACACCGAGAGGCGAAGACTACGCCGACTTCGCCGCAGGCCGCGTGAAGCCCTTCATCGATGCCACCTATCGCACCCTCTCCGATCGGCAGAACAGCTTCGTCGGCGGCAGCAGCCGCGGCGGTCTCGCCGCACTCGTCACCGCCCTCCGCCACCAAGATACCTTCTCAGCCGTGCTCGGCCTCTCCGCCACCACGCTCGCCTCGATCACCGGCGCCGACTTCGCAACCTACGCCGCAAGCCACCCGCGCAGCGCGCCTCTCCGCTTCTCGCTCGACTACGGCGACGCAGAGGTCGTCTACGACCACAACGCAGACGAGCTCATCGGAGCCATGAACAGCACGGTCGCCGCACTCATCGCAGCCGGCTTCGATGCGGCCTCCATCACCACCGCCATCATCCCAGGCGCAGCGCACAACGAGGCCGCCTGGGCAGCACGCCTGCCCGGCCGACTCACCTGGCTCCTCGACCCCGCCGCGAACTAGGCGCGAACTAGGCGAAGACCAGCTTCAGGCCGATCGCACGCAGCTCTTCGCGCTCCCCCTCGAGGTCGGCCAGCGTGAGCGGATGCGAAGCCAGCCAGCCCGCTTGGAAGGTCAGCGTCAGCGTCTTGCCCCGGGCCCGCGCTCCCGCCAGCACCACCGGCTCCTCTGCCCGTTCGCGATGCAGCAGCACCGCCAGCCGCAACAGCACCGCTAGCCGTCGCAGCAGCTCAGTCTCATCACGGCTATGCGCCTCAAAGCTCTTGTCGGCCAGCGACTTCCGATGCGACCGGATGAGCTGCGCAAGCGCACCCTGCTCGTCGCGCGAGAAGCCCGGCATCTCCGAATGCTCGACCAGATAGCCGCCATGCTTGTGGTAACCCGAATGGCTGATGGAGAGCCCCACCTCGTGCAGACGCGCCGACCAGGCCAGCAGCTCCGAGGCCTCCTCGCTCTCGAGCGACCAGGGCCCCTCCACCTGCTCCCGCAGGAAGACGGCAAGCGCCTCCACACGACCTGCCTGCACCTCGTCCACATGGTACTGTTCGCTCATGCGCCGAATGGTGAAATCGCGGATGTCATCATGCCGCAACCGCCCCATCTGCTCGTAGAGAAGACCCTCGCGCATCGCTGCCTGCGTGTACTGCAGCTGCTTGATGCCAAGCGACTCGAAGAGCGCGATGAGGATGGCCACGCCGCCCGCAAAAATCGGATTCCGATCGCTCTTCAGACCCTTCATCGAGAGCCTGTCGATGCTGCCCGCCGCCTCCAACGCTGCCCGCACCTTCTGCAGCGAGGCCAGCGTGATGCCGCTCGTCGACCAGCCATTCGCACGAACCACCTCGTCGATCGCCCCGATGGTCCCCGACGACCCGACCTCGCTCCGCCAACCCTGCTCCAGCAGCCGGTGACGCGCCGCGAGCATCTCACGCTTGGCCGCCAACACCGCCTTGTCGAAACGCCCACCGCCCAGCTCGCCATCACCGAAGAAGCGGAGCGAGAAGCTCACACAGCCCATCGAGATGCTCTCACAGAGCTCCGCCTCAAAGCCGCGGCCCACGATGCACTCGGTGCTGCCGCCGCCGATGTCGATGACCAGGTGGCGCGCGCGGCTCGACGCCAACGTGTGCGCCACCCCCGCGTGAATGAGCCGCGCCTCCTCCTGCCCCGAGACAATCACGATGCGGTGGCCCAGCCGCGCCTCCGCCTCGCGCAAGAAGGTCCGCGCGTTGCGTGCCTGCCGCAGCGCGCTCGTCCCCACCGCACGAATCCGCTCGGGCGCCACGCCACGAAGCCGCTGACCGAACCGCTCCAGTGTTGCAAAGGCCCGCTCCTGCGACGCCTCGTCCAACATCCCTGCCTCGGTCAGACCGGCTGCCAGCTGCACCCGCTCCTTGAGCCGGTCAACCACCTGAAGTTCGCCGCGCACCTCGCGGGCGATGACCATGTGGAAGCTGTTGGATCCCAAATCCACAGCCGCCAGCAGAGAGGGCGTTCGCTTTGCCGTAGAACCCATCGCAGCCACACTCCAGAGACGATCATCGCGCCTGATTCGACCAACCGCGCCTCGCCGGGGGCTCCCCCTACTCGCTGCGCAGCGGGGTGTCGACCGCACCCAGGGTGATGGCAATCGCTCACCGCCCAGACGCTCGCGCCGCGCGCCCGACACAGCCAGAGTGTCACCCACATGCAACCCCGCAGACAACCGTTGCCCACATCGCAGCCGCTCCACTACGACCCCCTCACGCAGCCCACCAGCCTGCTCCCTCCGAGGTCTGACTTGCAGCCCAACCGCGCGCCAGCAGCCATGCGCCGCCTCCTCACCGCACTCCTGTTTGCATGCGCCCTCACGCAGGCGACGAGCCGCGCAGACGCGGCCACAGAGGCGGCAGCCGGCAGCGCAGAGGCAAGCGGCGCGGCCGACCTTCAGCCAGCACCCGAAGCAACCGCGCAGGCCCTCTTCGACGAAGCCGAGGCAGCCGCCAAGGCGGGTGACCGGGCGCGCGCAATCGACCGCTACGACCAGCTCACCAGCCGCTTCCCCTCCGTCCGTGTCGCCCGCATTGCGCGGATCCGAAGCAACCTACTCCGCGCGCTCATCGCCGAGCCCGAGCCCGAGCTCCGCGCTGCCTTCGACGAGGCAAAGGCCAACGCCGCGCAGGTCGGCGCGGCGCCCACTGGCGCCCGCGTCCGCTCGCTCGCCGAACGCGCGAGAGGGCCCGCGCTCCAGCAGGACCTCCAGCTCTGGCTCGCAGACGAAGCCCTCCGTGCAGGCCACCCCGCAGAGGCCCGCGCCGCCTACAGCGCCCTCCTCGACCGAGACACCCTCACGCCTGCACAGGCCGCCGCCACCGTCGGAGGACTCCTCCGCACCAGCACCTCTTTCCGCGACAGCGTCGACGCACGCACCCGCGTCTGCCTCAACCTCGCGCTCCGCGCCGACCAGTTCAACGGCCCAACTGCCGCCCGCCTCTACGACGAGGCCGACGACCACCTCTTCAGCCTCCTCGCCCTCTACGCCTCCTGCCTCACGCTGCTCCTCGCTGCCCTAAACATCGCGGTCGCGCTGCTCCGCCGAACCCACAAAATCCCCCGCCACTTCTGGCGCCCCAGCCTCCTCTTCCCGCTCTACGCCTTTGCAGGCGCCGGCCTCTTCGCCGATTCCTGGGAGCACGGCCGCCTCCTTCCCTTCGTAGCCGGCGGCCTCGGCGTGACGCTGCTGCTCCTGCTCCTCCGCATCGCCGACGCCCTTCGGCCGCCCGTCGGACGATGGCGCTTTGCCGCAGCAACACTCCACATCGCAGCCATGCTTGCCGCACTCTTCCTCGTGCTCTACGCAGCCAACCTGCAGCACCTCATGGGACTCTGACCGCCATGGCTCACCAAACGCTACACCGCACCCGCGAAGAGCTCGCCGCAGCCATCGACGGCCACCCCGGACTCCTCCGCCTGCAGGCCGGCTTCAACCCCAACTCCAGCTCCGTCGGCAGCGTCGTCCAGTTCATGCTCTGGAGCGCCGTCGCCGCCACCGCCGTCTACCAGACCGCCGCGCTGCTCTTCCCGCGCACGGCTATCACGCCGACGACCGAACCGCCGCCCGCCGACCCCGCATGAAGATCCGGCCCGAAGACTTCGGCGCCATCGTCGCCACCGACGATCCGCCCGCGCTCCTCTTCGTCGACCGCGCCCTCGCCACCGAGCTCGGCCTCCCCCACCAGGAGCGCTGGGACAACCCGCGCGGACACCTCTCCGCACCCACCGAGGTCCACCTCCTCCTCACGCGACGCTGCGACGCAGGCTGCCCCCGCTGCTACGTCAACGCCACGCCCGACGGCGCACAGCAGCCCCGCGAGGAGGTCTTCGCCTGGCTCTCCGCGCTCGCCGCCCAGGGTGTCTTCCATGTCGCGCTCGGCGGCGGCGAGAGCATGCTCCGAGACGACCTCTTCGCCATCGCAGACCATGCCCGCAGCGTAGGACTCGTCCCCAACCTCACCACCAGCGGCCTCGGCATGACCGCCGAGCTTGCGAACGAGTGCCGCCGCTTCGGACAGGTCAACCTCTCGCTCGACGGGCTCGGCGAAACCTACCGCAACAGCCGCGGCTACGACGGCGCCGCCATCGCCCTCCACGCCCTCGACCTCCTCGTCGCTGCAGGCGTACCCACCGGCATCAACTTCGTCGTCTCCCGCCACACCATCGGAGACCTCGAGGCCACCGCCGCAGAGATTGCACGCCGCGGCGGCAACGAGGTCGAACTCCTCCGCCTCAAGCCCACGGGCCGCGCCGGCGTCAGCTACCCGCACGACCGCCTCCTGCCCGAGCAGGCAGCCTCGCTCCTTCCCCGCGTCGTCGCCCTCATCGACCGCCACCCCACCGTGAAGATGAAGGTCGACTGCTCCTTCGTTCCCCTGCTCTGCGCCACCGGTCCCAACCCCGACACCCTCGCTGCGCTCGGCGTCGTTGGCTGCGAGGCCGGCAATGTCCTCGCCGCCGTCTCCCCCGAGGGCGCCGCCACCGCCTGCTCCTTCATCAACGACCGGCTCGGCTCCGTCGCCGCGCTCACCGAGCGCTGGGACGACCACCCCGTCCTCGAGCGCTGGCGCAGCTTCCATACCACCGCCCCCGAGCCCTGCGCCTCCTGCCCCTACAGGCTCGTCTGCAAGGGCGGCTGCAAGGCCGTCTCCAAGTTCTACCATCACGGCGACCCCTTCCACCCCGACCCCGAATGCCCACGCGTTGTCGCCCACCGCGAGGGTCGCCCCTTCATCCCAAACCCCATCAACCTGACGGCCCATGTCTGAGCAACGCTCCCCTGCCATCGTCCGCGCCGAGTCGCTCCTTGTCTGGGCACTCACGGCCACCCTCTTCTACGCGCTCGACCGGGCCTACGCCGCGGCAACATCGCCCCCCTTTGACCCCGTCGGCGTCATCGCCACGGCCCGCATCGACTACTTCTGGCGCATGGCCCTCTCCGCCTTCATCGGTACCTTTTTCATGCTCGCCTGGCCCCGCATCGCAGCCAACAGCGAAGCCCGCGCAACGGACCTGCTGCGCGCGGCGCCCTGGGTGATTGTCTTCTCCGCGATCCTGATGGTGGTGTTCGCATGAACCTCCTCCTCGCCAACATCCACGGCCACATCCTGCTCTTGGCAGTCGCCCTCTGCTTCCACCCCTGGGTCGCCCTCCGCAAGGCCACGCGACCAGCCTTCGGCACCCGCCTCACCGCCTACCTCGCTGCCTCGCTTCTCTTCGCGGGCAACGCCCTCGGCTGGTATATCTACCCCGACTACCGCATCGAGGTGAAACGCCACCTCTACATCTACTCCGAGCTCGCAGGGCTCGGCTTCGAGGTCAAAGAGCACTTCGCCTTCTTTGCGGTCGTCCTCTCCATCGCCGGCGCCTTTGCAGCCTACACCTCCGCGAACCACCGCCACCCCTCCTTCGCCCACATCATCCGCATCTGCTTCTCTGCGGCCGCCCTGCTGGGTACAGCCGCCGTAGCGCTCGGCATCTGGGTCGCCTCGCTCCGCGGCTTCGCCTACCCCGCGGCGCAATGACCCAGCCCATCCGGATCGGCATCGTCACCGTCTCTGACCGCGCCACCGCGGGCACCTACGAAGACCGCTCCGGCCCGGCCATCGCAGCCTACCTCGACGAGGTGCTGCTGCAGCCCTTCGAGACCTGCTACCGCCTCATCCCCGACGAGCAGCCCATCATCGAGGCAACGCTCATCGACCTCATCGACCAAGAGGGCTGCAGCCTCGTCCTCACCACGGGCGGTACAGGTCCGGCAGCCCGGGATGTGACCCCCGAGGCCACGCTCGCTATCGCCACGAGAGAGCTGCCCGGCTTTGGCGAACTGATGCGCCTCCGATCGCTCGAGCAGGTGGCCACCGCCATCCTCTCGCGCCAGACCGCCGCCACACGCGGCAGCGGCCTGATCATCAACCTGCCGGGCAAGCCGCAGGCCATCGCGCTCTGCCTCGACGCGGTGATGCCCGCAGTGCCCTACTGCATCGACCTCATCGGCGGCGCCCGCCTCGAGACGCGCACCGAGCGGCTCGTGGCCTTCCGGCCCAAGAGCTAGGCAGCGCGCCGACGGCGGAGCGCCAGCAGGCCGAGCCCCATCAGTCCAAACAGCCCCGCAGCGTTGCCACCCGTCGAGCAGCCGCTGTCGGATGTAACGCGACCCACGCGCCGCTCACCGTCGCCCGGGTTGAGCTCAAACGACCGGTCTGGGAAGGCCTTCGCCGCAGCCACATTGTGGGCTGCGAGCTCTACAACGGCGCTCCGGCCATCGGTCCGCGGTACCGCCACAGGCGCACCCGTCGCACTGGTCTGCTCGAGAGAGGCAGCCCCCGGCATCGCATCGAGCTGGCCCGACGCACTGTAGCTGGTCAGCACCTCGCGACCATCCGACAGCGTCACCACAATCGGCCCAGCATTGTAGTCGCCATCGTTGGCGCAGATCATCACCGCCGTCGCGCGATGCACATTGTCCACATCGCCCATCTCGCTGTTGAAGGCGAAGACAGGGTCCACGGTCATCTCCTCCGCAGAGAGCGAGGTGTGCAGACGGGTGAAGTAGGGCAGGCTGTCGAAGAGCTCCTGCGCGTGACGAAGCGGCGCGACGATGGAGGCCTCCAGCTCGTTGGCGCAGGCTGCCTCGTCGAAGTCGAAGCCGGCCAGCTCGCTGCGGTAGCTCTCCATGTTGTTCAAAAATGTGCGCTGCTCCACGCCCGACGCAACCAGCGATGCCGGGATCGGGATGCAACGACCGATGATCTCCAGCAGCTGCGCATCGGCAGCAAACCCCTCGCTCTGCACCAGCCCAAAGAAGGCGACGGGGTCGGCCGTCGTCGCCAGCTGATCGGTCCGAAGCCGACCCTCGGTGAAGAAGGCGTTGGTGAAAAGGTCCGACGCTCCGGCAAACTCGGTTGTGAAGGCCTGGCCGCCCGCTTCATCCATGGCATCGTTGATGAGCGCGTCGTAGTTCGAGCCGCTCGAGAGCCAGTCGATGCGCGCCTCGTTGATGAGCACATGGAGGTAGTTCTCCGGCACCGCGCGGGCGTCGCCAAGGAGCCCCACCGTCACACCGAGATCGGGCTGCGTCGCGATCGCCGTCAGCTGAATCGGGATCATCGGCTGGGTGTCGTCATACTTCAGCACAACCGGCGCAATCTCGCCCACGGTCCGGTCCTTCTGCAGCTTGAAGGCGACAAAGTGCATCTCGTCGCCCATCAGCACATAGGACTCCACCAGCGGCGCTGCGGTGGCCGGGATGACATAGTCGTTCGCGCCAAGCCAATCGAAGAGCTCCAGCGTGTCGGTCGCCTGCAGGATGGCATAGTCGTAGGGCCCCACCTGCGACTGCGTCACCACCGTCACGCCGTCGTCTGCGTTACTCGTCGCATCGCCACGAACGCCGCCGCTTTCTGCCGACATCGGCGGATACATGCAGTTGCCATCGTAGGTCATCGAGAGCTCGAACCGGATGCCGGCCCGCTCCTTCATCACGCCGAACACCCGGTTCGACGAGACACCCACCTCCGGCAGGCTCGGCACGGGAACCACCCAGGAGAAGTCCTCCGCGGCGCCCACATAGTCCACCTGGATTTGCGCCTCCACGCGGCCGTTCTCGACCGCAAAAAGGATCTGCTCACCCGTCTGGTCCACCGGCACATTCTGGCAGAAGAAGCCGCCACAGGCCTCCGCGCGGGGGGCGAGCGCGACGAGCGACGCGATCGAGACTGCAGAGGCAAGACCGAGGTGAACCAGTTTCATGAAACCTACTCCGAGCGGAGGGTGGCGAGCGTGCGGCGACGAAGAATCGCCAGCGCCAAGAAGAGAAGTCCGAGCGCGTTGGCAGCGGCGGCACCACCTGTGGAACAGCCGCCGTTGCTGAGATTCCGCTCGGTCGGGCGACCCGGCGGCGCAACAGGCGTAGCAACGGTCGGATCGGTGCCGGCGTTGAGCGTGAAGGTCCGGCCGGGGAAGAGCGCAGCCGTAGCAGCATTCGCAGCAGCCAGCTCTGCAGCTGGGCTCCGGCCGTCGGCACGACCGACCGCAACCGGCGCACCGGAGGCGCCCGTCTCGGCGATGTCGTAGGCCGCAGGAAGCGCATCGAGCGCGGTCCGATCGCCATACATCGTCGTCAGCAGCTGGCGGCCATCACCCAGCGTGATCGTGACAGGGGCATCCGAGCCGCCGGCGTTCGCATCCGCGCACAGCATGAGCCCTGTCGCACGGTGAACATTGTCCACGTCGCCCAGCTCGCTGTTGAAGGCAAAGACGGGATCGACCGTCATCTCCTCCGCCGACAGCGAGGTGTAGAGGCGGGTGAAGTAGGGGTTGCGGTCGAAGAGCTCCTGCGCGTGACGCAGCGGCCCGACGATGACCAACTCTAACTCGTTCGCGAAGGCCGGGGCATCAAACGGCTGACCGGCCAGGTAGGAGGCATAGCCCGAGAGGTTGTTGTAAAAGTCGCGCGGCTCCACGCCCATCGCGGCGAGCTCGGCCGGCAGCGGGATGAAGCGCCCGAGCAGGTTGAGCAGCTGCGTGTCGCCGGCAAAACCCTGCGCCTGCATCGCGTCGAAGAAGGCGACAGGGTCGGTCACCGAGGCCAGCGCCGCCGTATCGTAGCGACCCTCTGCATAGAAGAGGTCGGCAAACACGCTCGACGCCCCGGTCGGGCCGGCGAACTCGGTGGCAAACCCCTGGCCGCCCGCCTCATCCATCGCCTCGTTGATCAGCTCGCTGTAGTTGCTGCCAGACTGCAGCCAGTTCACCCGCGCCTCGTTGATCGAGACACTCAGGAAGTTCTCGGGCACCGACCGGCTGCCCCCAAGAATGTTCACCGTCACGCCCAGATCAGGCTGCGACGCAATGGCCGTCAGCTGGATCGGGATCATCGGCTGGTCGTCCTGATAGCGCAGCGTCACGGGCTGGATGTCGCCCGCCTCGCGCTCCTTCTGCAGCTTGAAGGCCACAAAGTGCATCGTGTCGCCCATGAGCACATAGGGCTCTAGGAGCGCGCCGGCCGCCGCAGGCACATTGTAGTCGTTGTCGGCCAGCCAGGTGAGCAGCGGCGCGAGGCTCGTCGCCTGGAGGATGGTGTAGTCGAAGGGCCCAACCTGCGACTGCTGCACCACCGTCACGCCGCCATCGGTGGGCGGCCCGCCACCGGCGTTCGGATCGCCACCGCCGGCACCGAAGTCACCCTCCATCATCCAAGGATAACAACCATTCACTGTATCCCACTCGAGCTGGAACCGGATGCCGGCGCTCGCGGCGAGTCGGTCAAACACCGTCGATGAAGAGACCCCGATCTCCGGCAGGCTCGGCGTTGGCACAACCCACGAAAAGTCGGCTGCTGCACCCTGATACTGAATCTGGACATGCGCCTCGACCTCGTCGCCCTCGACTGCAAAGAGGATCTGCTCCCCCGTCTGATCGACCGACACATTCTGACAGAAGAAGCCGCCGCAGGCCGCAGCAGGTGCGGCGTCGACGAACAGCGCGGAGGCGCCGGAGACAAGCAGCGTGGCAAGAATGGGAAGACGCATCGAGGACTCCAGGGTCATGGTCACAGATGGGGCGCAGCCAAGTTTGCACGATGCGTGCCACCTCGCTCCCAATCCATCATCCTGCCACCTTTGCCGCCGATGTCTAGGTTCCCGCCCCCAATCTGAGACCGGCCACACTGGCCGCGCCTCAGGAATCTGTGCGACCGGCACCGCACTGATGCAGAAAACTGAAACCGCTAGACGCGCGCCCTTCACACTGCCCGCTCCGGCGCGCGCCAGAGACGGCGCCTTGGAGCGATGCCTTCTACGAACCAGCCACCCTGCTCCGCGACGGGCTCGGCTAGGGCTCGTTGCTCGCGGTCGGGCTACCAGACTGCTGCAGCTCCGAGGGCCAGCGGCCAAAGGCACGGCGAAGCCGCTCCACGGTGAGCATGTGCCGGTAACCGTAACGGACGGCGCCTTCACGGTTGCGACCGCCACGACCGCCCGCATAGGCAGCAACATCAAGCTCGAGCGAATCGAGCTCCTTGGCGCTCCACTCAATCGCCACCGCGGGGTCCCGGAGCTGCGCGCAGGTGGGGCGGCCGCGGAACACCTCGCGCGGCATCACCTGCACAATGCCGCAGGCGCCGGCCGACGATCGCAGGTCGTTCCGAAACCGCGACTCATGCCAGGCAATCGCCACGATGTGGATGGGGTCAAAGCCATGACGCCGACCCGAATCCACCATCAGCCGGGCAATCTGGTCCACGAAGGCCTCTGGGAGCACACGACCCTCGGCCGAGGCCAGGTAGGAGATCATGTTCCCCGCATACTTCACGTCGAGCTCGCGACGAGCCGACTCTTCTTCCGCTGTCATCCTCGGCACCCCGGCACCCGCATCGTTCGCTACCACCGGAGTGGCTTCTTGCGTCTGGACCACAACCTGGGGCTGCGGTGTGTCGCCGACGGGGGAGCTGCTTGCGGGCTGGACGGCCAGGAGCAGAAACCCAATCAGGGTAGGTGCAAAGCGAAACATGTGAGGAGGTGTGTCGGGTTCTCAGAGCAGGAGCACGCACCGGAGTGCGGCGAGGTGTCGAAGGAAGCCGGACGGTAGCGGTCACCTTGCAACTTTGACAAGGCAGCGTCCCGTGCGGCCGAGATCGCCAAAAATGCCGCGTGAAACAAAAGTGAAACATCACCTGAGGGCCACCTCCCACGAAAACTATTTTGGGGTCGATGCAGAAAGATCACGCCGATTTGGGCCGATCTCCCGATCTTTTGTTCCCAGACAACCGCAGATTCGCTCCCATCAGAGCCTGCATTCCACCTCCAACCGGGGCGGATTTCTGCGTTGCGAATCGCCGCAAAGATGACCACTCTGCACCCGTCGGCAGCGCTCTCCCGCAGAGGCTGCTTGGCCCCGTTTTGCTCCCCCTACGCGACAGGATTTTGGCATGGCAACGCTCACGCTCCGCGACTCCGGCGAGGTCCTTCAGGACGCGCCCTCCATCAGCACCTTCCTCGAGAAGTTCGGCATCTGGTACCGCCGCTTTGAGGGCTCCGACACCCTCACCAAGGATGCCACCACCGACGAAATCCTCGCCGCCTACGACGAGCCCATCAGCCGCCTCAAGCGCGAAGGCGGCTATGTCACCGCCGACGTCATCAACATCCACCCCGAAGTCCCCAACCTCGACACCCTGCTCGCAAAGTTCAGCCGCGAGCACTGGCACTCCGAGGATGAGGTCCGCTTCATCGTCCATGGCCGCGGCCTCTTCCACATCCACCCCAAGGAGGGGCCCGTCTTCTCCATCGAGGTGGTGAAGGGCGACATGATCAATGTGCCCCAGGGAACCCTCCACTGGTTCGATCTCTGCACCGACCGCACGGTCCGCGCCATCCGCCTCTTTCAGGACATGTCGGGCTGGACCCCAGAGTACACCGACTCGGGCGTCGACGGGAACTACGCGCCCCAGTGCTTTGGCCCTGCCGGCTCGGGCGCCACGGCCAGCGTCGCAGGTTCGCTCGCCGACCTGCTCCCCAAGAACTAACCCAGCCGGCTCGCAGCCGACCGCACCGCGTCGGCTATCGGCCCGGGAATCTCTTCGGGGGAGAAGTGGCCCGCCTCATGGCGCGACACCCGCGCCTGCGGCAGCGTCCGCTCGAGGTGGCTGATCACCCGTCCTAGGATCGGGTCGCGGACGCCCCAGACCAGCTCGATGGGGCCGGCAAAGGCCGCCATGAAATCGCGGCAGCGGGCCAGCCCCGCGAGGCTCGGATGGTCAGCGCCAAGCGGTACCATCCGGGCCAGCGCGAGCGGCGCCACATTGTTCGACAGACCGCGCAGCGGCGCCATGTAGGCCGCCGCAACCTCGCCCGAGATGCTGCTCCGATCGTGCTGCGCCATCCAGAGCGTCCGCTGCGGAAAGCCGCCGAGCCGGAAGACCAGATCAGAGAGGCCGCGGCTGTTCGCGAAGCGGTGAAAGAAGGTGGGGCGTGCATCGGCGCGGGGCGGGCCGGCGACCGTGTTGGTGAGGACGATCGCGGCCGCAAGCCCAGGCCTGTCGGCGAGCGCGCGGAGTGCGATGGGGCCGCCCCAGTCCTGCGCCACAATGATGACCTCGCGGAGCTGCATCGCGTCGAGCCAGCCGCCGAACCAGGCCGCGTGGGCCTCGAGTGTGTGCTCCTCCGCCGCGATCCGAGACGAGTAGCCCAGCCCCATCAGGTCGGGCGCCATACAGCGGAATGCTGACGGGTCGAGCTCCAGCATCACCTTGCGCCAGAGGAAGCCCCAGGTGGGATTGCCGTGCAGGAAGACCACCGGCCGACCGCTCCCCCGCTCGAGCCAGGAGACCTCTTTGCCATCGACCGCAACGCGCTGCTGCCGCAGGTCGCCAAGCTGCGCGCTGAGCCAGGCCGGGAGCGGTGCCGTCACAGCGGACGCATCACAAAACTGGCCTGCGTGGCATCGATGGGCTGCGGCCCTGCCGACTGCGCCAGCGACTGCCGCAGCCGCTGCACCACCACCCTCGCCAGCGCGAAGACAATCTTGTGTGCCGCGAGGCTGTCGGCGGCCAGCAGCACCTCAAAGCGGCTCCGGGCAAAGCATAGGAGTTCGCTCGAACGGGTCGCCGTCACCGTCGCCGCGCGCGGGCCCGGGTCGAGCACCGCCATCTCGCCGATGCAGGCACCCGGCCGAAGCGTGCCCAGAAAGGTCCCACCGGCGGTCACGCGGAGTTCGCCGCTCTGCAGCAGGAAGAAGGCATCGCCCTCGTCACCCTCTACCATCACCGGCTCGCCCTGCTCCACCAGCCGCACCTCTACCAGGCTGGCCAGCTCACCGAGCTCGCTGACGGTCAGCGAGGCGAAGAGGGGATGATCCTGAAGTAGGTTGGCGACCTCGTGCACACTCGACTGCGACATGGCTCACTCCCTGATGGTGTGCAGCACCGTTGCACACCAGCGTTGGTTGGGGAAGCATCCCCTACTTTGCGCCGTAGACCGGTACCTGCGCGGGCTGCTCGGCAAGAAGCTCCGTGACCGCGGCGCCAAGATCGGCGGGCTCCCACCGCTGCCCGATGTCGCGCTCGGGGCCACGCGTCATGCCGCCCAGCAGCGTCACGCGACCGCCGGTAACCTCGAAGATCCGGCCGGTGCAGTGGGCCGAGGCCTCGCTCGCCAGCCAGACGATGAGCGGAGAAACATTGCCGGGGTGCATCGCATCGAAGCCATCCTCGGGCCGGGCCATCATGCCCGAGAAGACACCCTCGGTCATGCGCGTCCGGGCAATCGGCGCGATAGCATTCGACGTTGCGCCGTAGCGACCAAGCTCGGCAGACTGCACCATCGTAAGCGCGGCGATACCGGCCTTGGCAGCCGAGTAGGCGGCCTGCCCCACGCTGCCCCAGATGCCGGCACCAGACGAGGTGTTGATAATGCGACCGCTCGGATTGGCGCCGGCCTTCGCGGCATCACGCCAGTGCGCCGCAGCATGCCGCGCCACGCAGAAGTGGCCCTTCATGTGCACCCGCACCACGGCGTCCCACTCCTCTTCGGTCGCGCTCACAAACATGCGGTCGCGCACAAAGCCGGCGTTGTTCACCACGGCGTCCAGCCGGCCGAAGGCCGAGATGGCCTGCTGCACAAGCCGCTCGCTGCCGGCCCAGTCGGCGATGTCGTCGGCGTTGGCGATGGCCTGGCCACCCGCCGCAACAATCTCCGCGACCACCTCTTCGGCGGGCGTCTGCGAAGCGCCTTCGCCGTTGAGCGCCGTGCCGATGTCGTTGACCACAACGCGGGCGCCGGCAGCCGCGAGGGCAAGCGCATGTTCACGACCGATGCCACGGCCTGCGCCCGTGACGATGACCACTCTCTCTTCACACAACCGCGCCATCGCGAACTCCGCTGAGGTTACGACGACGCTGCGTCGAGGAAGGCCGGCTTCTCGCCGCCGCCATGGACGACGAGGTTTGCGCCGGAGACATAGGAGGCCTCCGCAGAGGCCAGAAAGAGGACCGCCGCGGCGATGTCGGCCGGCAGACCGAGCCGGCCTGCAGGCACCGTCGCCGCCACGCGGGCCTGCGCTTCGGGCGAGCCGTAGTGCATGTCCGAAAGCTCCGTCGCGATGAGGCCGGGCGTCACGGCGTTGAGCCGCACCTTGGGCGCCCACTCCACCGCGAGCGACTGCGTGAGGTTGAGCAGCCCCGCCTTGGCTGCGCCATAGGCAGCCGTGCCCGGCGACGGGCGCAGCCCGCTCACGCTGCAGATGTTGATGATGGCACCGCCCCTCTCCTGCTTCTGCATCACCGCATTTGCCGCCTGACTCACCAGCAGCGGCGCGGTGAGGTTGAGCGCGATGATCGCTGCAGAGAACCGGGCACTCGCCGTCGCGGCATCCGCCGGCGGCGAACCACCTGCGTTGTTCACTACCACATCGATGCCGCCGGCCTCGCTCACCAGCCGCTCCATCATCGCCGTCACCTGGTCTGCATCGCGGATGTCGGACTGCAGAAAGCGGAGTGCGCCGAGCGACTCCTCCGGCGGCTTGCGACCGCACACATAGACCGTCGCGCCGGCCTGCTCAAAGGCATGCGCGATGCCCCGTCCGATGCCCCGCGTGCCGCCCGTCACCAGCACCCGCGCGCCGGCAAAGGAGCCGCTCACGGAGCCTTCCCGAACGAGAAGGTTGCCCAGGCCTGCACGGCCACCGCACCCGTCTGCTTGGTGCAGGCCATCTCGACCTCTGCGATCCGCTCGCCCGCCACCTCATGAAGCTTGGCGATGCTGCCCGAGAAGGTCAGCGTGTCTCCGGGAAAGACACCCTCCTTCCAGCGAACGCGGGTCTTGCGGACGCGCTCTGGGCCGATCCACTCCACCGCCCAGTTGCAGAGCATGCCAGCATGGAACATGCCGATGCCGAGCGGCGCAGGGTAGCCCGACGCGGTGGCGAAGGGCTCGTCGTGATGGATGGGGTTAAAGTCGCCCGAGGCGCCCTGGTAGCGGACGATGTCGGTGCGGTTTACGGGGCCATAGGTGCGGGGCGTGCCGGCCTGCCCTTCGGCGAGATCGCTCCAATGGGGTTCGTTGGCTGCCATCTGCTAACCCTCCTCAGGCGGACGCTCGGTCTCTACACCTGTCATGCGGGCCTCGGCCACCTTGTTGCCTTCGGCGTCAAAGAAGTCGGTCACCTTGACCACGAAGGTGAGCTTGCCACCGCGGCGGCCGGCCTTGTCGTAGAACTCGGCGATGCGGCTCTTGGCGGTCAGCGTCTGACCTGCGCGCGGCGGCGGCCCGAAGAAGGTGAACTCCTGCTCGGCATGCATGCCGCGGTCCTGGTTCATCGCCACATCGACCCAGGGGTCGGCACCCTCGACCTTCTCCTCCCAGAAGAACATGGAGGTCAGGTAGGTGGGCGGGATGACCGGGTTCTCGGTCGTCCAGTAGTCGGGGTGGGTGGACTGCAGCGCACGGGCGAACTCGTGAATCTTGCCCCGCTCAATGTCCATGCGGAAGGCAACGCCCTCCACGCCGAGTGATTCTGGTCGTGCCACGGGGCTACCTCAGGGATGTTGGCTGGAGACGGAGAGGACCTCGCCCGTCAGGTAGGAGGAGAGGTCGCTGGCGAGGAAGAGCATCACGTTGGCCACCTCCCACGGCTCGGCGGCGCGGCCCTGGACCGAGGCCGACTCGAGCTGCTTGAGGAGCTCGGGCGTGGTTACGCGGGCGAGGTTGGCATGCATCGCGAGGCTCGGTGCGACGGCGTTGACGCGGAGGTTGAGCGCGGCCCCTTCGACGGCAGCGCAGCGGGTGAGCGCCATCACGCCGGCCTTCGCCGCAGCGTAGTGGGCCTGGCCGCCCTGCGCCCGCCAACCGAGCACCGAGGCGTTGTTGACGATGGTGCCGTTGCGCATCTGCTGCATCGCGGCCCGCATCATCCGGAAGGTGCCGGTGAGCGACACATCGAGCACGCGGCCCCACTGCTCGTCGGTCATCTCGGCAAGCGGTGCGGTGCCACCGAGGCCAGCATTGTTGATGAGCACATCCACGCCGCCGAGCTTGGCGGTGGCGAAGGCCCAGAGCGCATCGATGTCGGCCTGCTGGGTCACATCGCAGCGGATGGCGAAGACGGTGCCGAGCGGTTCGAGCGTGGCGAGAGTCTCGCCGAGCCGCCGCTCATGGGCGTCGGAGATGACCACCGAGGCACCCTCTTCGAGCGCGCGGCGGGCAACCGAGGAGCCGATGCCGGTGCCTGCTGCAGCGGTGACGAGCACCCGCTTGCCTGCGAGCATCCGCATGCCGGTGGGCTGCGGCGGAATGGCAAGCGAGATGGTCCCATCACTCATAGGCGGTCTCCGCGCGGCAGGCCGAGCGCCCGCTCCGCGATGATGTTGCGCTGCACCTGGTTGGTGCCGGCGTAGATGGTGTCGGAGCGGGAGAAGAGGAAGAGCTTCTGCAGCGCGTCGAGCTCGTACTCTTCGCCGCGCGTGTAGAGGCTGTCGGGGCCGGCAACATCCATGGCGAGCTCGCCGAGCTTGCGGTGCCAGGTGGCCCAGTAGAGCTTGGAGATGAGGGCCTCGCGCTTGAGCGTGCCGTCTTCGCCGCCCGAGAGCACACGGAGGGCGGTGTAGCGCATGATTTTGAGGCCGGCCCAGGCGTCCGCGATACGCTGACGGATGGCGGGGTCTTCGCCCGCACCGTTCCGCTTGGCGAGGTCGATGATCACCTCGAGCTCGCCGGCAAATGCCATCTGCTGGCCCAGCGTGGAGGCGCCCCGCTCGAAGGCGAGCGTGCCCATCGCAACACGCCAGCCGCCGCCGTCGCCGCCCACCGTGTCTGCAATGCTGGCGCGGGCGCCGTCGAAGAAGACCTCGTTGAACTCGCGGCTGCCGGTCATCTGCCGGATGGGGACGATGCGCACGCCGGGCTGCCGCATGTTGACGAGCAGGTAGGAGATGCCCTTGTGCTTGGGCACGTCGAACTGGGTCCGGGCGAGCACAAAGGCGTAGTCGCTCCAGTGTGCGCCGGAGGTCCAGGTCTTCTGCCCTTCGAGCACCCAGTCGTCTCCGTCGCGGATGGCGCGGGTCTGCACATTGGCGAGGTCGGAGCCGGCGCCGGGCTCAGAGTAGCCCTGGCACCACATCTGGGTCGCGGTCTGGATGCCGGGCAGGTAGCGCTGCTTCTGCTCCTCGGTGCCGAAGGCGAGGATGGTGGGGCCGGTGAGCTCCTCGCCGATGTGGCTCAGCCGACCGGGCGCACGGGTCCGGGCATACTCTTCGTTGAAGATGACCTGCTGCATGAGCGAGGAGCCGCGGCCGCCATGCTCCTTGGGCCAGGCGATGCCGAGCCAGCCGCTCTTTGCGCGGTGCTGCTCCCAGGCCAGCAGGCCGTCGAAACACTCCTCTTCGTCACCCGGGCCACCGCGACCGCGGAGCTCTGCGAAGTCGCCCGTGAGGCTCTCTTCGAGCCAGGTGCGGACCTCTTCTCGGAACTGCTCGTCGGCTGCGGTGAAGGCCAAATCCATGGGTCGTCTCAGGTGGTGGAGGTAGAGGCGAGGGCGCGGTAGCCGCCGGCAAAGTAGAGCAGCGGCGGGGCGTCGGAGCGATGCAGATCGTAGGACAGCACCCGACCGACGACAATGGTGTGGTCGCCGCCGTCGAAGAGGGCATGGACCGTGCACTCCACGTGGGCGAGCGCGCCGTCGAGCAGGGTCGCGCCGTGCGGGCCGGTCTTGAGCTCGAAGCCGCCCATCGGGTGGGCCGCGGCCCACGACTTGGCGAAGTGGCGCGACTGCGCCTCCTGATCGGCGGCCAGCATGTTGATGGCGAACCGCTCGCCGGCAGCAAAAAGCGGGTGCATGCCAGCGTTGGTGGCGACGCAGCAGAGCACGAGCGGCGGGTCGAGCGAGACCGAGGTGAAGGAGTTGGCGGTCATGCCGCGCTGCGCCTCACCCTCCCCTGCGGTGATCACGGTGACTCCGGTCGCGAAGCGGCCCATCACATCGCGGAAGCGGCGGGGCTCGAAGGGCGTGCTGTCGGTCATTTCAATAGCTCCGAACGGCTCAGGGCTTGAGCGAGAGGGCCTGGCGGGGACACATGCGGATGGCCATCTCGACCTCCTCGCGCAATGCCTCGGAGTAGGCCTCGTGACGGATGATCAGCTCATCCGTGTCGGTGACCTCAAAGATGGTCGGGGCATGCTTCTGGCAGATGCCGTTGGCTTCGCAGAGCTCTTCGTCGAGTACGATGTGCATGGCGTTCTTCTCTTAGCGTGAGGTGGGTGCGGCGATGAGGTCGCCAAGCTCCGCAAGCAGCGCAGAGGCGCCGCCGAGCGCAAACTCGCACTGCTTGAACTGCAGGTAGTTGCGGTGGAGCGGGTAGTCGCGGTCAAAGCCCATGCCGCCATGGATGTGCTGAGCAGCGGAGACGATGCGGTGGCCGCCGTCGGCAGCCCAGAAGGCTGCGATGGCGATCTCGCGCGAGGCCTTCTCGCCGTTGGCCGTACGCCATGCGGCCTGCCAGAAGGTGGAGCGGATGGCTGCAAGGTCGATGTAGCCATCGCCCGCCCGCTGCTGCACCGCCTGGAAGGTGCCGATCGGCACATCGAACTGGTGGCGGGTCTTGGCATACTCGCCCGTCAGCTTGAGCGCCTCTGCAGCGCAACCAAGCATCACAGCTGCGTTGCCGAGCCGTGCGAGCTCGGTAAGCTGGGCCAGCGCCGCAGCACCGCCGCAGAGCTCTTGGTCGGGGGTCACGGGGTGGTCGGTGAGCGTGAGAGCGGCGAGCGTCTCGTCGCTGGTGCCGGGCTGCGCGGCGCGCTCGAGGCCTGCAGTCGGGACGACAAAGAGGCGGGGCTCGCCGGCCTCATCGAGCGCGGAGAGCAGCAGCGCATGGGCCTGCATGCCGCCCGCGATGCCGGTCCAGTAGCCCGTGAGCTTGTCGCCGGAGGCCGTCTTCACGACGACGCCGACGGGGAAGCCCGGAGCCACCTGTCGGAGGCCTGCGTTGCCGTAGGCGAGCAGGTGGGTGCCGGCCGCGAAGCCGGGCAGATGGGCCGCCTTCTGCGCGGAGGAGCCGAAGCGAGCGATGGCCATCGCAGCGATGCTGGCGCTCACAAAGGGGATCGCTGCAGCGCGGCGACCCACGGCCTCCGCGATGGAAGCCCACTCGATGAGCGACATGCCTGCGCCGCCCTCCTCTTCGCCGAGCCAGACGGCAAGCAGACCCGATTCTCCGAGCACCTTCCAAGCCTTGGCGTCGAAGCGGTCGTCGAGCTTATCGAGTTCGCGGTGGCGCTCTTCGCTAGCGAGCTCCGAGAGCAGCTGCTTGGCGAGCGCTTCGACTTCGCGATGATTTTCGGTGAGAGAGAAGTCCATGGTGCGCTCCTACTTCTTTCGCGGCAGACCGAGGCCCACCATGGCGATGATGTCGCGTTGAATCTCGTTGGTGCCGCCGCCGAAGGTCAGCACGAGCGACATGCGGTAGAACCGCTCCACATCGCCCGCAATCGCAGCGCCAACCGCGTCGCCCTTGAGCGTGCCGGCCACACCGAGCACCTCCATGAGCAGGCGAGAGAGCTCCACATAGGCCTCGCTGCCGTAGACCTTGATGGCCGAGGCGTCTGCGGCGTTGAGCGTACTGTGGGCAATGTTCCAGGCCTGCTGCCAGTTGAGCAGCTTGAGCGCCTCGAGGCGGGCTGTGGCGCGGGCCAGGTTGGCACGCACCCAGGGCTGGTCGAGCACCGTGCCGTTGCGGTAGCCGGTAGCGGCGGCCCAGGTGATGGTCTCTTCGACGAGACGCTCCATGGGGCCCACGGCGTTGAGGGCCACCCGCTCATGGTTGAGCTGGGTGGTGATGAGCTTCCAGCCGGCGTTTTCGGGGCCGACAAGGTTGGTGGCCGGCACGACCACCTCCTCGAAGTAGACCACGTTGACGTTGTTCTCGCCGAGCGCCTTCATCCGGGTGATGGAGACGCCGGGGGCATCTGCAGGCACGATGATGATGGAGATACCCGCGTGACGAGGAGCATCCGGGTTGGTCCGGCAGGCCAGCCAGATGTAGTCGGCATGGTCTGCGAGGCTGCACCAGATCTTCTGGCCGTTGATGACGTAGTTGTCGCCCTGGCGCACGGCGCGGGTGGAGAGCGAGGCGAGGTCGGTGCCGGAGGCGGGCTCAGTGTAGCCGATGGAGAAGTGGCACTCGCCGCGGAGAATGGCCGGCGGGTAGGCCGCCTTCTGCTCCTCGCTGCCGAACTTGAGCAGCGTGGGACCCACGGTGTTGAGCGTGAGGATGGGGATGGGGAATCCCGACCGCTGCACCTCATCGAAGAAGATGAACTGCTCGATCGGTCCCTGCTCCTGACCGCCGTAGGCTTTGGGCCAACCGATGCCCAGCCAGCCCTCTCGGCCAAGCTCTGCCATGGCAGTGAGGTAGAGGGGGCCACCGCCCTCCGTCGCATGGATTTCGGCGCGGAGTTCGGCCGTCATCAGGCGGGTCATGGTGGCGCGAATGCGGTCGCGGAGGGCGACCTGCTCAGAGGTATAATCGAGAAACATGGGGCTCCTTTGGGGGAGACTAGAACATGTTCTAGTGATACCTCGCAGCCGCGCCGCTGTCTAGGCAAGAGGCAATCTGAAGGTCGGTCCGCAACAACGGCCGCCAGACGACGAGAACTGTGTGTCACCCACCGGAGTTCTCGATGTCGAACAGCCCGTCGCCCCACCCATCGCACACCCCGCACGCCGACCGTGCCATCATCCTGACCGAGTTCGGCGAGCCCTTCACCCGCGAGGAGGCGCCCACCCCGCGCGGCCGGCTCTGGAGCGACCTGCTGCTCCAAGGGCGGGGTCCACGCTCACCCGTCTGGGGCCCCTTGGTGCCCTGGATGTCGGGCCAGTCGGTGGCGGTGGAGTTCGAGTCGGGGCTGCTCACCCAGGAGAAGATCTCACGATTCGTCGCCAAGGCCCACCTGCTCCGCGAGGTGTCGACCACCTCCGCAGAGGCCCGGTTCGCCGTCTTCTGCAACGAGTATCCGCGAGAACGGCTCCGCGAGCTCAAGCCCTATCTTTCCCCCGGACCCTGCCACGGCGCATGGGAGATCAACGGCGGCGGGCTGGGTCGGGGCATGATTGTGGCGCTACGAAAACTGCCCCTCATCGACGGCACTTCGGTGCTTCGGATGATCCCCCAAGAAACCCATCAGGCCGAGGTAGCAGGCCGGATTCGGCACCTCTTGACCGACAAGAAAATCCCACACACAATCAAGGAGGCGATCATGGATGCAGTACGCAATGAGAGGTTACCCATGTCGGATGAAGAGAAGAACATGAGCTTTCAGGAGTTCGTCCAGCACATCGAGCGTAGGGGAGCAGCGGCCAGTGAGGCGCGCGGTGAGGC
>JABMMX010000272.1 GCA_013205435.1 Deltaproteobacteria bacterium
CGGGCCGATGGCGTCGAGGAGGTTGTCTCCGATATCGATACGGCGGTCGCGCGCGGGGTCCTCGAAGACAACGAGCCGGTCGTCACCGTTGAAGTTGGTGGCGGGCGAGTAGGCGTCACAGCGAGACGAGGGAAGCACGATCGGGTCGGCGCCGGAGTTGCACACTGCGAAGACATCGCCCGCGGCGAGCGTCCCGGTGAAGGAGGCTGCTGTGGTGCAGAGGAGCGAACTGTTGGCAAAGAGGCAGACGGTGAAGTTGGCGAGGTCGAGCGCCTCGGTGCCGCAGTTGTAGAGTTCGAAGGCCTTGTTGCTCGAGACGCCGTCCACATACTCGGAGAAGAGCAGGCAGGGCGCGGAGCTGACCGTGATGGTGATATCGTCGGTTGCGGTGAGGCCACCTCCGTCGGTGACGGTGAGGCGGAAGACGAAGCTCCCCGCGGTCGCGAAGGTGACGCCGCAGTTGGCTGTCGCGCATGAAACGGAGAGGCCGGCTCCGACGGGCTGCGAGACGATGCTCCAGCGGTAGCCCAGCGCGCTGCCCTCGGGGTCAGAAGAGGCCGAGCCGTCCAGGCGGAGCGCGGTGTTCAGCGTGACGGTCTGATCGGCCCCCGCCACAGCGACGGGCGGAAGGTTCACAACGGGACGAGTGACCACGATATCGAGCGTGTCGTTGGCCGTGAGCCCTCCGCTATCCGTTACCGTGAGTCCGATGCGATAGTTGCCCGGCTCGGAGGTTCGAAAGACGGGGCGCGGCCCCTCGGTCGGCACGATGCCGAAGGTGCCGAAGAGCGGTGCTGACAGGAAGCCCCAGGCGTAGAAGAGAACGCCGCCGTCGGGATCGTAGGAGGTGGAGCCATCGAGCGGGATGTCGCGGTTCACCTCGCCCGTGAGGTCGGCGCCGGCGGCCGCAATCGGAGCGATATTGTTCGGGATGCAGGCGCCGGCGATGCAGCTCTCGCCCGCCGCACAGAGCGTCTGGGTGGAGAGGTCGAGGCAGCTGTCGGTGTCGGACTGGCCGCAGACAACGACCCGGTCTCCGCTGCAGTCGAGGTTGCCGGAGGCAAGACACTCGTCGGTGCAGGTCGCGCTGCAGAAACCGGTGCTGCAGCTGGTGCCCGTCGGACAGGGCTCGGTGGGAGAGAACTCGAGGCAGCTATCGCCGTCGAAGTTGCCGCAGAGTCGAACGCCGGCTCCGTCACACTCGCCGAGCCCGCCGGTAGCGCACTCGTCGGTGCAGGCTTCGACGCAGAGGCCGGCTTCGCAGCGGGCGCCTGCAGTACAGGCCGGGTCTGCCAGCCAGACAGCGCAACCGTCGACGTCGGCAACGCAGCGCTCGACCAGCTCGGCGCCGCTGCAGCGGGTCTGGCCTGCCTCACAGGCCGGCGTGCAGCCCGTGTCGGAGGTGTCGCCCGAGCCGGCGTCTGCCGTGTCGGCGGGGTCTGTGTCGGAGGCATCAGCGCCCGAGCCCGCATCGGCGTCTGGTGCGCCGCTATCGTCGGAGCCAGCGTCGCCTCCGCTGCCCTCCGTCGAGGTGTCGAGCGGTGAGCCTGTGTCGTTGCTCCCGCCGCCAGAGCCGCCTCGACCGCCTCGCGCTGGCGCCTCGGAACAGGCAGCGACCGCGGTGAGGCAGACAACGAGCAGCGACAACGAGCAGAGGCGTGAGAACATGGTTCCTCGGAGGGCGCGCAATACGGCTGCGCACCTGCCCGCCTTCTTGTGACTGCGAGGCGGCGGGTCAAGCCTGCGAAGGCAGTCTGCGCTACCCTCCGGCTGCCATATCGAACAGCCGGCCAAGCTCGCCGATCGCGCCGATTACACCGAACTGCGCTCGACCCGCCTGGTAGCGCTGCGAGACGAGGGCCTGCCGCGCCAGGCTGTCTTGGAGTTGCGCGTCGAGGAGCTCCATCAATGGCGCAGCCCCTGCAGCGTAGCGCCCCTCTGCCTGCACCAGATTTGCCGCGGCCAGCTTTGCCGTCTGCTCCGCGATGGAGAGCGACACCCGCGCCTGCTCCGCATCGAGAACGGCCGTCACAGCCTCGGACGCCACCGCCTGACGAACCTGCTCGAGCGCCGCACCCGCAGAGCTCCGCTGCGCGATCGCAACCCGCTCAGCGGCCCCGACCGACGGATCGATCAGCGGCAGAGAGAAGACGAGCGCCGCGTTGGCCCCCGCAGAGGTCTGTGAGGATGGCGCATCGGTCGCCTGCCAGGAGGGGCCCACCGAGCCGCTCAGCAGCAGCGACGGCCGGTGATTCGCACCGGCAATGGAGACCTGAAGTTCTGCCGTCAGCAGCCGCTGCTTCGCCGACGCAACCTCAGGACGCGAGGCAGAGGCCAGCACCGCCGCCTCGTCCGCGGTGACGGCGACCGGCTTCACCTCGAAGCGCTCCAGCTCCAGTTCGGCCGTTGCGGGCAGCCCCATCGCCCCCGCCAGCTGCGCCTTGTCGCGACGGAGCGCACCTGCAGCGCGCGAAAGCTCGCCCCGCGCACTCTCCACGGCAATACTCGCACGAACCTCCTCAATCGGAGCGGCAACCTGCGCTGCGACACGGCGCCTTGCGATGTCGTGCTGACGCGTGCGCTGTTCGAGCGTCTGGGTCGCACTCGCGACCGCCTCCTGGTCGGCAAGCACGGCGAGGTAGGCGTTGGCAACGAGGAGCACGGCGCTCCGCTGCACCGTCTGCTCGTCGGAGGAGGCAGCCTGCAGCGCAGCCGCCAGCGCCTCTTCCGAAGCAGCCGCGCGGCCGAAGTCCCACAGCAGCCAACGGGCCGTCAGCGAGGCCTCAGCGCCCGCGTTGAGCGACTCCGCGTCGAGCTCGGTTGGCGCACCGGCGACGCCGCCGTTATCGATGCTGCGGCTGGTCTTGTTGGCGCCCGCATTGAGGCCCGCGTTGGCAGAGAGCGTGGGAAGGAGCGAAACGCCGGCGTCGTCGCGGCGCGCCTTCGCGATGGCGGTCTGCGCTGCGGCAGCGAGCACCGACGGGGCCTGAGAACGTGCCCGCTCGAGCGCGCTGGCCAGCGTCAACTGGACCGAAAGGGCCGGCGAGACCGCCTCTTGCGCCGATGCCGGACGAGGCGAAAACGAGCCGGCCAGCAGAAGTAGACCGAGCGAACCTGAAAGCCTTCTCATTCGTGCCTCAGCGCAACGATGGGATCAAACTGGGCCGCACGACGGGCGGGAAAGAAGCCAAAGACGATGCCGATGCCGCAACTCACGAGCAGCGAAGTCACCATGATCGAGGGATCAAAGGCGATGCTGAAGTCGGTCATCTTCCCCAGCGAGTTGCTGATCAACACACCGAGCCCGATGCCCGAAGCTCCGCCGATGGCAGCCAGCACCACCGCCTCAATGAGAAACTGGGAGAGGATGTCGCGGCGGCGTGCTCCGATGGCGAGCCGGATGCCAATCTCACGCGTTCGCTCCGTGACGGAGACAAGCATGATGTTCATGACGCCGATGCCGCCGACCAGCAGCGAGATGGAGGCCGTCACCAACAGAAGCGTCGAGATGATCGCCGTCTGCGCCTTCATCGCATTCATCATTTCGGCCATGTTACGCACACTGAAATCGGCATCCTCGCCCGGCGGCGTGCGGTGGCGCTGGTTCAGCAGCGACTCGATGGCCGCCTGCGTCCGGTTCACCAGGTTGGCGCTCTTGGCCGTCACCATCACATTGTTCACCTGATTGTCCGGGAGCCGGTAGATGCCGCGGCGGAAGGTGCTGATGGGCATGACGATGATGTCGTCATTGTCTTGGCCCCAGCTCCCTTGGCCCTTCTCTTTTAAGACGCCCGTTACGCGGCACGGAAGTTTGCCAACGCGTAGGTCCCGCCCGACTGGGTTGCTCCCCGCGAAGAGGTTCTTCTCCACCGTGCGACCGATGAGACAGACAGGCGCAGCCAGCGTCACATCCTCGGTCTCCCAGAGCGACCCCTTTTCGACGCCCCACGAGCGGACCTCGAAGTAGGGCACGGTCGTGCCCACTGCCCGCGTCGACCAGTTGCGGTCACCCGCGACCACCTGCACATTGGCGCTCATTGTGGGGGCCAACGCTGCGACCGTCGGGATCTCCCGCAGAATCGCCGCGCCATCCTCCTCGCTGATCGAACCGAGCGAGCCCTGCGCGTTCCGCGCGCCGCCCATCGACGAGCCAGCCGGCACCACCATCAGCAGGTTGGCGCCAAGCGTCGAGAGTGACTTCTGCATACGGTCTTGAGCACCCGCGCCAAGCGCGCTCGTCGTGACCACCGAGGCGATGCCGATCAGGATGCCGAGTGCCGTGAGAGAGGCCCGCAATTTGGCACGGCCGAGCGCTCGCAGCGCCAGCCCGATGGCCATCCACCAGCCACGCACCACCATCGCGAGCGAGTCGGGGGGCGGCGTCAGCCGGCCAAGTCCCGTGCGCGACGCCTCCTGCTCCTGCGTCTCATGACTGGCCGCCCGCCGCGGCTCGGCCGCCTGCTCATCCGATACAATGAGACCATCGCGCATCGTCACAAGCCGAGAGGCGCAGGCCGCTACATCGGGCTCATGCGTGACCATCACGATCGTCAGTCCCTGGTCACGGTTGAGCCACTGCAGGAGCGCGAGCACCTCCTCCGTCGTCTTCGTATCGAGGTTGCCCGTCGGCTCGTCCGCGAGCAGCAGCCGCGGCTGGGTAACGAGCGCGCGCGCAATGGCGACCCGCTGCTGCTGGCCTCCCGAGAGCTGCGCAGAGGTGTTGTGCAGCCTGTCGCCAAGGCCGACCAGTTCAAGGGCGCGCACCGCCCGCTCTCTGCGCTCCTCCGCACTGCAGCCCAGATAGATGAGCGGCAGCTCCACGTTCTCGAGCGCGCTGGTCCGAGGGAGCAGGTTGAAGCCCTGAAACACAAAGCCGATCAGTTCGCGGCGAACATGGGCCCGCTCGTCGTTGTCGAGGTCGGAGACGTCCAGACCGTCGAGCCGGTAGTTGCCCGTTGTGAGCCGATCGAGGCAGCCGATGATGTTCATCAGCGTGCTCTTTCCGGAGCCCGACGCGCCGACAATGGCCACAAACTCGCCGGGACGGATGGAGAGATCAACGCCGCGAAGCGCCCGATGGGTCACCTCGCCCGAGGCGTAGACCTTCTCGATCTCCGTCAGTTCGAGCAGCGGCGCCGCCGCATCAACGCTCGCCATCAGAAGACCCTCATACGGCCGGGTCCGCCGCCGCCGCGCTTTCCGCTCGGTGGGCCGCCAGGCCGGCCGCCAGCGGCAGCGTCGGTCTCTTCCAAGATGACCTCTGCACCCTCCGAGAGCCCCGAACCCTCGACCTCGGTCATCACGCCATCGGTGATGCCTACCTTCACAGAGCGCGGTGCAGGCTCGCCGACAGAAAGCAGGAACACCTTCCCCGTCGCGCCGAAGCCCTTTCCGGAGCCACCAGGCGCCGCCTTCTTGTCGCCGCCCTCACCTTCGCCAGCGCTCGGCTTGTATCGGAGCGCGGCATTGGGAACGCGGAAGACGCCGTCGCTCTTCTGGGTGGTGACGGTGACGGTCGCGGTCATGCCGGGCCGGAGCCGGCCGTCGTCGTTGCTGACCTCGATGACCGACTCATAGGAGACAACTCCGTTCGTCGTGATCGGCGTGATGCGGAGCGAGGTGACGGTGCCGTCGAAGGTGTCGCGTGGATAGGCCTCGACGCGTGCGACCGCCTTCATGCTCTCCTTCAACTTGCCGATGTTGGCCTCGTCCACGTTGGCGATGATGCGCATGCGGGTGAGGTCATTGGCGATGACAAACAGCGTCGGCGTCTGGAAGCTGGCTGCGACAGTCTGGCCCGGCTCGACGCCACGCTTCGAGACCACCCCGTCGATCGGCGCGAGAATCCGCGTGTAGGTGAGCCGGTTCTCCGCCTCCGAAAGCCCCGCGTTGGCCTGCGCAATCTGCGCCTCCGCCACCTGCACCGAGGCCCTTCCCGCATCGCGGGCGGCGACCGCCTGGTCGACCTCCGACTGGGCGTTCAACGCCGCAGCGCGGAGCTCGTTTGCACGGGCCAAATTCTTCTCGGCAAGCGTCAGATTGGCGGAGGCCTGCGCCCGCTGCGCACGGGCAGAGAGGAGCGAAGCGCGGGCCTGCGCCAGCTGCGCCTCGTAGGGCGCAGCATCAATCTCGGCCAGCAGGTCGCCCGCCTTGACCTTGGCGTTGTAGTCCACGTGCACGGCCG
Source organism: Deltaproteobacteria bacterium (assembly GCA_013205435.1). GTDB lineage: Bacteria > Myxococcota_A > Bradymonadia > REDH01 > REDH01 > CAIWGR01. Next base: position 6,185 of record JABMMX010000272.1, read on the forward strand.
AGATGCGGCCGCTAACCTGTGCGCCTACCGTGACCTCCAGCAGCGGCTGCACGGTGCCTGTAGCGCGAACCGTCTCTTCGATGGCCCCCTTGGAGACCTTGTCCGTGAGGTAGCCAGGACCCGTTGGCTCCTCGGCCTTGCGACCAAACTTGTAGTAGGCGCCTCCGCCCAACGCGACCACAACCACGGCGATGAGCCACCAGCGGCGGCCAGCCCGGGGACGCTTGTATCTGTGCTGTTCGGGCGTCTCAGAAGCGGTCGTGTCGGTCATAGGAACCAGGGTGCAGATGCGACCGGCGTGGGGTCGGAGTGATTCAAGGGTCAGGCTGCGGCGGGAACCGACGCTGCGAACAAGGCAAAGATGCTTGATGGTCTGTTAGGGTGCAGGCCCAGGACCGACGGAGCGGTAACAGGCTGCGGGCTTTTAGAAAGCCACGACCATCGTGACCATAGGCTGAGTGAGCATGGGATGCACATCATCGCCGTCTGCTCTTTTCGGGTGTGCACTTCTACCTAGCCCCGGTGGACTTCGGCCCGGCCCACAACCGTGTTACGGCGCGCGTTGTTCCTCTTCACGCAGCACCGCGGAAGCCTGTTCGAGCCGCACCCGCGCCCGCTGCGCCTCTGCAATGCTGCGGAGGAGCGCAGCCTCGCGGCTCCGGAGTTCGATGAGCGCTCCCGACGGGCCTGGGAGCGCGCTGCCCTGAAGTTCAACGGGGCCCGCAGTACCTCGCCCCGGCGTCGCAACGGCCACGCGACCGCCCTCCCCGCCCGGCGCGCCCGTTACAGGCCCGCTCGGTGCGGGAGCTCCCGCGCCATCAGCAGCGAACCCGGTCAGCTCGGGCGCCGGCCTCTCTGCGGTCATCGTTGCGTCGGTTGCGGCGCGCGATGCCGAAGGCTCGGCCGTGCGAACCGTCCGCCCGCGCGAGCCAAATCCATCTTCAAACAGCGCATCGCTCGAGGCCATCGCTCGGAGACGGCCCTGCAGGCGCCGCTGCTGCTCCTCCGATTGGATGCGTGAGCGAACCTCGCTGAGCTGCCGCTCGAGGCGGGCTGCATGGTCGCGGAGTTCGAGCGACGCAGCCATGAGCTGTTCTGGCGTCGGCGCGCCGACATCGAGAATCGCCTCGACCGGCGACGCCGACATGGGCGGGAGCGGAGCGCGGACCTGAGCCAACTCGACGGTAAGGCGCTGGAGCTCCTGCCCGAGGCTCGCCGCGCGCGACGGCTGCCGAAGTTCGAACTGCAGGGCCTCAATGCGCGCCAGCAACGACTCCCGATACTGCACGATGTAGGCGTCGAGCCGTTGCTGGGCCACGACAAGGTCGGCGTTTGCGCGCTGCAGCGCCACCGCCTGCTCATGCGCCATCTTCAGGTCGGCCTGCAGCGTGGCAGCCGCGACGGGACTGGCACTCGCAGCCCTCTTCGCGGCCTGGATGGACTTCGCGAGCACCTCGTATCTCGCAAGATTGCCGCCGTGTGCCGCGGCCATCCGCTCGACCAGCGCCGACTCCTGCCGCACCTGCACCGCAAGATCGCCAAGCTCGTCCGCACGCGCCGATCCGGCCGCGAGCAGCAGCGTGGCGAGTGCCATGGAACCTAGAATGCGGCGCATCTGAACGCTTATCGTGAAGAGACGGGGGAAAGTCTGCAATTTGTACGCCAAGGCAACCGTGCTGTGCCAGCGCTCACACTTTCCTAAACAATCGAACTGGCATCGGCGAGAATCTATCAGCTTTCTGACGACCTGCTCTGAACTTCTCCAATGCCGTACTTCTCCAGCTTGTAGTAGAGAGCCGGCGTCTTGATACCCAGCAGCCGTGCGGCCTCGGTCTTCACGCCGCCTGCCTTGTCGTAGGCGCGGAGGATAAGCTGGCGCTCGATGGCATCGAGGAGCTCCGGCAACGAACGGTCGCCATCCGGCAGGCTCAAGTGGTCGCCGCGCGAGCCGCCCAACACATGGGCCGACAGGTCGGCTACGCCGATGTCCGGGCCATCCGAAAGCACCACCGCCTGCTCAATCACGTTCTCGAGTTCACGCACGTTGCCCGGCCAG
>JABMMX010000273.1 GCA_013205435.1 Deltaproteobacteria bacterium
CATATTGACCATGGTAAATCCACGCTCGCGGATCGTTTAATGGAAAAAACCGGTACTGTTAACAAAAGAGATATGAAAGAACAGTTGCTGGACCAAATGGACATTGAACGGGAAAGAGGTATTACAATAAAACTCCAACCAGTGCGGATGAACTATCAGGACTATGAACTAAACCTGATAGACACCCCCGGACATGTGGACTTCACCTACGAGGTGAGCCGGAGCATGGCGGCCTGCGAAGGGGCCATCTTGGTCGTCGATGCGTCGCAGGGCGTGGAGGCGCAGACGCTGGCCAATGTCTATTTGGCGCTCGACAACAACCTCGAGATCATCCCCGTGTTGAACAAGGTCGACCTGCCCAGCGCAGACATCGAGCGCACGCGGGAAGACATCGAAGAGTGCATCGGGCTCGATGCCTCCGAGGCCATCCCCGCCTCGGGGAAAACGGGCATTGGAATCAATGAGATCCTCGAAGCGATCGTGAAGAAGATTCCGCATCCCAAGGGCGATCCGGATGCGCCGCTTCAGCTGCTGGTTTTCGACAGCTGGTTCGACGCCTTCCGCGGCGTGATTGCGCTCGTTCGCGTGGTCAACGGTCGCGTGAAGAAGGGCGACCGCCTGCGCATGTTCGCCACAGGAGCAACGAGCGATGTGGTCGAGGTGGGCATCTTCGCCCCCTTCGCTGCGCAGGTTCCCTTCCTGGAGGCCGGCGACGTTGGCTTCCTCGCCACCGGCATCAAGGATGTGAAGCTCACCCGCATCGGCGACACCATCACGCTCGACAACGCTCCATGTGAAGAGGCGCTGGTGGGCTTTAAGGATGTGAAGCCCAACGTCTTCAGCGGTATCTTCCCCATCGACCCATCGGACTACGACGACCTCCGCGAGTCGCTCGAGAAGTTGCAGCTCAACGACGCAGCCTTCCGGTTCGAGCCAGAGACCTCCATCGCGCTCGGCTTCGGCTTCCGCTGCGGCTTCCTCGGCCTGCTCCACATGGAGATCATCCAGGAGCGGTTGGAGCGGGAGTACAATCTCGACCTCATCACGACGGCTCCGACGGTGGTCTACGAGGTCGACATCAAAGACGGCGGCATGATTCTGGTCGAGAACCCGAGCAAGCTGCCCGACCCGACCATGATTGAGTCGTTCCGCGAGCCCTGGATCAAGGCGCTCATCCCAGTTCCGCCGGAGCATGTCGGTGCTGTCATCGCGCTCTGCACCTCGCGCCGCGGTCGTCAGCTTGGCATGAACTATCTGGGCAAGACCCGGCTGCAGTTGGTCTACGAGCTGCCGCTCAACGAGGTGGTCTTCGACTTCTTCGACAGGCTCAAGTCGGTCTCGCGCGGCTATGCCTCGTTTGACTACGAGATCATCGGCTACCGCGAAGCTTCGCTGGTCAAACTCGACGTCTTGGTGAACGGCGAGAAGGTCGACGCCCTGAGCATCATCGTTCACCGCGATTCGGCCTACGACCGCGGCAAGCTCCTCACGAGCAAGCTCCGTGAGATCATCCCGCGGCAGCAGTATGAGGTGGCCCTGCAGGCGGCGATCGGCAACAAGGTTGTCTCGCGTGAGACCATCCGCGCCTTCCGCAAGAACGTCACTGCCAAGTGCTATGGCGGCGACATCTCGCGCAAGCGGAAGCTTCTTGAGCGCCAGAAAGAGGGCAAGAAGCGGATGAAGCAGGTAGGCTCGGTGGAGATTCCGCAGGAGGCCTTCCTGGCCGTGCTCAAGGTTGACTGAGTGATGTCGGACGACGAAGACCAGAAGTCGGCGGTGACAACTCCCAAGCCGTCCGGGAAGTCGAAGTTCCGCGAGTATGTGGAGTCGATCGGTCTGGCTGTCAGCGTCGCGTTGCTGCTCCGCGGCTTCGTCGTGGAGCCCTTTCAGATTCCGTCGGCATCGATGGAGCCGACACTTCTGGTTGGTGACTTCTTGTTCGTGCAGAAGTTCACCTACGGCCTCCGGCTGCCCTTCACCCGCGACTATGTGGCGCGTTGGCACGATGTGCAACGGGGCGATATTGTGGTCTTCGGCTTCCCGGTGGAGGAGGTCTCTACGCAGCTGCTCATTCGTCGCTACGAAGAGGTGGCGAAGGTGGTGGAGACGACGCGGGGCCGGCTTCCGGCAACGCTCGAGGAGCTCCGCGAGGCTGCAGCAGGGGCACTGCCGCCGGCGCTCGATGGCTGGGGACGGCCGCTCGTCTATGAGCCGGTCGTCGGTGCGCCGCGCATCGCGAGCCTTGGTCCGGACGGCGCCGCCGCCTCGCCCGACGACCTGACGATCGACAGCGCCGCCCGCTTCCCGATGGGCTGCCTCGACCCCGGCTCTCTGGGCGAGCGCAAGGACTACATCAAGCGGGTCATTGGGCTTCCGGGCGACACAGTGGAGCTGCGGAACAACCAGCTCTTCATCAATGGCGAGCCGATTCCGCGCGAGCCCATCGAGACGCCAAAGGGTGCCAAGACCTTCTACGCCTACTCCCGCGAGACGATGAGCAGCGGCGCAAAGTACGCCACGGGCTACTCAGGTCGCGACCCGGATTTTGGGCCGATCAAGGTGCGCGATGGGAACTTCTTCGCCATGGGCGATAACCGCGATAACAGCTCGGATGGTCGCTGCTGGGGCCAGGTCCCGCAGGACAACATCAAGGGCAAGGCGCTCTTCATCTTCTTCAGCAGCGAGTCGGGAAGCGGCGTTCGTTCGGAGCGCATTTTTCAATCAGTAGAGTAGTTTGTACGCAACTTTGTGAGGCAGGCGTGAAGTCAAAACCCGCAATCATCGCGTTGGCAGACGGTCGGTTCTTCGAGGGCGAGGCGATGGGGGCCGATGGCATCAGCGTCGGCGAAGTCGTCTTCAACACCTCCATGACGGGGTACCAAGAGATCCTCACCGACCCATCCTACCGCGGCCAGATCCTGACGATGACAACGGTGCATGTAGGCAACTACGGCATCAATCCCTTCGATGGCGAGTCGGCGGCGCCCCATGTTGCCGGCTTCGTGGTGCGGGAGGCCTCGCGGATCGCGTCGAACCACCGCGCCACGCAGACGCTCGATGGCTTCCTCGTCGAGCACGGGGTCATCGGGGTTGCCGGCGTCGACACGCGGGCCATCACGCGTAGGGTGCGAGACGGAGGCGCGATCATGGGCTGCGTTGCCCATGGCCGCACCCGCGCCGACCTGCCCGAACTGCTCGACATCATCGCCAGCGCGCCTGCCTACGACAGCATCGACCATGTGGCTGCGGTCTCTGTGCGGCAGCCGACCATCGTCCGTGCTGAGCCGACTGGCGACAGTTTCATGCCGACGCGGCCCTCCTTCCGGCCGCTGTCCGAGGGCTGGAGCGCCGAAGAGTCGGGCCTGCCGCTGGTCGTCGCCCTCGACTACGGAGTGAAGTGGAGTATCCTGCGCCGGCTGCTCGAACGTCCAATCCGCCTCTTGCTGCTTCCGCATGCGACCTCTGCGTCGGAGCTCAAGGCCTACAGCGCGGCAGGGCTGCTGCTGTCGAACGGCCCTGGCGATCCGGGGCGCATGGACAACGAGACGGCTGTCGTCCGAGAGCTGGTCGGAGAACTCCCCATCTTCGGTATCTGCCTCGGCCATCAGCTGCTCTGCCGCGCGCTTAGCGCCAGCACCTACAAGCTCGCCTTCGGACACCGCGGTCCCAACCAGCCTGCAGGCCTTCGCGGCGTGGGTCGGATTGAGATCACCAGCCAGAACCATGGCTACGCGGTGCAGTGGGAGACCATCCCCGATGCCGTGCAGGTGACCCAACGGAACCTCAATGACGAGACCATCGAGGCGGTAGCGATGCCGAGCCTGAGGGCCTTCAGCGTGCAGCATCATCCCGAGGCTGGGCCTGGGCCACACGATGCGCTGGGCGCCTTTGCGGCCTTCCACGGTGCGCTAGGAGGAGCGTGATGACGGTGCGCGGCGGTCTCAAAGCGCTGCTGCGCGAGCACGGTGTCGCGGCGCTCTTCTTCGGGCTTGTGCTGCTGGTGGCTGCGCTCTTCCATGAGGTGCTGGCCCCCTTCTTTCTGGCGGTGTTTATCGTCTATCTGATCGAGCCGCTGGTGGCTCGGGCGAGTATGAAGCAGGTTGGTGGCCGCCCGATTTCGCGCGGTCTTGCCGTTGCGGGCGTGTACGGCATCGCGATCAGCATCACGCTGGCTGCAGGCGCCCTGATGGTGCCAAGGCTGGGCGAGGAGCTTCAGCGCATCGGTGACCAGGCGCCGGCGGCGCTTAACAGCTTCCGCACCCAACAGCTGCCTGCGGCGAGCCGCTGGGTGCAGGAGCGCTTCGGAGGGCTGCTCGAGAAGGACGCAGCGGAGACAGCGCATCGGTCGGCAGAACGAGGCGTGCATACGGCAGCAGAGCGCGGGGAGCAGGCGGCGGCGGTTGCCTCGGTGCTGCGGCCGGAGGAGCGAGAGCGGATGCTGGCGCACCACGCGCCGGTCACCCAGAAGAGCCTGAAGGTCGCCGGTCAGGAACCGGCCATTCTGCGCCTGACTCCGACCCCTGAAGGCGGCTTCGAGGTAACAACAGCGACGGCGCTTGAGGTCGAACAGGTCTCGGCTCACCGCTACCGGCTGGCGCCCTCCACGGCCGCGGTGGCAGAGGAGAAGTTCGACCTGGAAAGCCTGCTGCTCGGCTCGCTCGAGCAGTTCTCCGAAGACTCCGAGGCGGGGGTAGGGCGTGTCCTTCAGCTCGGTCAGAAGGTGGCAGCGATGCTGGCGAGGGCGGTCATGACGGTCTTTCTCGCCTTTATGCTCGCCGCCTTTCTGTCGGTCGACCTGCCGGGCACCATCGCCTTTGTGTTGGGCCTCTTTCCTGCGCGGACGAAGCCGCGTGTCGCCGACCTGATGTCGCGGCTCGACAGGGGGCTTTCCGGCGTCATCAGGGGTCAGCTCTCCATCTGCGCCGTCAACGGTCTGCTCACGACCGTCGGGCTTCTGATGCTGGGCGTCCCCTTCGCGACAACGCTCGGCATCTTCGCTGGTGTTTGCAGTCTGGTTCCCATCTTCGGCACCTTCATCTCGTCGGTCCCTTCGATCCTCCTCGGCCTCTCGGTGGGCCCCATGACGGGGCTGCTCGTGCTGGTCTGGATCCTTGGAATCCACCTCGTCGAGGCGAACGTCCTCAACCCCAAAATCCTGGGCGACGCGGCACAACTCCATCCCGTTGTTGTCATCTTCGCGCTGGTGGCGGGCGAGCATACCTTCGGACTCTTTGGCGCACTCTTCGCAGTGCCAGCCGCATCCATGCTGCAGACGCTTTTCTTCTTTGCTCGCGAGCAACTCGCGCCCGTTGCCTCCCTTTCGCCTGAAACTTCCGAGCAGGTTACGCCATGAAGTTTGCCTTTGCAGCCAACACCGATGTGGGCCGTAAGCGGGACCACAACGAGGATGCCCTCTTCGCCGACGAATCGCTTGGCCTCTTTGTGGTCTGCGACGGCATGGGCGGTCACGCTGCGGGCGAGGTTGCCGCGGCCATGGCGATTGCCGAAATGGAGGCGGGCGTGCGCCGGCAGGTGGAGCGCATCCGCAACCTTATGAAGGGCGATCTCCTCTCGCGGCGAGAGGCCGCCACGCTCTTTGCATCGGCGGCCCACAGCGCCAACGCCGCCGTCTATGCGGCAGGCGAGTCCAACCCCGCGCAGCGTGGCATGGGCACGACGCTGACCGCGCTACTGATGGTCGACGACCGCGCTCTGGTGTTGCACGTTGGCGACTCGCGGCTCTACCTCGTCCGCAATGGTCATAGCCACCAGATCACCGAAGACCATACGCTTGCGACCGAGCTGCTCCGATCCGGGCGCACGAAGGAGCAGACCGGCGCGAGCGATGCCAATCTCGCCGCGCTGACGCGGGCCGTGGGCGTCTATCCGCACACCGATGTCGACACGCTTGAAATTCATCTGCTGCCCGACGACCGCTTCCTTCTCTGCAGCGACGGCCTCCACGGCTACATGGACGACTTCGAACTCAGCACCTTTCTGGCCCATTCCACGCTCCAGAGCGCGCCGGCCGACCTCATCGCCTTCGCCAATCGGCAGGGCGGAAGAGACAACATCACAGCCATCGGAATCTTCACCGAGCCGGCCGCCGATACAGCCGCCAACGAGCGCACGCGGCTCACCTTCAATACGCTGCGGGCCATCCCTCTCTTCCAGTATCTATCGTTCAACGAGCTCATCCGTCTCATCCCGGTCTGCCAGGCGCTTGAGGTCAAACAGGGCGCCATGGTGCTGCAGGAGGGAGAGGAGAGCGGAGATTTCTACGTCGTGCTCTCAGGTCGGCTTCGGGTGCATACCGGGGCAATCGAGCTTGCGGTGCTCGACGCAGGGCAGCACTTCGGCGAGATGTCGCTCGTCGACAGCCAGCCGCGCTCGGCCTCGGTCGCAGCCATGACCGACGCGGTGCTGCTGCGCATCGGCCGCACTGAGTTCTACGATGTGATGCGGCAAGACTCGGTCATGGCCGTCAAGCTGCTCTGGAACTTCATTCAGACGCTCTCCGGCCTCGTCCGTGAGCAGAAGGAACTTCACCTTGAGACCGTCGCGGTGCGGGCGATGGAGCGCCCCTACACGCGCGGCGGCAGCCTCCCGGAGTCGTGACATGCGCCTGCTAGCAATCTGCCTTCTGGTCTGCTCCTTTGCGGCCTGCGCCAAGCCCGTCGACCCGCTGACGGGCGGAAGGTTGGTCTACTCGGAGGACTTCGAAGGTTCTGGGCTCCCGTCGGCGTGGAGCACCAAGTCGGCCGTCTGGAAGGTGGCGCAGGGCAGACTGACCGGCGCGCGCGCCGAGAACGAGGGCGCATGGCTGTCGCAGCCGCTGCCGGAGCAGGTGCGGGTAACCTTCACCGTCTCGTCGGCCTCTCCCGACGGCGACATCAAGTTCGAGATCTTCACCGACGGAAAGACCCACCAGAGCGGCTACGTGGCCATCTTCGGAGGCTGGAAAAACAGTCTGAACATCATCGCGCGGCTCGACGAGCACGGCACAGACCGGCTCGTTGGCGCCGAGGGCCAGGCCGTGGTGAAGGACCGGGTCTATGAGATCACCGTAGTCCGAACCGACAACCGGGTCCGCTGGTGGGTCGACGGGCAGCCCTTCCTCACCTACGCCGATGCCGCTCCGCTACGCGGCGAAGGCCACAACCATCTCGGATTCAACACCTGGCACGCGCAGCTCTCCTACGACTCCGTGCGGGTCTACGACCTTGCTGCGAAGCCATGAGCGGCTCGTTGCGCATCGCCGTGGCGCAGCAGACCTCCACGCCCGATACCGAGGCCAATCTGCAATGGATGGAGGCACGAATCGCCGAGGCTGCCGCAGGTGGCGCAAGGCTGGTCGCCTTTCCGGAGAACGCCCCCTTCATGGGGCCGGAGGCTGCACGTCTGGCGGCGCCGGAGCGGGCCGACGGCCCATCGATGCGGCGCATCGCAGAGGCTGCTCGCAAACAGGGTATCGGCGTCCTGGTTGGAAGCTTTGCGGAGACCGGCCCCGATGTCGGCCACACCTACAACACCAGCCTCCTCTTCGATGCGGGCGGGAGCCTGATTGGCAGCTACCGCAAGATGCACCTCTTTGACGTGACGGTATCGGCCGACACCATCTATCGCGAGAGCGCATCTGTGGCGGCTGGCGAGCCGGAGGCGGTGGTGGTGGAGTTCGAGGGTTGGCGGCTGGGCCTCTCGATTTGCTACGACCTGCGCTTCCCTGAGCTCTACCGAGCACTGTCTGCCGCCGGTGCCGAGGTGCTCTTCGTTCCTGCCGCCTTTACGGTGCGGACGGGGATGGCGCACTGGCACCTGCTGCTCCGGGCGCGGGCGGTCGAGAATCTGGCCTATGTGGTGGCGCCCGCCCAGGTGGGGAACCACTTCGGGGCGCGGGAGACCTATGGCCACGCGCTCGTGGTCGCACCGTGGGGCGAGGTCATCGCGGAGGCGGAGGGTGGCGCCGGTCTGATCTTCGCCGAGCTCAAGCGGGAGCGGGTTGCGGCAGTGCGGGCCCAGATTCCGGCGCTGGAGCACCGGCGCCTCTGAGCGGTCAGGCCGGCGGGTTCAGCGAAATCTGGAGCACGACCCACTGGCTGCGCTTGCGACCGAGCCAGGCTCCAGCCTCCAGGAGCCAGAACTGGATGCCATACTTCTTGCGGAGCGGGGCGAGGGCTGCGTCGAAGGCGGGGCCCAGCGGGAGGATTTCACACGTTCCCTGCTGCCAGTCGCCGAGGATTTGGCTGCCGCTGACATTGCAGCGGGCGATGCGGCAGGCAGGGTTGGCGGCGAGCCGCTTGATCTTGAACGAGGTGCCGTTGGTGACGATGACGAGTTGGCCCTGGTGGCCTGCAACCCAGACGGGCGTTTTGACGCCGGAGCCATCCTTTCGGAAGGTCTCGAGGCTGATGTAGGCGGCTTTGGAGAGTTCGTCGAACGAGGGCATCGGTAGCTCCGCGGTAGGTGGGGCAGCCTCTGGTCGAAGAGGGGTCGCGACACAAGTGCTTGCCCGTTTGTGGCGGCTCTGCTAGGAGCGCCACGTCTTTCATGCTCTCGCATCCGTGCGGGATCCGCGCTTCGGGCAACCTGAGCGTGGGGCGGCGCGAGCCTCCCGGCACCGCATGAGAGGCGCCTTTCCACAGTCTTGACGGGTGGATCTGGCAACAAGCCGGATGCTTGGATTGATCGTGACGGAAGCCACCCCACAGACCTTGGAAGAGCGCCTCGAAGAGGTGTTGCAGCGCATCACCGATGCGATGGGCCTTGAGATCTACCTGTTCGAGGTGCGTCCGCGTCAGGATGGCCTGCTGAAGCTGGTGATTGACCGTCCGGGCGGCTCGGAGCCCGGGAAGGGCATCATGGTCGGCGAACTGGCGCAGGTAACGCGTGAGTTCGAGGCGGTGCTCGAGACGACTGCGATGGTGCCGTTCGAGTACCGGATTGAGTGTTCGAGCCCGGGCGTGGAGCGCGAGCTCACCCTGGACCGCCATTTCGCGGGTGCTGTCGGGACCCGTGTTCGTGCGACGCTGCGTGCGCCGGATGCCTCGGGCCGAGGCATCTTCGAAGGTCTATTGCTGGCCTGGGACGGCGCGACGGTGACCATCGAGGACGCCAGCGGCCCGAAGACGGTAGACCGCGAAGCCATCCGCCGCGCCAAAGTGCTGTTTCAATTTGTAAACCCCAAGCCAACGGGGCCTGATCCGAAGCCGAACAGCGGCAAGGAAAAGCGTCCCACCGGCAAGCCGAAGAGGTAACTGAGCATGAGTCTGAACATGGTCATCGAGCAGGTGAGCCGCGATCGCGGTCTCGACCGTTCTGTTCTTGTGGAGGCCCTTGAGGCTGCGCTGAAGACGGCTGCTAAGCGCGTGTTTGGCGAGCTTCGCGACATCGAGGCGCAGTTCAATGAGGAGACGGGCGAAATCGACCTCTTCCTCATCATCACAGTCGCCGAAGAGGTGGAGAACGAGGCGCGTGAGATCAGCATCGAGGATGCCCGCGCCCAGGTCGACCCCAACGCGGAGAAGGGCGACGAGCTCCTCTTCCAGATTTTCTACCGCGACACCGACGTCGACAAGGCGAAGGAGCAAGACAAGCGCTACGGCAAGCTGCTGCAGCTCGAGTCGGCCCGTCGTACCTTCGGCCGCATCGCCGCGCAGACCGCCAAGCAGGTCATCATGCAGCGCATGCGGGAGGCCGAGCGCCAGAACATCTACGACGAGTTCAAGGACAAGAAGAACGAACTCATCACCGGTATCGTTCGTCGCTTCGAGAAGGGTAGCATCATCGTCGATCTCGGTCGCGCCGACGCCATCCTCCCGAGCTCCGAGCAGACCCGCCGCGAGTCCTACCGCCCCGGCGACCGGATTCAGGGCTATGTAAAGGATGTCGCCAAGGCGAGCCGCGACGCACAGATTGTGCTGAGCCGGACCGACCCCGGTCTTGTCATCAAGCTGTTCGAACAGGAGGTGCCCGAGATTCACGAGGGCATCGTCAAGGTTGTGGCCGTGGCCCGCGAGCCTGGTGTTCGCAGCAAGGTTGCCGTCTATAGCACCGAGTCGGATGTGGATCCCGTTGGCGCCTGTGTCGGTATGCGCGGAAGCCGCGTTCAGGCTGTTGTGCAGGAGCTTCGTGGCGAGAAGATCGACATCGTACCCTACCACAGCGAGCCGGCGCGGTTCGTCTGCAATGCCATCAGCCCCGCGCAGGTCTCCAAGGTCCTCATCGACGAGGCCAAGCTGAGCATGGAGCTCGTGGTCCCGGACGACCAGCTGAGCCTCGCCATCGGCCGTGGCGGTCAGAATGTCCGCCTCGCGGCCCAGCTCACCGGCTGGCAGCTCGAGATTTTCTCCGAGACCCGCCTTCGCCAGATGATGGGCGAGGCGAAGAAGCAGCTCCTTGAGTTCGAGGGTGTGACCGAGTCGATGATCGACACGCTCTTCACGCTCGGCTTCAACAAGGTGGAGGATATCTCCACCGCAGACATCGCCGAGATCTGCCTGCTCCCTGGGTTCACCGAGAATACCGCTGCGCTCACGATTGCGGCGGCACAGGCGGTCGTCTCCAAGCCCAAGCGGAGCGGCGAGGCGCTTTCCGAAGTGGAGCTCGAGCGCGAGCAGCTGATGGAGATCCGCGGCATCGGCGACAAGGTCGCGGCGCAGATTCATGCCGGAGGTTACCTGACCCCTGTGCAGGTGGCGCTCGAAGACGATGCCAACCGCTTCGCGGCCCTCACCAGCCTCGACAGCAAGAAGGCGAAGCAGATTGTAGCCGCCGCCAAGAAGTGGCTCGCGCAGCGTGGCGTCTCCGAGGAGGAGGCGACCGAGCACGAAGAGATTCGGGCAGCGTGGCTCGCGCTTAACCAGTCGCGTTACGACTCGCATGTCGAGGCCCATGGTCTGCCTGAGGCAGATGCCGGAGGCGCTGACGCTGCTGACGCTGCTGATGCAGCCGACGCCGATACGGAGTCCTGACCTTTGGCACCCCGGGCACCGGCCGAGCAACGATGCTGCACAGCTTGCGGCGAGCCGGCCGGTGAGGGGCTGCTGGTTCACTGGTTCCTCCAGTTGGATCACCGTCCCCGCGCCGATTGGAGTGGTCGGGCGGAGAAGGTGAGCGGTCGCGGGGCCTCGGTCCACGCATCGCCGGCCTGTGTCGCAGCGCTGGCCAAGCCGGGCGTTCTGGCCCGCGTCTTCAAGGAGCGGGTCATCGTCCCGACGGAAGAAGAGGCGCTGGCCACCTTCGTGGCGTTGGGCGAGGAGCACTTTTTTCAGCGCCTCGGTCTGGCACTCCGCGCAGCAAAGGTTTCGGTTGGTTCAGAGGCGGTCGGCGATGTGCTCGGCCGCAAGAAGCTTGCGATGCTCCTGACTGCGGGTGACCTTGGTCCGGCAGTGTTGAAGAAAGAGGCGTCGGTGGCGCGCGCCTACCTCGTGGAGCACATCTCCTACGCGGGCGGCGGGGCGCGCATCGGCCAGGCGCTGGGGCGGGCCTTCGTTGGTTCGATCGCGATTCGTCGCGGTCCATTCGGGGCCGAGCTTGTGCGCTGCTCGAAAATGCTCGCAGCCTTTCCGGGCTCCGGCTTTTCTCAGGTATCTCTTGAATCGTAGCCAATTCCCTTGCCGATTCTTGCAGGATCGGACTAGGAGTTTCGGCGCATAGCGCGATTTGCGCATATGCTTTGTCACGAGTTGAGAGCACCCATGTCGAGACGGCTCACCGAGGTCGTAGAAGAGTATGGCAAAGACCAGCTGGAGCTGATCGAAGCCTGCAAGAAGTTGAAGATTCCGCTGGACAAGGCTCGTCCTCAGTACAGCATCCTCAGCGACGACCATGTGGACCGCATCATGGCTCTGCTGGACAACGACGCTCCGGCCGCGGCCGCGGACAAGCCTGCGGTTCGCCGTAAGATTGTTGCTCCCGCTGCTGTCGAAAAGGTTGCTGCCCCGGCGACTGCGCCTTTGGAGAAGAAGAAGGCGAAGGCTGATGCCGAGCCCGAACTGGCCGAAGTAGTGGCCCCTGAGGCCGCGCCGGCGCCTGTGGTGAAGAAGAAAGCCAAGGTGGAGGCAGAGGTCGAAGCCGATCCGGTCGATGATTCGGATGAGGAGCCCGAGGCGATGGAGCGCCCGAAGCGTCGGGTCACGGCGAAGAAGGCTGAACCTGCATTTGAAGCCGCCCCGGTGGTTGAAGCAGAGGAGCCTGCTCCTGCTGCGATCGAGCCGTCGCCCTCAGCGACGCTGCCCGCATCGCCTGTTGAGGCCGCAGGCGCTGTGAAGCGCCGCACCTTTGCGACGGTGCAGACGCGCCAGTTGGCGACGCCGGAACCAGAGCCGGAGGCCGCTGTTTCGGCCCCCGCTCAGAGCCAGTCGGAGCCTCTGGCGGCCGATGAACCGCGTCGCAGCCGCTTCGCGACCGTGGTGACCCGCAGCACGGAAGCCGCCGAGACCGGAAAGGTTTTGGAAGAGGCGAATGAAGCAGAGCCAGCTGCAGCCGCAACCGCAACCACGGCGGAGCCGGAGGTTCGCCGGAGCCGCTTTGCGACCGTGGTGACCCGTGTGGAAGGAGAGGTTTCGGTCTCTCCTGGTCAGCCCAACCCGATGGAACTTGCCGCCCTCGCCCGTCGTGAGGCCGATGCGGCCTCCCAGGCGCGCCGCCCAGGCGGTGCCCGCGTTGTCGGCACGATGAGCGCCGAACTGCTCAACCAGCGTGTCGATGCGAGCCGTGGGCCCAGCAATCGCCCCGCTTTCCGTCCCGGCGGTCCGACGCCCGCCGATGCCACCGCCACCAAGCGCGTTGTGCAGAGCCGCGACCTCTACGACAAGGATAAGGCCAAGAAGCTGCTCGGCGGAAGCAAGAAGCGCGGCAGCGGCCCAATCTTCCCCATGTCGCAGGGCTTGGGTCAGAAGGCTGCGGGCGCGACGGCGGAGCACAAGCGCATCGTGAAGATGCGCGAGTCCATCCCCGTCTCCGAGCTCGCTCACCAGATGAGCGTCAAGGCCGGCGAAATCGCCATGAAGCTCATGTTCGAGCTCGGCGTGCGCGGCGCAAACATCAACACCTCCATCGACTTCGACTCCGCCACGCTGATTGCCGACCTGTACGGCTTCAAGGTGGAGCAACTCGGCTTCGATATCACCGAGTACCTGCCCAAGATTGACGAGGAGAAGGACAAGCTCCTGCCCCGTCCTCCCGTGGTCACGGTCATGGGTCACGTTGACCATGGTAAGACCTCGCTCCTCGACTACATCCGCAAGGCGAAGGTTACTGCGGGCGAAGCGGGCGGTATTACCCAGCACATCGGCGCCTACATGGTGCGCGTGCCGGGCGGCGAAGTCTGCTACCTCGATAC
>JABMMX010000274.1 GCA_013205435.1 Deltaproteobacteria bacterium
ACGACAGCGGCCCTGTAGAGTACCTAGATTGGTATGCTGCGGTCGCCTTTGCCAATGCCCGCTCCGCGGCGGAGGGGCTCACCTCCTGCTACACGCTTACGGGTTGCGCCGACGATACGAACGGCTGGCAGGATGGCCTCCACGCCGGCTGCACGGACGCCTACTTCGTAGGCCCGGCCTGCACCGGCTACCGGCTGCCCACAGAGAGCGAGTGGGAGTATGCGGCCCGTGGCGGCACAACCACGGCGACCTATCTGGGGAACCTGAGCGGGACGGTCACAGATTGTACCACTGTACAGGCCAATCTGGACGGCATCGCCTGGTGGTGCCTGAACAGCGGCAGTCGCACGCAGGCTGTGGGCTTAAAGTCGGCAAACAGCTTTGGCCTCTACGACATGCTCGGCAACGTCTGGGAGTGGACGGGCGACAGGTACGGTACCTACCCGGGCACGGTGACCGACCCTACGGGGCCTACGACAGGCTCCTACCGGGTGAATCGCGGTGGGTCGTGGTACGACATCGCTCGCTCCGCACGCGCTGCGTTTCGCAACGGCAACGCGCCCGGCAATCGCGACAGCAATCTCGGCTTCCGCCTCGTGCGGACCGCACGCTAGGGGCGGTGCGTTGAACGCTTGCACCCTTGTCACGGGCCGTTGGTAGCGCAGTCCCTATGGGACGGCGACGGGACATAGAACTGCAGCGCAGCAGCCATTGCCATCGCAAACGCGACTGGGTCTCGTATGAGGCGTCACGCCGCGACTGGCTGGAGCTGCTGGAGGCGCCGCCGGTTGCCAGGTCTACTCGGGCACGAAGAGCGGCTTGCGCTCCTTGAGCACGGGCCGCTTGGGCTCGGCGGGCGCCGGCTCGGCTGCCTTCGGCGGGGCGGGGGCCGCGACCGGAGCAGGTGCTGGCGTGGCTGCGGGCGCAGGCTTGGGCGCGTTGGGCTGCTTCTTGGCGCGTGCCGTACGGACCGGATCTGGCGCCGGCTTGGTATCGGCTACCGGTGCGGCAACGGGCGCTGGCGCAGCCTGCGCGGAGCCCTCTTGCTTCGGTTCGGAGGGCGGGACTGGCGCGGCAATCACGGCCGGCGCAGCTACCGGAGCGGGTGCCGCGGCCTCTACCGAGCCTGCAGGAGCGGCGACGGGCGCGGGTTCATTGCCAGAGAGGGCGAACCAGGCGACGACCGCGGCGAGGGCGACGCCGACGGTCGCGCCAATGGCCACGTTTCTGCCTATGGACCGCGGCGGCGCGTAGGCCCCGTCGTCTTCCATGCCGGTTTCGGCGAGGTCTTCGGTAGTCGTCTGCAGCGGCGCCCGTCTGGTGTCCCCGCTGATGGCAGGGGTCGAACTTGGACCACGAGGCCGTGCGGCGCCGAGCGGGGTGGCCGATGCGGGCTGCTCCCAGCCGAGCCGGGTGGCGGAGTCGGCGGCGCTTGCGGTCGGTTGACTGGGCGCCGGCTGACTGGGCTTGGTGACGCCGCTCTCCTGGGCCATCGTGTCCGAGTTGGCCAGCAAGGCATCGGTTGCAACGGGGAGACGAGAGACGAACAGCGCCGGCTCTGCATCGTCGGCCATCTGGGGCAGCACCCTGCGGATGTCTGCGAGCATCGCTGCTGCTGTCGGATAGCGGTCCTCAATCTTGGCCGCTGCTGCGCGCCGGATGATGTCGGCCAGCGGCGACAGTTCGGCGTCTGGCCCAAGCGGAATCACGCCACCCTGCAGATGCTGGTGGGCGCTCATCACCGGCACGTCGGAGGCGTAGGGCGCCCGTCCGTCCAGCGCCTCGGCCATCATGTGGCCGAGCGAGTAGAGGTCGGACTGGGGCTGCGCTTGCCGGCGGAGAACCTCCGGCGGGGCGTAGAGCGGCGTACAAAAGATGAAGTCTCCCACCGTCTGGTTGGCGAGCGCTGCGGCATCGTCTTCGTTTGCAAGCACCTTGGCGATGCCGAAATCGAGAACCTTTGCCCGCGCCGGACCGGAGGCGAACCCCTCGACGACGAGGACATTCGCGGGCTTGATATCACGATGCACAATGCGCGCTTTGTGGGCCTCGTCGAGCGATTCGAGGATGTCCATCGAGAGGCGGGCAACCATCGCCGGCGGAAGCTTGCCGTGTCGCGTGAGGAGCGACTCGAGCGGGACGCCGGTCACAAACTCCATCACGAAGTAGGGGGCGCCGCCGGTGACGCCAAAGTCCATGACCCGCACTGTCTGCGGGCACTTGAGGCCGCTGAGCAGCACCGCCTCGTGCCGGAACTTCTTGATGACCTCGGCCTGGCCGGCATGCTCGCCACGCAGAATCTTGATGGCGTAAAAGAGGTCTCGCAGCTCCGTGTGGCGGGCCTTGTAGACGATGGCGAAGCCGCCCTCGCCGAGCTTGTCGACGAGCTCGTAACGACCGCCGACGATGCGCTCTACTCCGTTCGGGAGTTCGAGCGCTTCGGTCGACTTCGGGGCGCGAACGTGAGGCTCTTGCGAAGACATCGGTGGCCGGGGTGAAACGAAACTTTGAGGATCCAGACTACACCTTGTGCTGTCCTCGCGTCAATTGAACGGCCTGCCGCGGCGCCCGCATCTGTGCTAGGGAGAATTCCTACGATTGAAGGCTGGAGACGTGATGCTGAATCTGCGCTGGTTTATGATTGCGGCATTGCTCCTCACCGCCTGTGACGGCCTCACCACCGACACGAAGCGGCGTCAGCGCGAGGTCGAGAGCGACACGCGGGAGGATGCCGCCGATACCGGTGCGCCGCGCGATACCGACGACGACGACGACACCGCTGACGACGGCACCGACACAGGCGCTCTAGACACCGCTGCGGACGCCGATGCCGATGCCGAGGACACGGGGCTAGGGCAGGGCAATCGCTGCGGCGGCGAAGAGCAGCTCAGCTACCGCGGCAACCCCTCCACCCCCTCGTCAAACTGCGGCATCTGCGACGATGGCCTGCTCTACTGCGCCGCCCCCGACGAGCTCCGCTGCGCGGGTGCCCTCACTGCCAACAGCTGCGGCGGCTGCGGCCAACTGCCGGCGCTGCCCGGCGAGAGCTGCGGCCTCTGCGACGATGGCCGCTGGGCCTGCGGCGGCGGCGCCCTGAGCTGCATCGGCGACGGCCCGACCAACGCATGCGGTGGCTGTGCGCTCCTCGACGCGACGCCTGGCGCCACCTGCACGCTCGACGGCGGCGAAGCGGGCGTGGCAGCCTGCGACGGCGGCGATGCCATCCGCTGCGCACCGCTCGGCACCAACCTCTGCGGCGGCACAGTCGAACTCTTGCTGCCGGCCGGCCTGTCTGGCGTTGCACCCATCCCCGGCACCCAGTTCACCGACCGCTGCCTCCGTGGCTCGCTCGTCTGCGAGGGCGACCTGCTCGCGGCAGCCTTCGTAGAGCAGGGCAACGCCTGCGGCGGCTGCGAGCCGCTCCGTGGCGCGCTCGGAAGTCCCTGCAACGGTTGCGGCGGCCTCTGGGCCTGCGACGGCGCCGAGGCTGTGCAGTGCGAGGGCCCGGCTCCGAACGACTGCGGCGGCTGCACCTCTCTCCCGCTCGCGGTGGGCAGCCGCTGCGAGAGCGATGCGCGCACGGGCTCCGTCATCTGCATTGGCAGCGATGATGTGGCCTGCCTCCCGCCCGGCCTCGCCAACGCCTGCGGCGGCATCGGGTCGCTCGCCGGACTCCCCCTCGGCACAACCTGCGGCGCCTGCCTCGACGGCTCTGTGGGGTGCGATCCCACCGATGCCGCTCGTCGGCGCACCGTCTGCCTCGAAGCCGGTACGACCAACGCCTGCGGTGGCTGCAGCTCGCTCGAAGCCCCGCTGGCCTCTCCCTGCGGCACCTGCGGACTCGGCCTCGTTGCCTGCGACGGGACCGACGCGCTCCTCTGCGCCGACGACCCCGGCGCTGCTGCGCTCAACGCCTGCGGCGGTTGCTGCCCGCTCCCCTCGACGCCCGGCGCCTCCTGCGGCGCTTGCGGAAACTGGTCGTGCGACAGGGCGGTGACCGGTCGATTGGTCTGTGTAGAACCGACGAGCGGCTGCCCGTCGGTGGCTGTCTGTGGCGATGGTCGGCTGGATGCCGGCGAATCGTGCGACGACGGAAACTCGGTGACGGAGGTTTGCCTCTACGGCGAGCGCGCCTGCTCCATCTGTGACCTCAATTGCGAGCAGGTGCCCGGCGCAACGCGATTCTGCACCGATGGCACCCTCGATGCGGAGGAGTTCTGCGACGATGGCAATGGCGAGGATGGGGATGGGTGCAGCAACGCATGCGTCTGTGGCGCGGGATTCCACGCGGAGGGCGGGGCCTGCGCAGCCGACAGCCGTTCCTGCGACGTCGCTAACGGCTTCGGAGCGGAGGCCTGGGATGGCGAATCCTACGGCGCCTGCCTGCCGGTCGGATGCGGCTCGGGCTTTCACGTCGAAGCAGCCGCCTGCGCCAGCGACAGCCGTGAATGCACGCTCGAGAATGGCTCGGCGGTCGAGAGCTGGACGGGCGCTTCTTACGGCGCCTGCACGCTGACCGGCTGCGACGCCGACTACCATGCGAACGGCAACCGCTGCGATGCCGACGTCGTAGACTGTGTGAGCTCCAACGCCACGGCAGCGACGCAGACCTGGGAGGGTTCCGACTTCGGCGCCTGTATCGCGACCGGCTGCGAGGCGGGCTTCCATCTCGAGGCGGGCGGTTGTGTCAGCGACAGCCGCGCCTGCGCCATCACCAACGGCTCTGCCACCCAGAGCTGGACGGGCGACGAGTATGGGCCCTGCACGCTGACAAGCTGCGACAGCGGCTTTCATGCGAACGGCAACCTGTGCGACGCAGACCTCCTGAACTGCACTTTCGCGAATGCCACGGCGGCCACGCAGCTCTGGGACGGCTCCCGTTACGGCGCCTGCACCGCCTCCTCCTGCGAGACCGATTTCCATGTCGCGGCGGGGAGCTGCGAGAGCGATTTCCAAAACTGTGCCATCACCAACGGCAGCGGCGTCGAGCGATGGACCGGCGCAGCCTTCGGCCCCTGTACCCTCACGGCCTGCGACCTCGGCTACCACGCCGCCGGCGGCAGCTGCGCCTCCGACACACTTCCCTGCAGCGCCCCCGATGCCAGCGCAGCCGAGCAGATGTGGGACGGTTCGGCCTATGGCGGCTGTGTTGTGACCGCCTGCGTGACGGGCTTTGCGCTCATCGACAACGGCTGCGTCGGCGGCTGCGGCAACTCGCTCCTGGGCGCGGGCGAGGGCTGTGACGAAGGGAACACGGTCACAGAGGAGTGTGTCTATGGGGAGCTCTCCTGCACGGTCTGCAGCGCGAGCTGTCAGACGGTAGGCGGCGAGACCGATTTCTGCACCGACGGCGTCACCGACCCGTCGGAGTTCTGCGACGACGGCAACACGAGCAACGCCGACGGCTGCAACAACAGCTGCACCTGCGGCAGCGGCTTCCATGCGGAGGGCGGCATCTGCGCGAACGATCTGCAGGCCTGCGCCGTCGCGAACGGGAGCGGCACGGAGCGCTGGGACGGGAGCGGCTATGGCGCCTGCACGCTCGCCTCCTGCGACGCCGGCTACCATGCAAACGGCAACGGCTGCGACGCCGACATTATCGCCTGCACTGCTCCTAACGCCACCACTGCAACGCAGAGCTGGACGGGCGCAGCTTACAGAATCTGCACGCCGTCTGCCTGCAGCGCCGCCTTCCACCTCGAGTCGGGGGCCTGCGTGAGCGACACGCGGGTCTGCGCCATCTCGAATGGTGCCGGCACGCAGCTCTGGTCGGGAACGGCCTACGGCAGCTGCACGGTCGCCTCCTGCGATGCGACCTACCACGTCGAATCGGGAGCCTGCGCGAGCGACACCCGGAGCTGCGCCATCGTCAACGGGAGCGGCAGCCAGAGCTGGACGGGCAGCAGCTACGGCAGCTGTGCGCCGGTCTCCTGCAACGCAACCTACCATGTGGAATCGGCCAGCTGTGTTCGCGATACCCGCCTCTGCACCATCGCGAACGGTACGGGTACCGAGAGCTGGACGGGCAGCGGCTATGGCCTCTGCACCCTGGCCAGCTGCAGCAGCGGCTACCACGCCAACGCCAACAGCTGTGAGTCCAACATCATCGCCTGTTCGGCGCCGAACGCGACGACGGCGAGCCAGACCTGGACGGGAACGGCCTACGGGCCCTGCGTCGCCACTGCCTGCGCGACCGGCTACGAGGTCGCGGCGGGGAGCTGCCTCCTCGCGCTCGGCCAGAGCTGCTCGGCCAACGCGGCCTGCGCCTCGGGTGCCTGCTCCACCTGGCAGGCCGACCTCGCGCAGCAGCGGTGTACCCCGACACTGCTCGCGGGGACCGCAAATCAGGTCGACTTCTCCTATGTGCCGGCGGGCACCTTCTGCATGGGTACCCCCAACGGTACCACCGACCCCTGCAATCAGGTGGCTGGCGCGGGTGTACCGCCGGCAGACATCTACAACGATGGGCAGTTGCAGCACCTCGTGACGCTCACCCGGGCGCTCTTCTTCGGACGAACGGAGATCACGAAGGCAGCCTGGGTGGCCTTTGGCGGCAGCGCAACGTTGACCACGATTCCCGCATGCGGAAGCAACTGCCCCCAAGACAATGTTGGTCCCTATGAGGCAGCCGCGCTCTCCAACTGGCTTTCGGCGAACGACGGCGACGCAACCACAACGGCCTGTTATGCTCTCACGCCCGCCAACTGTGCTGGAGCCGATTTCTTCTCTCGAGGCCCATGCACAGGAATCACCTTCGTCGGCCCCTCCTGCAACGGTTGGCGGATGCCGACGGAGGCCGAGTGGGAGTATGGCTACAGAGCGGGCACCACGACCAATCTCTACAACGGCACGCTCACCACCCTCGGGTGTGCTGACTCCATTCTGGGGCAAATCGGTTGGTTTTGCGGCAACAGCGGTCCGAGTTACGCATTTCGGCCCGTCGGTCAGAAGACGCCGAACGCATATGGGCTTTACGACATGGCGGGCAACGTCATCGAGTGGAACAGTGACCGTACCCAGACCTGGACGAGCGCGCCTCAGACCGATCCCGTCGGAACCGGCTCGAACTACTTCTCCGTTCGCGGAGGGTGGTCACCCGGTAATTCCGAGACACAGCGGGCTTCACATCGAAATGGGGGGTGCCCCAAGTCTTCCTGCGGCGTGGGAACGAGTGCCTTCGGCTACATGGGCATTCGCCTGGTGAGAAATGCGCCGTGACCGGCTGCCGCATTGGTGCTACGCGAAAGGAATCTTCGTTTCATTGGGAACAACCTATGCGCCTGCTCGCTCTCCTTGTCTGTCTGCTCTGGTCTGCGCCGGCCTGGAGCACCACCTTTTCTGCGGCTGCCTACGAGTCGTGCATGGATGGCATCACGGCAGCTGATAACCGCCTCCTCTCCGCCTCGCAGGAGGAGGCTCCTGCCTTTCAGGAGCAGGCAGTGAAGGTTCGTACGCTCTGCGTTGCCGAGATGGAGAGCTGGCTCGGCGACGAGTCTTTGCCCTCGGAGGACCGCAACACGATTGAGGGCAGTTTCAAAGGAATCCTCGCGGAGCTCAGCTTCATTTTGGCGGGCAACGGCCAGTGTCTGCAGGCGCGGGGATGGCTGAAGAAGTATAAGGAGTTCGACGAGACCTCTTCGACATTCCAGAAGCTCAAGGCGGCCGTTGAAAAGTGTGGTGCTCCGGAGCCCGAGGCCAAGGCGGCAACGCCGGCACCGCAGGTCACCACGCCCATCATCGTGAATACGACAGCGGCGCCGCTGCCGGTCTCGCCCCGCTCGAGGGCGCTCCGCAACTGGGGCTACGGGCTGCTGGGGCTGGGCGTTGCGTCTGGCGTTGGCGGGTTTCTCTACAACAGCGCAGGCGCTGAAGACCGCGACGAGTACGATGCGCTCAACACCGCATGTGACGCCACGCCGGCGACCTGCGATGAGGACCGGGTCAACACGCTCGCGGGCAGCATCGACGATGCAAAGATGCCAATCGCCGCGTTATACGGACTGGCCGGTGTGGCGGCGCTCACGGGCGCAACCTTCGTGACGCTCGACCTGATCGATGGGTCGGATGATCGCACCGCTCGCCTGCTGCTGTCGCCAAACGCGGTGCAGGTTGCGGTGCGCTGGTAGCGAGCGCGGCTGCATCGTTCAAATCGTGCCGTGACCCCCTGAGCTCAACCTGCTACGGATCCGGTATCCACCTCTTTCGGGGTTTTGCGAATGCGTCTGCTGCTCGTGTTGTTTTGCTTCATACTGGCCGCTCCCGCCGCCGCTGCGCCGTTCTCCGCTGAGGCATATGACGCCTGCATGGAACGCATAGATGCCTCGGACGAGCGGCTGTTCGCCGCCAAACCGGAGGATGAGGCGGCAGCGCGGCAGGAGGCGATTTCGGTTCGCGCCGCCTGTGTGCCGCAGTTTGAGGAGTGGCTGACGCAGCCGGGGCTCCCGGAGGATTATCGTGAGTCCATGACGGGGAGTTTGTTAGGTGTGCTGGCAGAAACCACCTTCTTGAGCGCAAACGCGGGGCAGTGCCTGCAGGCGCGCGGTTGGCTCAAGCGCTGGAGGGCGGCACCGAACTTCGACGAGACTGCAAACGGGTTTGCTAAGACGAAGGCGGCCGTGGACAAGTGTGGTTCCCAGCCCCAGACGCCGGTAGTGCAGGCCCGGGCACCGCAGGTCACCGCGCCCACCATCGTTACCACCCCCGCTGCTCCGCTGCCGGTCTCGCCGCGGTCGAGTGCGCGTCGAAACTGGGGCTACGGGTTGCTGGGGCTGGGTGCGCTCGCGGGCGTGGGTGGGATTGTCTACAACAGCGCCGGCGCCGACGACCGTGATGAGTACAAAACGCTCACCGCGGCCTGCGAAGCAAACTCGCCCTCCTGCGATGAGGGTCGGCGCAGCACGCTCGTAACGAGCATCGACGATGCCAAGATGCCGCTCCTCACAATCTATGGGTTGGCGGGTGTCGCGGCGCTGACGGGCGCAACCTTCGTAACGCTCGACCTTATGGACGGGGACGACTCCCGCACGACCCGGTTGCTCCTCTCTCCGACGGCAATCCAAGTGGCGGTTCGCTGGTAGCCGCGATCGTCAGCCTTCTCGCTTCGACTCATACAACTCCGTCCAGGTGAACCATGTTGAACCAGATCCGCCGTCTGTTGCTGCTCACGGGCATCCTGTTCGCTGTTGCGGGCTGCGAAGGTCTCACGATCGAAACGATTCAGGGCCCCGTCGGCGACACGGCTGGGTCTGGCGACACAGGCGGCTCGGAGACGGACACGGCCACGGATACTGAAGCCGACACGGCCCCCGATACGGCCACCGACACGGAAGTCGACACGGCCACCGATACGGCCACCGACACGGAAGTCGACACGGCCCCCGATACGGCCACGGATACTGAAGCCGACACGGCCGCCGACACGGCCACGGATACTGAGGCCGACACGGCCGCCGACACGGCCACGGATACTGAGACCGACACGGCAGCGGATACTGCCGTCGATACGGCAACCGACGCGGTCGAGGACACGGCCACGGATACTGAAGCCGACACGGCAACCGATACGGAAGTCGATACGGCCACCGACACGGAAGTCGACACGGCCACCGACACGACCACGGACACGGGCGAGGTCTGCGGCGACGGCTTCGTCGAGGCTGGCGAGACCTGTGACGACGGCAACGAAGTGACCGAGGAGTGCGCCTACGGAGAACTCTCCTGCGAGGTCTGCAATGCCACCTGCCAGCTCGAGCCAGGGCTGGTAACCTACTGTGGAGATGAATTCGTCGACCCGCCGGATGAGGTCTGTGACGAGGGCTCTGGCAACGGCGCAGGTTCCTGCTCCGATTCCTGCGATTGCGACATCGACTTCCATCTCGAGACTGGCGCCTGCGCCAGTGACACGCGGGATTGCACAATCGCCAACGGCACGGGCAGCCAGACCTGGACGGGCAGTTCCTACGGCAGCTGCACGCTGACAAGCTGCAACAGCGGCTACCATGCCAGTGGCAGCGCCTGCGACGCCAATGTGATCTCCTGTTCGCTCTCCAACGCCACGGCTGCGACGCAGACCTGGACGGGCTCTTCCTATGGTACCTGCACGGCGACGGCCTGCGCGTCGGCCTACCACATCGAGTCTGGTACCTGTGTGAGCGACACGCGCTCCTGCTCCGCTGCATACGCCACCGCAGCGAACCAGACCTGGACGGGCTCGTCCTATGGCAGCTGCACGGCCACGGCCTGCGCGTCGGCCTACCACATCGAGTCTGG
>JABMMX010000275.1 GCA_013205435.1 Deltaproteobacteria bacterium
ACCCAGAAGTAGATGATGTCGTAGCCGGTCACCATCACGGAGTTGGGGTAGAACTTCTCGAGGTCGTCTGTTTGGTCTGGCCACCCCAGGGTGGAGAAGGGCCACAGCGCCGACGAGAACCAGGTGTCGAGGACATCCTCATCCTGACGCAGCGACGCGCTGCCGCACTTCGGGCAGTTGTGCAGGTCTTCGCGCGACACGCTCAGCGTGCCGCAGTCACCGCAGGTCCAGGCCGGAATCCGGTGGCCCCACCAGAGCTGACGCGAGATGCACCAGTCACGGATGTTCTCCATCCAGTGGTAGTAGGTCTTCTCCCACCCCTCGGGCACAAAGGTCACCTTGCCCTCGCGCACCGCCGCAATCGCAGGCTCCGCAAGCGGCTGCATCTTCACATACCACTGCTTGCCCACCGAAAGCGGCTCTACAATCACGCCCGTCCGCTGCGACCGCGCCGGCATGAACTTGTGAGGCTCCGCCTTCACCAGAAGCCCCAACTCCGTCAGCTCCTCCACGATCCGCTTGCGCGCCTCAAACCGGTCGAGCCCACGGAACCGCTCCGGCACATTGCCGTTCATCTTTGCATCCAGATCCAGCACCGCAATCCGAGGAAGATTGTGCCGCCGGCCCGTCTCAAAATCGTTGAAGTCATGCGCCGGCGTGATCTTCACGGCGCCCGAGCCGAACTCCATGCTCGCAGCCTCGCCGTCGGCGATGATCGGAATCCGACGGTCGGTCAGCGGAAGCGCGATCTCCTTGCCGTGAAGATGCAGGTAGCGTGGATCGGCAGGATTGACCGCAACCGCCGTGTCGCCCAGCAGCGTCTCGGGACGCGTCGTAGCCACCACCAACCGCTCGTCACTGCCAGCCACGGGGTAGGCGATGTGCCACAAGAACCCGTCCTCTTCCTCCTGCTCCACCTCCAGATCGCTCAGCACCGTCTGGCCCGCTGGGTCCCAGTTCACGAGCCGGTCATCCTGGTAGATGAGACCCTCTTCCCAAAGCCGCACAAAGACCTCGCGCACAGCCTTCGACAGACCCTCATCCATCGTGAACCGCTCGCGCGACCAGTCCAAGCTGGAACCGAGCCGACGCAGCTGCATCGAAATCCGGTTCCCATACTTCTCCTTCCAAAGCCAGGTGTGCTCAAGGAAGGCCTCACGACCCATCTCCCTGCGATCCAACCCGCGCTTCTTCAGGTCCCGCTCCACCACCATCTGCGTCGCAATGCCCGCATGGTCGGTGCCCGGCAGCCACAGCGCCTCAAACCCGCTCATCCGCTTCCATCGAATCAGCACATCCTGAATCGTGTTCGTGAGCGCATGCCCCATGTGCAGCGAGCCCGTCACGTTCGGAGGCGGGATCACGATCGTGTAGGCGGGCTTGTCGGAATGAGCGTCCGCCTTGAAGGCCTCCGCGGCCATCCAGCGCTCGTACCAGCGCCCCTCGATCTCTCGCGGATCATATCCCTTCGAAAACTCGCTCATCGACCATCTCCCTCGCGGCCCGCTCGGACCGCATCTCAACTCTAAGACTCGCCGCTCCCGCCGTCACCCTCGCCAATGCGCTGGAGATAACGCTCGATCGCAGCATCTGCTGCCTGCGGAAGCTCGCGCTCCACATATTCATCTACCCTGCGCTTGGAATATTCCTCCACCTTCGCGCCCAGCTGCTCCCGCATCACCGTTGCCAGCACCTCGCGCAGCATCGCAGGAAGAACCTCGCGGACAATCGCCGGCAGCGCCCCCTTGACCTGCTCGAGAACGACCGGCTGCAGTGCCCGAAGCAGCGCCTCTCGCTCCTCTGAGCGCAGGCCCGATGGCGGCGCCGCCGCCCGTTGCATCCCCGACGATTGGCTTCCAGAAGGTGCGGCAAAGGCCGCCGCGGCAGCCACGACCGGATGCACAGCGCTCGGCGGCGCAGTGAAGGCAGCCGAGACCGCAGTCGCCCCACCCATCGGGGCAGCGGGCGGCGGAGCAACCAACCCCGCAGGCCGAGGCGGCGGCGCAATCAACGGTGCTGCGGGCGGCGCAATCAACGGTGCTGCGGGCGGCGCAATCAACGGTGCTGCGGGCGGCGTAGGTGGTTTTACCAACCCTGCCTCGCGGGCCGGCGGCGGCCCAACGAGCGGCGGCCCAACCAGCGGCGGAGGCATCACAGCCGGTCGCAGCGGAGGCGGAGCAACAGGGCGAGCGCCGGCGAAGTATCCACGCTCCGCGCCGCGGTCTCGCACACCCAGAACCCGCGCCAGCAAATCCGACGAACGGAACGGCTTCCTGAGCGCGTCGTCTGCACCGGCCGCCAGCACGGCCGCCGTATCTACAGGGTGGTAGCCGCCCATCAGTAGCAGGATCGGAACCTTGCCTGCTGCAGCATCTCCCCGAAGCGCCGAACAGAAGGCAGCAGCCTCCATATCCGGAAGCGAATAACTCACAATGACTGCAACTGGGGGCGCCTTCCGAATCAGCGCAAGCGCTTCGCTGCCGGTCCGGACCGGCAGAACCTCAATCCCCGAACCGTGGTAGGCCCATTCGACCACACCGCAGACCGTACGACTGTCATCCACCACAACGATTCGCTGCGACATGAAACTCCCTCTGCGAGCCTGCGCTCCCTCCGCCTCATCGAACGGTTGCACTATGCGCCCCTAACCCGCGCTCCGCTTGAAGGTCAACCCTGCGCGGCCTCCACCGGCAGACGAATCCCTCGTGGCACCTCCGGCCAGCTCCCCAGCGCGGCGACCCCTTGCCGCAGATGCAGCTCCCATCCGGCCTCCGTTGCCTCCACCAGCGACACCACCAGTTGGTGGGCAGCGCCCAGCAGGCGAACATCACGACCGTCCGCCAGCCTTACACCCACACGCTCGCCTCCGTCGGTCATCCAGCCGTCCAGCCCCGTCTCCAACTGCTCTCCCGTTGTGAGCTCCAACGTTGTCTGCGCCTCCCGCATCAGCAACCGCTCCGCAAAGTGGCCAGTGCAGGCAACCGTTACGGGGTAGGACTGATGGCCTATCTGCAGGAACCAGACCCCGCTCTCGGTCTGAAACACACTGCGGCTGAAGAGCTGAGACAGCTTCTCGTTGGCAAACATCGCCCCCTCGTGCCACCACCTCCCACGCTCGTCGAGGTGGATCGACTCGAGCGCCGCGCCTCCGCGGAGCGCACGCAACACCCCCGCCGGCGTCTCCGCATCGGCCAGCACCTGCTCCCGAAGCTCTCGCTTCATTTGCTCCATCATTCTCCACCCGTCCGCGTCTCTTCGGCGCGACCTCCAAACCATCGCGCCTCCGCCTCGTCCACCGAGACCACGCGCCAACGCTCCCGCGTGACAGGGCTCGTAGAGAGCGTGACACGCTGCCAACCGTAAGGGCGAGAAACCTCCATCGCCACCGCTCCGCTACCCGACCAGGCATCCAGCGGCCAGATCAGGTCGCCAGGCGCGATGGCCAGCGCCTCGGCGACCTCCGCCTGCACAGAGAACACCTCAAAGAGCCCGTCTCGACGCTCCATCATCGACAGCGGAAGCCCGTCCGCCCTGATCGACTCCTTCGCCAGACGAACCCCCAGATCGCCCGCCAAAACCGTCACATCCGGCCGCTCCTCCCGCTCCATCCAGCTCCGCGCGCGCGCTGCACCGGCATCTTCCGCGCCAGCCAGCAACGCGCTCACGAGCGATGCTCGCGGCTCTTTACCGAGAAAGTCCTCGCGGCCGCCAAAAACGACCGGCTCGGCTCGTCCCGCCACCAGCTCGCTCAGCCGCTCGCCCAGCCCCGTCGACGCGCCACGCCACAGCGCACCATCTACCGCCGCTGCATACAAAAAACCCAGATCGTACTCCGAGACCTCCCCCTGCGGCCGGCTCACCGCCTCGCAGGCCTCCGCAAACCGACGGAAGAAGGCAGCACGCCCCGCCGCCTCATCACGGGTCATCGCAAACCCAAGATAGTCCGCGAATCCCTCCAAAAACCAACCAACGTCCATGCCCGAACGCACATAGCGGATCGCACCCCCTACAAGTTGGTGCGCCACCTCGTGCCGAACCACCTCTGCCACCCGCTGCACCTTCGCCTCCGCGCCAAGCTCCAGCACCAACCAGCCCGGCCCGCTCCGGCCCGAAGCGTAGTCGTCGCGGGTCGCAGCCAACAGCTGCACATCGTGCACGGCCTCGCCGTGGCCTGCCTGCCGCAATCGGCGCAACTCCTCGAGGACCTCAGACGCAAAGCCGGCGACACGCCACTCTGCGACCACCGTTACCGCACCATCCGTGGTGGACGTCAGGTTGCCTCCGAGCCAGCCTCGGTCACGAAGCAAACCATAGGCCATCATCGCCCCGCCATCCCAACGGCCCCCACTGACCACCGCCCCACCCGCGACCAGCGCATCCGGCAGCAGCTCCGAACCCTCAACCCTCCACGCGCCAACGCGCGCCCAGGACCCGTAGCGCAGCGCCCCTCGCTCCGGTGCAGCCAGCCGCTGCCAGAACCAGACCTCCGTTCCCACGACCCCACACCCCGCATCGAGGCCGTCGGGGAGCGTCGACGCGATTGCCAGGCTGCCGCAATCCCTTTCTCGTCCGCCCGTGACCGCCCTCCATGGGCCGCCCGCCCCACCGCCTTCGAGGTGGCAACGCAACACGACCACGCCGTTCGCCTCCATCGAAGGCTCCCGACACGAGACGACCGCCTCGTCTGCAAAGCCAACGGCTGGGCCCAAAATCAACAGCCCGAACGCAAAATATGCGGCGCCAGTCGACAACAACCGACGTGACCTCTCGCACGCGCTCCAGAGCGCCGCGCTCAACTTAGAACTTGTCATGCTCGCCAAGGTATGCAACACAGTAGGGTTGTAGATCCCTAGTCTCTCCGCGCTCCGTTTGCACTCAGACTGCCACGCAGCCGACCTTCCTCGCATTTTCAAGCAAACCCCCCACTCAGAAACACTGTGACGGCGGATCGGAACATGACCAAATCGACCCTCAGCAAAATCCTAGCTCGCACGATTCTGGCGCTCTCCTGCTGCCTGCTCCCCGCACTGGGGCATACGCAGCCGGCGCCGGCTAGCGCGAGCGGAGACGTCAATTACGACCTCCGTCTCCAGGAACTCGAAGACCGCGTTGGCGCCTTCAAGCAGGATGTCTTTCGGAGCAAATCGCGCCTCTTCCTGCTCCGCGAGCAGATCCTCCGTCGCACCATCGGCGGCTCCCGCGCCGCAGTCGAACATGTCAACAACCTCGGCGACAAGTTCGTCTTGGTCGATGCAGCCTACGTGCTCGACGGAAACCGCATCGAAATCACCAACAAGCTCGAAGACCCCCGCTTCGAGGTCTTCGACGCATCGGTCCTTCCGGGTGCCCACAACCTCAGCGTTCAGTTCAAGTTCCGAGGCCGCGACTTCGGTGGTGTCTTCGCCTACATGAACGAAATCACCATCGACAAGGCGGCATCCTACCCCTTCACTGTCGATGAGGGCCGCACCGTCGGCATCCAGACCGTGGCCTTCGACTCGGGAGAGGGCGATATCCTCGACCCGAACCGCTTCCGTATCCGCTTCGAGGTCGAGGAGTTCGCGACCCACGAAGAGGCGCCCGCCGCAGCCGCTCCCGCCGCGAAGGATTGAACGCCGTGGCAAACGCTACCCAGCTTTGTTCATTCGCTCCCGTGCGCCTCGTTGCTGCAGGATCTCTCCTGCTCGCTCTCGCAATGGGCAGCCATGCTTCGGCGCAGTCGCTCGACGGTGCAGCAAAGGCCTCCAATGAACTCGGTGGCCGGGTACAACTCCTCCGTTCCCAGTATGTGACCGTCGCTGAGTTCCGCAGCCAGAACGACGCCGTCACCAAAATCGCAGACGCCCAACTCCGCTACCGCATCAGCGACTGGGACGCAGCCTCTATCCTGCTCGCTCAAGTGGTCGATGAGCCTCGTTACGCCGCCAGCGCAGGCCTCCGCGACGCAAAGTTCATGTTCGCTGACAGCCTCTTCCATCTGCGCAACTTCGACCTCGCGAAGAAGCATTTCCGCGACCTCGTCGCCACCAAAGATGCCAACTACGCACTCAAGGCGGCACGGCGACTCCTCGAAATGGCCTACATCGACGGAGACTACTCCGACCTCGATGCCATGTTCTCCGAGTTTGCAAACAGCGAAATGGGTAACTTCGGTCCCGACGTCGCCTACATGCGCGGCAAGGCCCAGTATGGCCAAGGGAACTACGAGGCCGCACTCGCCTCCTTCGCCGGGGTCAAAGGCGACAGCATCCTCGAACTCCGTGCAGCCTACTTCGCCGGCGTTACCCGTGCTCGCCTTGGACAACTCGAAGAGAGCCGCCAAGCCTTCGAAGCCATCATCCAGCAACTCGCCAAGAAAAAAGGAGACGCAGAACGCGAACTCCTCAACCTCTCCCGGCTTGGCCGCGCCCGTATCTACTACGAGCAACAGCAGTACGGTGTCGCCATCGAAGCCTACGGCGAGGTAGACCCCGACTCCCCGCAGTACAAGGCCTCGCTCTTCGAACAGGCCTGGTGCTTTCAGCGCGAAGGCAGGTCAAGAGACGCCATCCTAGCCCTCCAGCGGCTTCAGATCTACGCCAGCAACGACCCCGAACTTCGATACTATCTGCCCGAGGCCGGTCTCCTCATCGGAGACTTTCAGCTCCGCGAAAGCCGCTACCAGGAGGCCACCGCCTCCTTCGCGCGAGTCATTCGCGCTCAACGGCCCGATGTGGCTGGCGTAGACCAGATCCTCGCCTCCCAGTCCGACCCCGCTGCCTTCCTCAAACTGCTCGTCAATGAGGCAGACGGTCTCCTCGAACTGCCCGCCTTTGCGCAGCCCTTCTTCGTCCAAGACAAAGAACTCAAACACGCGCTCAACATCTCCAACGACCTCGCCCAAGCCTCCGCCAATGTTGCCGACAGCGAACTCGCACTCGCCGAGCTCGACACCGGCATCAACTCCCGGAGCCGCGTCAACATCTTCCCCGAAATGCGCGATGGCTGGGCCCGAGGCATCGAACTCGAAATGGACTCGCTCCAACTCCTCATCGGCTCCGTCAACGCAGAGAGAACCGCGCTCGTAGACAAACTTCCGGCCGAGGTTTCTGCCGAACTCGACAAGCTCCGCGCCGACCGAGCAGCCCTCGAGACCTCCTACCGCGCGCAGCCCCGCTCGTTTGCCGAAATGACCCAGCGCCAAGAGGTATCGGTCAAGCAGATTCGGGCGCTCTCCGTAGACCTCTTCGCCGTCAAACAAGACCTCGAAGCCTCCATCCGAGAGATCAAAGAGCTCCGCGAAACCATCGCCGATAACCAGCGGCTCGGCAAAATCTCACCTGCACTCGCAGAGCGCCAGCGCGCCTCCCTCGAGGAAAACGCCAGCGACCTCAACCGCCGGCTCGATACCGTCGCCACCCTGCGGCGGGATATCGCAGCTCGGTCCGTCGAAGTCGGAGTAGCCGACGACGTCAGCGCCTCTGAACGCGACCTTCGGCTCCGCTTCCGTGACTCCCTCCGCCGCGAAGCCCAAATCCTCGCAAACTACCGGCAACTCGCCCCCTCCAGCGCCGAGCTCTTCGCGCAGGCCGACGCCGTTCGCGCAAATGTAGACAGCAGCCAAGCCGCCCTCGACGCCTACTTCACCGACATCGAACGCGCCGTAGATGCAAAGATCACCGAACTTCGCGTCGTCCTCTCGGAAGAGCAGGCGCGGATGATCACCATCCGCAGCACCCTCGAGAAGCTGCGCGCCGACGGTGCACGACTCACCGGCTCCGTAGCGCAAGCCTCCTTCGGGCGCGTCCGAGACCGCCTGAACGGCCTCATGATGCGCGCCAACATCGGAATCCTCGATGTCGCATGGCAGCAGAAGGAAGAACTCACCAAAGAGATCGGCGAACTGGTGCGGAGGCGGCAAGACGCCCTCAGCATTATCGATGCCGACTTCGAAGAAATCCTGAAGGGACAATGAGTACCCCCGCCATGATTCACCTTCGCCACACCCTATGTGCTCTCCTTGGCCTCACGCTGGCAGCCTCGCTCCTCGGAGCACCGACTGCTGCGCACGCAGCTGACGCTGCCGAGGGCTCCGCTGCCCCAGCTGCCTCAGCTGCCGCCGCACCGCGCGATAACTTCTCGCGCCCCATACCCCAATACTCCGCGCTACCCCCCGTTGTCGCTCAGCAGCTCCCCGGCTTCGAACAGGCGCTTGGAGCTTATGCCGAAGAGATGAGCGACTACAACGAAGGCATGCTCGAACTCTCAAAGAACGAGTACAAGCGCCAGCGCAACGGCATCGTCGCCTTTTACAACGACGGCATCGACTCTCGGCGCGTTGAAGAACGCGCCCGACGCGAACTCGCTATCGGCGACTTTACCCGGTTCATCGCCGAGTATCCCTCCGACGCCACCTACACGCCAGATGTCCTCTTCCGCCTCGGTGAACTCTACTACGAGCAGGCCAAGGATACCTACGAGCAGAAGAACGAAGCCTACCAGGCCGAGATGGAACGCTTCGAACGGGGCTTTGTCCCCGACGAGCCGACCCCGCCTGAAAAGGAGTTCAACCAGGCCGTAGCCACCTACGAACGCCTCATCCGCGACTACCCCGACTACCGTATCATCGACGGTGCCCTCTATCTCGTCGGCGTCCTCTACGCAGAAGCAAAGGACCCGCGCGCACTCGCTACCTTCGAGCGGCTCACCGTCGCCAAACCCAAGTCCGACTTCGCGCAGGAGGCCTTCCTCCGAATCGGCGAAATCCACTTCGAGGCCTCGGACTGGAAAAAAGCCCGCAAGGCCTTCGAGACCGCGCTCACCTACCCGGCCTCCACCCGGACAGACAAAATCCTCTTCAAACTCGGCTGGGCGACCTACCTCGCTTCCGATTACGACAGCGCCATCGTCACCTTCCAGAAGCTTCTCGACTACTACCAATCGGCCGGAGACTCCGACAGCGCCGCCCTCAAGGAAGAGGCACTCCAGTACACTGCGATCACGCTCGCAGAAGAAGACTGGAACAGCGACGGTAACCGCGATGCCGACTTCATCATGCCCCGCATGAACAAGTATCTCGGCGACCGCGACGACGAAGACTCCATCGCCATTCGCGACCGCGTCGTTGCAATCCTCCTTGAAAATCAGCGTTACGCAAACGGCATCGAACTTCTCCGCGATGCTATCGCACGGGCACCCGAAGACCCGCAGAATCCCAACCGCTTCGAGAAGATTGTCGAGGCCTACGCCCGAGACAACCAAATCGAAAAGGCCCTCGACGAGTCCGCCAAGATTGGCCAGCTCTTCGGGCCCGGCACCGCATGGTACAGGGCGCAGGAGCGGCTCGGCAATTCCGATGCCATCGCCGTTGCCGACGAAATGACACGGCGCTCCCTC
>JABMMX010000276.1 GCA_013205435.1 Deltaproteobacteria bacterium
CGACCCCTTGCACCCCATGCAAGTGCGCTACCAGGCTGCGCCACGGCCCGCAAAGAGACTGGAGCGGCGTGCTACTTTCGGCCATCTTCGTTGTCAAGGGCGCGTTGTGGACCAACCCTCTGCCGACACCCGCTGGAACAGCTCATCGCCAAGGCCTCCGAGAGCTCCTACCGCGCCTTCGCTGCACGGCGCTAAGGGAAGAGGCGCCCAAAGTTTGCCCGCAGCGCCGGCTTTGTCCAGACTGGCGGCCTGCAACTCTGCGGAGTCTCCCATGTCGAAGCTCGAATCGCTGCCCGAGAACCCCTTCAACGCGCAGAGCTGGTTTGTGGGCGAGCCGCTCATCGGTGAAGGCGTCTGGATTGGGGCCTTCTGCGTCATCGACGGCTCGGGCGGCCTCACCATCGGCGCCGGCTGTAACATCTCGAGCGGCGCGCAGCTGGTCACCCACAGCTCGGCGCGGCGCACCATCACCGAGCGCAGCTACAACGCCGTCGACCGGGCGCCCGTTGCCATCGGCGAACACTGCTTCATCGGCTCCAATGCGACCATTCTGATGGGCTCAACCATCGGTCACCACTCCATCGTGGCAGCCGGAGCAGTAGTAACAGAGGGCAGTACCTTCGAACCCTACAGCCTCATCGCCGGCGTGCCCGCCGTGCGGAAGGGCGACGTGCGCTGGCGCCCCGAGCCCTAACGTTCGCGCAGCCTGGTTATCAGCGGCTCAAGTTGGAGCCACCAGGCCGATTCGTCACTCCCGGAGAGGAGCACGGTCTTGAATGCTCCATCGGGCCGAGCCGTTGAGACGACCACGAGGCCGGCTGCCAGCAGCAAGGCTGCCTGCCCCGCATCATGGGCAGAGGCGGTGAGCAGGCCGGCGTCGAAGAGCCGGCGTTCGAGCCTGCCTGCTGCCCCATCCGTCGCCTCGGACGGCAGCACAACGCAGAGGGCGCGGTGGCCGAGCCTGAGCGACCGTTCCGAGGCCGTGGGGCTGTCGCTGGCGGTGGCCGGAGCGGCTGCCTCGCCCGTGATCATGCCGGCGCCGACGGTCTGCAGGCTCTGCGGGTCGATGAGGACGAAGGCTCCCGTCGCGCTGGATGCCTCAAAGGTGTCGAAGGGCAGCGGCGCGAGGGTCGTCAGGACGATGTTGCCGAGCTCGTTCGGGTCGAGCCGGTCGCAGGGCTCCGAGGCAAGGTTGTCGAGATCGGTACGGCTCACCAGTTTGCTCACGGTGGCCAGCGTCTCACGCGTGCCGAGCCGCAAGAGTAGGCGAGCACCGACGCGAAGCGGCTGATCGCTGAACCAGACGAGGGAGGCGTCGAGCCGGCTGGCGAGGCGGGCCGGCGAAGTCTCCGCGCAGAGCAGGTCGCCGCGGGCGCAGTCCACCTCACGGTCGAAGCGGAGGGCGATGCTCTCACCGGCGACGGCGCTGTCGCTCGGCCTGCCTGCGACGGTCAGCTCCGTCACGCCTATCTTGAGCCCGCTCGGCAGGAGGAGGAGCCGGTCGCCTACGGTGATGCGGCCCGTTGCCAGCGTTCCTGCGTAGCGCCGCGCACCGTCGCCCGAGCGGAGCAGGAGCTGCACCCAAAGGCGAACGGGGGCGAGGGCCGGCGCAGTGGGGAGCGGCAGCCCTTCGAGGAGCTCGAGGAGGGTGGCCTCCGCCCAGGGCAGCCGGTCGCTGCGGCTCACCACGTTGTCGCCCGCGGTCGCGCAGACGGGGATGAGGTGGCAGCGGTCAAAGCCGGTCTCTGCGAGCAGGTCGTGGAGCTCGCGGGAGATGGCGTCGAAACGCTCCTGGCTCCAGCCGACGAGGTCCATCTTGTTCACGCAGACAATGAGCTCGCGGATGCCAAGCTTGGCGGCAACGAAGGCGTGGCGCCGCGTCTGTTCGGTCGGCCCCTTCGCTGCATCGACGAGGAGCAGCGCGGCATCGGCGGTGCAGGCGCCGGTGACCATGTTGCGGGTGTACTGGAGGTGGCCCGGTGTGTCGGCGACGATGAACTTGCGCCGCTCCGTTGCGAAGTAGCGATAGGCCACATCGATGGTGATCTGCTGCTCCCGCTCTGCCAGCAGGCCATCTGTGACCCGCGAGAGGTCGAGGTGTGGCAGGCCGTCCGGGCCCAAGACGGTGGCATCGGCAAGCTGGTCTTCAAACAGCGCGCCGGCGTCGAGGAGGAGGCGGCCGAGCAGGGTCGACTTTCCATCGTCAACGGAGCCGGCGACGACGAAACGGAAGAGCTCTTTGGCGAGGTGGCGCTCAATGCGGGGAGAATGCTCCATCAGAAGTAGCCCTCCCGCTTCTTCTGCTCCATGGAGCCCTTGGCGTCGTGGTCGATGAGCCGGTTCTGCCGCTCCGAGGTGCGGGCGTCGAGCATCTCCTCGAGCACTTCGGCGGTCGTGGAGGCTGTGGAAGCCACCGCCCCCGTGAGTGGGTAACAGCCGAGCGTGCGGAAGCGGACCGAGCGCATCGCGGGCCTCTCGCCGGGCGCCAGCGGCAGGCGGTCGTCGTCGACCAGGATGAGGGCGCCGCCGCGCTCTACGACCGGGCGCTGCGCGGCGAAGTAGAGCGGCACCACGGGAATCTGCTCAAGGTGGATGTAGAGCCAGATGTCGAGCTCGGTCCAGTTGGAGAGGGGGAAGACCCGCATCGTCTCTCCGGGGCCGAGGTGGGTGTTGTAGAGGTCCCAGAGTTCGGGGCGCTGGCGGCGGGGGTCCCAGGCCTGGTCTGCGGAGCGGAGCGAGAAGATGCGCTCTTTGGCGCGTGACTTCTCCTCTTCGCGGCGGGCGCCTCCGAAGGCTGCGTCGAACCTGTGAAGGCGTAGCGCCTGCAGGAGCCCCTCTGTCTTCCAGATGCGGGTGTGGGTCTGGCTGCCGTGGCCGAAGGGGTTGATGCCAGCCGAGACCGCCTCGGGGTTGCGATGGATGAGGAGCGGGAGCTGCTCTGCCGCGCAGAAGGCGTCGCGGAAGGTGAGCATCTCCCTGAACTTGAAGGTCGTGTCGACATGCAGGAGCGGGAAGGGCAGCGGGCCGGGCGCGAAGGCCTTCTTGGCGAGATGGACGAGCGTCGCCGAGTCTTTGCCGATGGAGTAGAGCATGACGGGGCGTTCGAATGCCGCCACGGTCTCTCGGAAGATATGGATGGCCTCGGCCTCGAGGGCGCGGAGGAAGCCGATGCGACGGTCGGCGAGGGCTGGAACGGCTGCGGTCATGGTTGCCGAGTGGAGAGCGTTTTCGCCCTCTATTCGCCCGCGCAAATCGCGGCAATCGCAGATGCGGGCGCTCCACATTTTGCTACCTGCTGGGGCCCATTTGCGAGTATCATCGCTGACTGTTCATTGCGGAGAGAGCGGCTCTGCCCACAACGGAGAGAAAGATGACGAACTGGCGGTTCATGCTGGGAAGCAGCCTTGTGTTTGGCGGAATGCTGATTGGCTGCGGAGACGAGGCGACGACGGGCACCGAGGCGGTGGATGCCGGCGGCTCGGGAGCGGTGGAAGAAGACACCCGCAGCCGTCCCGACACGATTGCAGAAGACACGGGCGTCACCGACACCGACATCGAGGTTACAGACGACACGACGGTCACCGACACCACGCCGGATGATACGGAGACCGACACG
This sequence comes from Deltaproteobacteria bacterium, assembly GCA_013205435.1. Taxonomy (GTDB): domain Bacteria; phylum Myxococcota_A; class Bradymonadia; order REDH01; family REDH01; genus CAIWGR01. The sequence goes on from JABMMX010000276.1 coordinate 3,617, forward strand.
ACGGCAACCGATACCGCTGTCGACACCACGGTTCCGGATACCACGGCCAACGTCTGTGGCGATGGCGTCACAGTCGGCCTTGAGCCCTGCGACGGCACCGACTTCCGCGGCCGCTCCTGCACGCTGCTCGGCTTCATCGGCGGCGACCTGAGTTGCGCGGCAGATTGCACGCTCGATGTCTCGGGCTGCGCCGACGCTATTTGCGGCGACGGCTCCGTCTCGGGCTCCGAGGAGTGCGAGGCGACGGTGCCGGTGCTCACCTCCTGCGTCGGCCAGGGCTTTGCGCCAGGCGGAACCGGTCAGGTGCTCTGCGGTGCCGACTGCCAGTTCGACACCACAGCCTGCTTGGACAGCATCTGCGGCAATGGCGCGGTAGAGAGCGGGTTCGAGGAGTGCGACGGTGGCGCCTTCGGGGCCGACTCCTGCCGCAGCCGCGGCTTCTGGGGCGGCGACCTTGCCTGCAGCGACGCATGTGTCATCTCCGAGGAGGGCTGTGCCGACAGCGTCTGCGGCAACGGCACGGTCGAAGGCGCTGAGGCCTGCGACGGCTTCGGCAGCATCGCGACGGCCTGCTCCGAGCTGGCCGGCTTCGCTGGCGGTCGCATCGGCTGCTCTGCAGACTGCACCGCCGTCGACACCTCCAGCTGCATCGCCACCGACGCTGGCAGCGGCTCGGGCGCGGGCAGCGGCTCGGGCGCCGGCAGCGGCGGCACCGACCCGCTCTTCAACGATGCCGACGGCGACACCATCCCCGACGAGGTCGACAACTGCTCCGCAATAGCCAACATTCGCCAGCTCGACATCGACGGCGACG
>JABMMX010000277.1 GCA_013205435.1 Deltaproteobacteria bacterium
CCGACGAGGATCGCAGCCAGCAGCGCCACGCTAACGAGATAGGAGTTGAGGAGGCGCTGGAGCATGCCGTTAGTCCGGTAGTGGGTCGCGCACGCGGAGCGATATCCCGACCATGAGCAGGAGTGCGAGGAAGATGGCACCGAGCACGCCAGCACACTTCTTGGCAGCGAGGGTGGGGTCGGGGTCGACGCGGTAGGAGGTAGGGGCCGCGTAGGGTGCGCGCTGGGGAAGCGGTGCGGGAAGCGTCGCCGTTGCGTCGCGCCGCACCTTGCGCAGCGGGTCGGCAGAATCGGAGATGCCGAAGGCCTTCTCGAGCGGAGAGATCGGCTTTACGGCTTCTACCATCTTGCAGAGGCCCATCTCGCACATCCCGTTTCCTCCGGGCGTAGTCTTCAGGCCAGCGTCCATGCCGGTGGGCGTGATGGAGCCCGGGAGTCTGACGCTCTCGCCGCTGGGGCAGCCTAGGTTTGATGCCTCGCTCATGGAGCAGGACTGCGCCGCCGGGCCGAGGCAGGCAACGGTGCCCACCTTGCCGTTCGCTGGGAGCGTTGCTTCGTTGAGCGAGAGCACGCTCTCGGCATGGCAGGCTGTAACCATGCGGGCCGGGCCGTCGTCTCCGTAGATGAGCGAGAGGGCCGCTTCGAAGCCCCAACGGCTGGGGGTGACCATGGCGGCAGTGCGGCCGGCCCCGGAGATCTCCTCCATGGAGATGATCGAGCCGGCGCTCAGCACCTGCGGGATGAGCAGCAGGGGCAGCATGGAGACCGCCGCTTCGCCGGACTTTACCAGCGAGGAGATGAGCAGGCCGAGCCCCAGACCGCAGAGGGAGACGAGCCAGAGGATGCCGCCGAGCGCGAAGGCATTGCCGGTGCCGGATAGGTGGAACCAGTTCCAGACAATGCCGATGAGGATGGCGGTCTGCACTGCGCAGAGTGCGCCCAGCAGCGCCACCTTGGACATCAGGTAGGAGGGGATGGTGAGGTTGACCATCCGTTCGCGCTGGTAGACCGCCCGTTCCGAGACCAGTTCACGGGCGGCGTTGCTGCAGCCAAACCAGAGGCTGGAGATGACGAGCAGGAAGATGACCCGCGGCGTGCCCGTGATGAAGTCGAGGTAGGATTCGGTGCGTGTGCCGCCGAGCAGCAGGCAGATGGCGAAGGCGATGATGGGCGCCTGCGCAAAGAGGATGCCCGTGTTGGTCTTGTCTTTCCACTTCAGGAGCAGTCCGCGGCGCAGGAGCGTTGCCCACTGTCCGACCATGCTTGCAGAGGGCCGTGAGGCAGGCCGCTGACCTGCCGTCGTGTTCGGTGCGGCTGCCCGCTCCCGCACGTAGCTGGCGTGGAACTTGGAGGCCTTGAAGCGGGCGACGCGGGTCGCAATCGCCGTCTCGCGGGCCATCTTTCCGTCGCGGATGAGTTCGCGCTCGCGGGAGAGCGGGCGCAGGGCATGGCCGGGATCGTCGAGCAGGCCATGCGGCTGCTCGGCGGTGTCCTGGTTCATATACTCGATGGCATCGGGGTAGGAGGGGCCGTAGTAGACGAGCGCGCCCTCGTACATGAGCACGAGGTTGTCCATGAGCCGGTAGGCTTCGAGGGAGGGCTGGTGCAGGGTGAGGATGATGGTGCGGCCGCTGTCTGCGAGCTGTCGGAGCATGCGCATGACATTGAGCGTGTCTTCGCTGGAGAGGCCGGAGGTGGGCTCGTCGAGGAAGAGCAGGCGCGGCGCGGCAAGGAGCTCCTGGGCAAGGTTGACCCGCTTGCGCTGGCCACCGGAGATGCCCTTGTCTTCCTTGTCTCCGATGATGGTGTCGGCCACATGGTCGATTTCGAGCGTGCGGAGCACGTCACGGATCTGCTTGTCGATCTCCTCGTCGGAGAGGTCGGAGGGCAGGCGGAGTTTGGCGGTAGCGAAGAGGCTCTCGTAGACCGTCAGGTGGGGATAGACGATGTCTTCCTGGGGCACATACCCGATGGTCTGCCGGAAGGCGTCGTAGTGCTCGTAGAGGTCGAGGCCGTTGACGAAGACGGTGCCCTGGCTGGGGCGCTTGTAGCCGTTGATCGCCTGGAGCAGCGTGGTCTTGCCGGCGCCGGACGGGCCCATGAGGCCGACGAACTCGCCGGGCAGCATGGTGAGCGAGACCTCGTCGACGATGCGCTTGATGCCATCCTTCGTGGGGACTTCGACGCAACAGCCCTGCGCGGTGAGGGTGACGCCGTCGGCGAAGTTGCGTGCGCGGACCGAGTGGCCCGAGAGCTGGAGCGAGACCGGGCCAAGCGCGACGGCATCGGTCTCGGAGATGGGGGTCCAATCCTTGATGCGGAAGCCGTTGACGAAGGTGCCGTTGGCGCTGCCGGCGTCGCGGATTTCGAGCTGCCCGGTGGCGTTGCGCCGGATTTCAGCGTGGCGCGCAGAGACCATCGGCTCGTCGATGACGATGTCGGCGGGTGGTGCGTTGCGGCCGATGAAGAGGTGTCGGCCGGCCTCGGGGAGCTGCATGGAGCGGCTGAGCGAGGGGCGCGACACCGAGCCGAGCCGGGCCAGCGGGAAGCGATAGGTGCCGAGGAAGAGGTGGTCGCCCGGGCCGGCCTCGGCGCGTTGGATGCGTTGTCCGGGTTGGTTGAGCGAGGTGCCGTTGGAGGAGCCGAGGTCTTCGACGATGAAGCGGCTGCCGCTGGCGGTCACGCGGGCGTGGTGCCAGGAGACGTTGGGGGCGTCGACGATGATGTCGGCGTCGTGGCCTCGTCCGATGACCCAGCTTTTGGCGCCCGCGGGGGGCTGCATCAGCGGGGCCGCGCTGCGGGGTGGCGCTGCCACGGCACCGGTCGCCTTGGCGTAGAGCTGGGCGGCGTGTTGCTCGGTGAAGACAAGCGAGATGCGGCTGCCTAGGCCAATGGCCTGCCCAATCTGGATGGGGCTACGGCCTCCGCTCGCAAGCCGCTGGCCATTCAGGAAGGTGCCGTTGGAGGAGTGGAGGTCTTCGAGCAGGTAGCAGTTGGCGGCGGCATCCCAGCCGATGCTGCAGTGCTCCGAGGAGACACCGGCCCCGTCGACCAGGACATCGCAGGCGTCGGCCGCACGGCCGAAGGTAAGGGTGCGAGGGGTCATGGGTTAGGGTGCTTGGCTTTCGGGAGCGGGTGCCGGAGCCTCAGATGCGGGCGTACCAGCAGTCGCGGGCGTGCCAGCAGTCGCGGGCGTGCCAGCAGTCGCGGGCGTGCCAGCAGTCGCGGGTGTATTAGTAGTTGTGGGTGTATTAGTAGTTGTGGGTGTATTAG
>JABMMX010000278.1 GCA_013205435.1 Deltaproteobacteria bacterium
CCTTCAGCCCGGGGTATCAAATGACGGGCTTTCATCCCGATTGGGACAGGAAGCCGGGGCGGTGCACGGTGGAAGCCCTGAAAGGGCGCCATGTGATAACCTAGGGTGAAGCCCTAGGTGGACAGGGTGAAGCCCTAGGTGGAAACGTCCCCGAAGCACTCTCCTCCGCCCTTTAGGGGCGGGACACGACCCGCGCGACGATGTTGGCAAGGGACTGGGACATGAGGTGTCGCCACCTCGAGGAGCCGGTCTAGCGTGGCCTGCCGCGCCGATGTTTCGGCGCTCCGTGCAGATTCCTCCGGATCTCCCCCGAACCGCATCGCTCAGCAGCGGGCAGGGTGGAACGTTATGGGGAGGCGCTTCCCTCATCCTGCGGAGCCCGATCTGCGGCGGCCTGATCGCGCCTTGCCTTCCCTCCGTTGGCGTCCATACTGTGCAACTCTCCTCCTGCCCGACGAGCCCGACCATGGCCCTCCAACGACCTCAGTCCCCTGCGATTGCGTCCCCGGATTGCCAACCGGCTCACCCCGCAGGAGCAGGGTGCGACCGGCACGCTGTCGCATAATCGTTCCTTCGAGACGCCCAGGGGGGCCGTGATTTCGCAGCGATCCTCCGCTGCCGATTTTGCGTGAATAGCCCACCGTCCGTCACGTCCCCCCTCTCCCTCTCGGTCCCCTCTGCGCCTCCGCGCCGCCCCCTCTGTAAGGCCCCATGAAGTCCAACAACCCCAGCAAGCCCACCGACACCAGCGCTCTCTCCGGCGACGAGGCGACCGAAACGGCCTCCGCCACCACCGCGACCTCGCCGCCCGCGCCCAGTCTCCCCGACGCCACCACCGAGGCGCTACTCCAGAGCGTCATCTCGGCCGAGCCGCATGAGCTGCAGCCCGATCTGGTTGCCTCGGTCGGAGACCTCGCGCGCGCTCCGCTCACGCTCGACCCGCTCCTCCTGCTGGGGGGGGGTATCCAAGACAGTGCCGCCCAGATCGCAGCCGCCATCAACGGCTTCACCGCCGTCATCCAGCAGCTCCTGCCGGCTGTTCAGGCGGCGCTCGCCCATGCCCAGCAGCCCGTCGCCAAGCCGCCCGCCGCCATCGAGCCTCCCGCGCCGGCCCAAGCGGAAGATGAAGACGACGACGACTGGAAGCCCCGCTTCATCAACATGCCGCCTCCGCCCGGCTTCGGAATGCCGCGCGGCGCAGGCCGCGTCCCGCCAGGCTTCGCCCGCATGCACCGCCTGATCAGGAAAGGTAGCTGGGACGAGATCGAGGCCGAGTACCGCCGCGGCTCCGGTGGCGATGCGATGCCCGACGATATCCGAGCGCGCATCGCCAAGGTCCGCAAAGAGTTGGGGCTCAGCGGCCCGCCGAAGCGCGAGGTCGCCTGGCCCATGCCCGAGTCCACCAAGGCGGTGCCCTTCGTGCTGACGCCCGAGATGATGCTCGCGCCGCTCCGTGCCGACCTCGCAAAGCACGGCAAGCCCGGCGGGCAGCCCCCTGCCGAAGCCTCCGATGACCTCGACGCAGATTCACCGAACGGCTCCTCGGACGACCCCCAGGCGCCAACCAGCGACGGCGCGCCTTCGAACGGCCCCAAGAAGCCGCCCTCCGACCTCAACTAGTTCCAACTCGCTCGCCCCGTGAGGCCCGTTTCGGGCCTGCTTCCTTCCTCGCGCTGGAGTCCTGTTTGACCAACACCGCTGTCCTGCTTCCCGCCCCCGCCGCCTCGACCCACCACGACACAGCGCCGCAGCTCACGCCCGACCTGCTGCTCGGCGTGGAACCCATCCTCCTCTTCAACAGCCGCGGCACGCGCCTCCACTGCTTCAGCAGCAGGGCACAGGCCGTCGCCTTCCTCCGCGCCGCGATGAGTCGCTAGCGGTCTACGCTCGCCACCGCGCCGCTGGCCGACCGCCAGTCGAGGATGGGCCAGCCGCGCCGCTCCGCCACCCGCCGCAGCCGCGGATCGGGCTGCACAATGCGCGGGCGCTGCACCACCTCGAGCATCGGAAGGTCGGAGAGCGAATCGGTGTAGAACCAGCTCGCCGCCACATCGCCCCCATGCTCTGCGGCCCACCGATTGGCCCGCGTGGTCTTGCCGGCGCCGTAGCAGATGGGACGCTCAATCTCGCCCGTCAGCAGCCCTGCGCTGTCGGCCACAAAGTGGTTGCTCACCCAGCCGTCGAGCCCCCATGTGCGGGTCGCAACGGCAGCCTGGTAGGGCGAGCTGTTGGTCAACATCACACAGCGGTGGCCCTGTGCCCGGTGCCAGTCCAGCGCGGCCCGGGCCCCGGGCTGCAGCCGGTGGGCTACCTGCGCCAGAAACCACTCCTCGGTGCGGGCCCGCAACTCGCTGTCGGAGACGCCACGGTAGTGGGCCAGCGCCTGGCTGTAGGCACGGTCGAGGTCGATGAGCGACAGGTGGTAGAGCCCCAGCCAGAGCATCGCCCGGGCCGCCTGCAGCGAAGAGATGGTGCCCACGCGCCGCTCGTGCTCCACCCAGAGCCGGCCTGTGTTTTCGGCGACGAGGGTGCGGTCCAAATCAAAGAAGGCGAGGGGCGATGCAGCGTGTTTCATGGGCCCCTCCTACTCCGCCTCTCCAAGGGGCGGAAGGGGGCGGTCTTCGCTCTCGCAGCATGGGGCACAGGAAGAAACCTCTGGACGGGTCACACCGGGTCTGGTTGGATAGATAGTGCTACAGTTGTGGATAAGTGATGCAAGAACATTCCAAGCTTCAACCAGACCTCGTCCTCCGCGTCGTGACCGACCTCGGTGGAATCGCGCGCACCTCCGAGATTCTCCGTGCAGCGGTCCACCCGCGCGAACTCTATGCAGCCCGTGAAGAGGGCACCCTCGTCGAGGTGTCGCGCGGGCTCTTCCGCCTCGCCTCTCTGCCCATGACCGAACCCGATCTGATCATCGTTGCGAGCCGCATGCCGACAGCCCGAATCTGTCTTGTCTCTGCGCTCCATCTGCACGGTCTTACGCGCGACATTCCCCGTGCGGTTCACGTTGCCCTGCCGCGTGGAAGACATCCTGCTCGCCTCGAGGCGCCGCCGATTGAGGTCTTCCATTTTGCGGCTGCGAGCTACCAAGCAGGGGTAGAAGCGCGCACCATCGACGGCCTCGAGCTGCAGGTGACAACACCTGCGAAGTCGGTCGCCGACGCCTTTAAGTTCCGGTCACGCGTCGGTCTCGAGACGGCCCTCGACGCGCTCCGTCAGACGCTGGCGCAGGGCGCTGCGACCCCGGCGGAGCTGTTTCGCATGGCCGCCGTCAATCGCGTCGAATCTGTGATGCGCCCCTACCTTGAGGCGCTCACATGACCGAGCGCCAACCCACCAACCTGGGAGCCTCCATCCGCCAACGACTGTTGAATCGGGCCCGCGCGACCGGCCGGAGCCATCAGGAACTCGCGGTCCTGTTCGCCATCGAACGCCTGCTCTTCCGACTGGGCAGATCCCCCTTTGCCTCGGATTTCGTGCTCAAGGGAGGCCTCATGAACCTGGTCTGGGTGGGTGATTCCGCGCGACCAACGCGTGACCTCGATCTGCTCGGTCTGGCAGCCGTGACACCCGATGAAGCGGTGGCGGCCCTCCGCCAGATTGTGGCGATGGATCTCAACGACGGATTGAACTTCGACGCCTCCTCCATCCGGCTCACCCCCATCGCGACCGCGCTGCCAGAGGCAGGCATCCAACTCTCCTTCATCTGCGACCTAGGGGGCATGCGGCTGCCTCTCCAGGTGGATGTAGGCTTCGGGGATGCGGTGGTTCCACCGCCCGTCTGGGTCTCCTACCCGGCGATGCTCGACTTCGACCCACCACGGCTGCTCGGTTATCCGGCTGAGGTCACAGCCGCAGAGAAGCTCCATGCCATCGTGATTCGGGGGAGGGCCAATACCCGGCTCAAGGACTACTACGATCTCCACACCGCAGATCGCTTGGGACTGCTTCCCGAGGGAGGCCTCGCGGAGGCGATCGCGCACACCTTTCGGCGTCGAGAGACAGCCCTTCCGGAGGAGCTCCCCGAGGGACTTACCCGGGCCTTTGCCGAGGATCGAACGAGACAGGTCCAGTGGGAGGCCTTCAAGCGGAAGTCGTCGTTGCAGGCGCCTGACCTGATCTTCGCCACAGACAGGATCGCACAGTTTGCCGGACCAGCCTTTGAACGCGCTCGACAGCACACCTAACCCGCCCACTTCTCCCATCTCCGCCTCGACCCTAGTAGAGGAGCCGCCTCCTGCTCCGGAACGCCTCGTGCCCTCTCCCGCTCCCCGCATCCCGCTCGGCCTCCGCTACATGGCCGAAGGCGTCCTCGGCTTCTCGGCCATGAGCGTCCTCGTCAAACTCGTCGGGACCAACATCCCCGCCAACGAGATTGTGATCGCGCGGACAGGTGTCACCTTCATCCTCTCCTCGATCGTCCTCTGGCGCAGTGGCCTCGACCCTCGCCGCCCGGCCGACGAAACACCCCGCGGCCGACACCTCTGGTTGCTCAGCCTCCGAGGCCTCGCCGGCTTTCTGGCGCTCCAGTGTTTCGTCTACTCGCTCGTCCATCTGCCGCTCGGAGAGGCCACCCTCATCCAGTATACGAGCCCCGTCTTCACCGCTGTCTTCGCGGCCCTCTGGCTCGGCGAGGGCGGAGGGCGCGCCGCCTGGGTCGGCACGGCGCTAAGCCTGCTCGGCGTGGTCGCCGTTGCGCAGCCCGCCTTCCTCTTCGAAGAGGCCGCCGCGCCCATCGCACCGCTCGCGCTCTGGGTCTCGATCGCCGGCGCCATCTTCGCCGGCCTTGCCTATGTGACCATCCGCCGCCTCCGCGGCAGCGCCGACCCCCGCGTCGTCGTCTGGTCGGTCCCCGCGGTCGGACTGCCGCTCGCGCTGCCGAGCCTCTTCTGGCACCGGGTCATGCCCACGCCCATCGAGTGGCTCATGCTCATCGCCATCGGTGTGCTCACCCAGTTTGCCCAGCTCCGTATGACCCAGGCGCTCCACCTCGAGCCTGCCGGCCGCGCCTCCGCCGTCACCTACCTGCAGGTGCTGCTCTCTGTCGGCTGGGGCATCTGGCTCTTCGGCGAGCAGCCCTCCATCTTCACACTCATGGGTGCAGTCCTGGTGCTGGGTGGGACACTGATTGCAACAGGAGCCTTGCCCCTGCCTGCACGATGGATCACCTTCTGGGAGGCGCCCGTCGCCATCGATCCGCCCGCACCGGGCAGCGACCCTCACGCAGACGCCGACCATGACCGCTGAAGCCTCGAAGACCGCACGACTCCTCGCCTCCATGGAGAGCTGGGGTGCCTCCGACCTCTTTGTCACGGAGGGCAAGCCGCCCGCGGCACGCATCTCCGGCCGGCTCCGAAACATCGACCTGCCGCCGGCAACGGCCGCCGAGCTCGATGCGCTGCTTGCCGAGCTGCTCACGCCCCCGCAGCGGGCCCGTCTTGCGGCGCTGCAGGATGTCGATGCCGGCGTCTCCATGCCCGACGGCCGCCGCTTCCGCTTCAACATCGCCCGCCAGCAGGGCCGCCTCTCCATCACCGTCCGCGCGGTCCCCACGGGCGACATCGACCTCCTCGGCATCGGCCACCTCCCCGCCGTCACAGCCTTCGCCGCAGAGACCCGCGGCCTGGTCCTCGTCACGGGGGCAACGGGCTCTGGAAAGAGCACCACCATCTCGGGGCTCATCCACCGCATCAATCAGGCTGATGCCCGCCACATCGTCACGATCGAAGACCCCATCGAGTATGTCCATCACGACATCTGCAGCCGCATCTCGCAGCGCGAGGTGGGCACCGACACAGACAGCTTCGCCGCGGCGCTTCGGACGGTGCTCCGCCAGAGCCCCGATGTGATTGTCATCGGTGAGCTCCGCGATCGCGAGACCACCGAGGTCGCCATCGCCGCCGCGCTCACGGGCCACCTTGTCATCGCCTCGCTCCACACCGTCGATGCGCCGCAGACGCTGCTCCGGCTGCTCTCGATGGTCCCCGACGAGCAGCGCGCACAGCTCGCGCTCGACCTCTCGCTCACGCTGCGCGGCATCGTCTCGCAGCGGCTGCTTCCGCGCGCAGATGGGGCAGGGCGGGCGCTGGCGCTCGAGGTCGTCACCATGGGCCCCACCTTTGCCCGGCTCATCCGCGAGCAGCGCGTCGAAGAGGTCACAGACTTCCTCCGCGCCACCGTCGACCCCGGCTCCCGCAGCTTCACCCGGTCGGTGCTCGAGCTCTACGAACGGGGCGAGATTACCTACGACACCGCCCGTGCCAACGCCTCCAACCCCGAGGAGTTCGCGCTCGCCGCGCAGGGCATGACCACCAGCGCGGCAGGGGTCGCGCGCGAGTCGGCCACCACCGTGGCCCGCTTCGGCCTCGACATGAAGGCGCTGCTCGCCTTTGCGCTCGAGCAGGGGGCCTCCGACCTCCATCTCGCCGTGGGCCGAGCACCCATCCTCCGCATCCGCGGTCGGCTCCGCCCGCTCGAGATGGCACCGCTCTCTGCCGGCGACCTCCGCCTGCTGCTCTTCTCTGTCCTCACCGGCCGGCAGCGCACTGTGTTCGAGCTTGAGCGGGAGCTCGACTTCGCCGTCCAGCTCGACAACGGCCAGCGCTTCCGCATCAACGCCTACTTCCAGCGCGGCCAGATGGCGGCCGCACTCCGCCTCATCCCCGCGCTGCCCGCCGACGCATCCATGCTCGGCATCCCCGAACAGGTGCAGTCGCTCGTCAAGCGTAACCAGGGGCTGCTGCTTGTCGTCGGACCGACGGGCGCCGGCAAAACCACAACGCTGGCCTGCCTTGTCGAGCGCATCAACACCACCCGCTCCTGCCGCATCGTCACCGTCGAAGACCCCATCGAGTATGTCTTCGCCAGCCGCATGGCGACCATCGACCAGCGCGAGGTCGGCGCCGACACCGACTCCTTCTCCGCGGCACTCAAGCATGTGCTCCGACAGGACCCCGATGTCATCCTTGTCGGCGAGATGCGCGACCTCGAGACCATCTCCTCTGCGCTCACCGCCGCGGAGACGGGCCACCTCGTTTTGGCGACGCTGCACACCAACGACGCCCTCCAGTCCATCCACCGGATCATCGACGTCTTCCCCGCCCACCAGCAGCCCCAGGTACGCTCGCAGCTCGCCGCTTCGCTGCTCGGCGTTGTGAGCCAGCGGCTTATCCCCCGCGCAGACGGCAAGGGCCGCGTGGCCGCCTTCGAGACCATGGTGGCCACCAACGCCATCCGTGCCGTCATCCGCGACGACAAGATGCACCAGGCGCTATCGCTCATGGAGGCCTCGCGCGGAGAAGGCATGCAGACCATGGACCGGGCCCTCTTCGACCTCGTCCGGACCGGCGAGGTCGACATCGAGGAGGCCGCCCGCCACGCCCGCAGCAGCCGCCAGTTCATCGACCTCTTCGAGGCGCCGCCCGCCACGCCCGCGCCGACCGGCGCCCGCACCGCGGCCCACCCCGCCATCGACCCGACCGCCAAGAACAAGAACCGAAGCTGAGGCACCGATGAAGGGCATACGACTCGAAGGTGCAGCGCTGCGGCTCGCAGCCAATCTCGCCGGCACGGCTCCCGGCCGCTTCCTCCTCCGCAAGCAGGTGGAGGGCGTCTTTGGCATCGACCGCCTCATGTCGCTCCCCACAGCCGCCCGCATGCCGCTCGACAACCTCCCGCAGGTTGTCGCCGGCGCGCCGCCCCGCAGCTGGGGCAACGGCGACTGCGGCCTTCCTGTGCCGCGCAGCCGCCAGGGCACCCGCGAAATTGCAGCCAAGTTCGCCACCGGAGAGACCACGCCGAGCGCGCTCCTCAGCCACCTCGAGGAGCGTGTCGCGGCAGGCGACTTCGGCCGCGCCCTCCACTCTCCGCTCGTCACCTTGGCCTTCGACCACAAGGCCGCCGCGGCATCTACCGCACGCTGGCAGGCGGGCAGGCCGCTCGGCCCGCTCGACGGCCAGCCCATCCCCGTCAAAGACCACCAGCAGCTCGGCGGCGTCGTCCTCCGCGGCGGCACATCCTACCTCTCCGCGATCTCGGAGGCAGACGGCTTCGCCGCCGCCTCGCTCCGTACCCAAGGAGCGCTGCTCTACGCCACCACCCACTGCACCGAGTGGGGTATGGCGCCGACCGGCATCAACCCCCACTTCCTCATGCCGCGCAACCTCTACCACGAGAACCTCGGCGCGGGCGGTAGCTCCACGGGCAGCGCGGTAGCCGTCGCGCTCGGCCTCGCACCGGTTGCGCTCGCCTCCGACGGCGGCGGCTCCATCCGCATCCCCTCCGCCCTCAACGGCCTCTTCGGGCTCAAGCCCACCTTCGCCCGCATCGGTCGAACCGGCGACCTCTGGGGCTCAGGCTCTTCGGTCGCAACGCTCGGGCCGATCGGCCAGACCACCGCCTCGCTCGTCGACTTCCTCACCCCCTTCGATGCCACCGATCCCGGCGACACGATGTCGCGTCTGGCGCCCACCGACCCCGACCTCCGCGCGAGCTGGAACCGGGCGCTCGGTCGCGGCATCCGAGGCTGCCGCATCGGGCTCTGGGCATGGGCCTGGAAGCGCGCCAACCCCCGCATTGCAGCCGTCTGCCGCACCGCCGTTGAGGCGCTCGTCCGTGAAGGCGCCATCATCGTCGACCTCGACATCGAGCTTGGCGACCAGACCGAGGCCATGGGCTCGCTCGCCATCGGCGCCGAGTGCATGGGAGGCCTCTTCGACCACCTGGCAGCGATTCCTCACCTGACCGGCGACGACCTCAAGCTGGTCCTTGCCTCCTTCGACACCCTCTCTGCGCGCGAATACTTCTACGGCGCCCGCACCCGCGCCACCCTCCGCCGCACCACGGCGCGCGCCCTCGCCGGCGTCGACCTCCTCTGCCTTCCGACCACCGATCTGCTCGCGCCGAGCTACCCCGCCAGCGCCGACCACCGCCACATCCTCGACCCCGAAGAGACCGCCGCGCTCTGCCGCTTCTCCTGGCTCGGCAACCTCACAGGGTTGCCCGCAGGTTCTGCGCCTGTTGGCATGCTTGACGGCCTGCCCGTGGGCCTGCAGTTCGTCGGCGACGCCTGGGATGAGGCCAGCGTCATCGCCGCGCTCGCCCATCTGGAGCGCCTCGAACTCTCCGAACTCCCCCGCCCGCGCGGCTACGCCCAGCTCGCCTAGGGCGCGATCCCTGCCGCAATCTTCGCCCGCCGCTGCAGCGTCGGCCCCACCACAAGCCGGTAGGCGTTGAGGTAATAGAGCTTGTCGAGCGTGGCGGCGCTGAGCGCGATCGCATCGACCGTCCAGCGGCCCTGGATCGGCGTGGGATGCGCGATGCCTACATCGCCCGTCTCGAGGTAGCGGTGATGGGCATCGTAGAAGGGCTTTACGGCCTCCCGCCTGTCGGGTTCGTCGCCCGAAGAGCCAAGCGTAAAGACGGTGCCGCCCGCGCGGTCCTGCGTGATGCCGATGTCGGTCGCAAAGAGGATCCGGTCGGCAAACTTCTCGAACAGCGACCGTACCTCGCCGGCGGGGTGGCGGCCCAACTCAGGCACCCGCGCGCCGATGTCCATGTGGAGGTTCGGATAGGCCGAGAGCATGCGGTCGATGTAGGTCAGATCCTCGGCGTTGTGACAGGCATGCACGCCAACCCAAGTCGTCGCCGGGAACTGTTTCACCAAGGCCTCGAAGCCCCGCAGCAGCTCTTCGCGTGGCGGATAGACGGAGCTGTCGGCGAAGGACCAGCGCGGGTGAGCGGAGAGCTCTTCGAACCGCTCGTTGTCCGGCGTGGAGGGCTTCCAGAAGGCTGCTGGGTCGGCCACGTGAATGAGGATTGGCACCCCAAGCACGCCAGCCTCGCGCCAGAGCGGGAAGAGGCGCGGGTCATCCACCGCAACCAGCTTGTTGTTGTCGTCGCGCAGGTAGAGGCCGAGCGACTTGGGGATCTTGAGTCCTGCGTAGCCGAACTTCGTCACGGAGATGCGGAGCTCTGCTGCCAGCGTCTCACCAATCCCCGGCTCGTCGATGCCCTCGTAGTAGGGAACCATGAAACTCAGCACCCGGCCGCCCGTTGCCTTCTCAAGCGCGAGCGCCTTCGCCATGCCACGCCGCGGCGAGCCGCCCGAGAGGTTGAAGAGATAGTCGATGCCATTCTCATCCATCACAGCCGTTGCGGTCGGTGCAAGCTCCGGCCCGCCGACGTGGGCATGCGCATCGATGAGGCGCCCCTCCGGACGGGCCTCCAGTGTGGCGGGCGGGAGCGCGACGGGCGCCGCGCCGCTCCCGGCCTTCGCCTGCTCGCTTGTCGCCGCGGACGGTGCGCCAGACGGCTGCGCTCCGCTGCAGGCGGTGAGCAGCACAAACAGCGCAGCCATCCCCAGCAGGCGTAGCAGTTGCATCGGATGCTGATTTGGGGCAGAGGTTGTCGCCATCTACCGCTCCTTCTGGTGGGGAACCGGGCTGCGCCGCGCAGCCCTCGCAGGCGGCTCTAGCACGATGCAAACCCTGGCCCCAAGATTGTCATCCCGCCTCGCCCACCTGTTGGCAGCGATGACGGCGCTGCTGCTGCAGTTGGCCTGCCTGCCACCCTCCCAGTACGCCTACGCGCCCTCGACGGCGGCAGGTCAGAGCGAGCCGCCCCGGTTTGCCACCGTCGACTGCCAGAGCAGCCGCTTCTGCGGTCCCGGCGAGGTCTGCATCAAGCAGTCAGGCGAGGTCTACAAGCAGTGCATGCCGGGCCCCCACAGCGACACCAAAGGCTGCACCATGGACTTCGAGTGCGGCTACGGGAAGGCCTGTGTGAAGGGCGTCGGCGACTACCGCGGCTTCTGCGCGCAGCGGGTCAACGCCACGGGCGGCCAGAGCTACGCTCCTGCGCCGCCTCAGCAGTTTGGCACCAGCTACACGCCGGACTGCAGTTACGACTTTCAGTGCGGCGTGCTCTTCCGATGCAGCGACGGCCGCTGCATCAAGCGATAGCCGCGCGAGCCTAATCGGCCCGTCGCACCAGCCGCAGCCCCGTCGTCGCCGAGAAGCCGCTCACCGGGAGCCGGTCGCAGGCAAGTGAGCCGCTCGTGCCTCGTGGCAGGTAGGAGTCGCCACAACGCTCGCCCAGCGCACGCACCTCCTCGGCCTCCACCCACTCCGACGCGTTGTCCGAGAAGCCGCGCAGCCCAAACCCGTTCGGCTCCCAGAACCAGCCGGCAGGGTAGGGCAGCCAGAGGCCACCGTTCGCCGCCTGCTGCTCCATCGACCAGGCCTCCACCGCCGCCGCGCCGCGCGCCTCACATCCAGCCCCCGCGCATGCCGCGTTGTCATGCGCGCCGCCCGCCCGCGCAAGGTACTGCCACTCTGCCCGGGTCGGCAGCCTGAAGCCTGCGCAGGCCGGCCGAGCCGCTACGCTCTCCGCGCAGACCAGCGCTTGGCGCCACCGCACCCGCTGACCGGGCACCATTGGCACGCTCACCTGTTGCTCCCTACAGCCGCTCAGGTCGTAGCAGGCAGCGATTCCAAGCGCCTCGCTTCGCGCATTGGCATGCGCCGCAGCTTCGCCCCAGGTCATCGCCGTTACCGGGCAGTTGTCATCGCAGAGGTTGCCGCCGAGCGTCTCGGAGCCACCGAAGGCCCGCCACTCCGACCGCGTCACCTCGGTGGTCATCACCCAGAGCGGAGCATCCAACGCCGCACCTGCCGCTGCCACCTCGCCCGGGGCGACGCGCACGAACCGAGACCCCGACATTGCATCGAAGGGTGGCTCAGCGACCTCTGCTCCCGTGCATCCGCCGAGCAGCACCGCGATGCAGCCGACGATTGCCGCGAGCATCCGTTCTGCCCCCCTCACGGCGCACCTCCCGACACCGCGGTCTCAAGGCCCGTGGTGATAAAGAAGCGCCCCGTCTCCGACGAGAGCCGGTCGAGCTCGAGCAGCTCCGTCTCGTCGGCCAGCGTCATCGCGAGGCTGCTCGATGAGCCCAACCCCGCGAAGTCTGTTCGGAAGGCCGGGAAGGCAACCGGCCCCACTGTCCCCAGTGCAGGCACAACCTCCTCCGTCAGCATCTGCGCCACCATCGCCACCAGCGCCGACCGCTCCAACCCAGCAGCAGCGAGCGCCTGCTCCACCGCGGCCGGCGTAAGCGAACGGTCCAGCGCCACCCAAAGGTCCTCCCCCGCCAGGCTCGACGACCGGATGTTTAGCCCCCGCATCTCGACGTTGTTCGAGTCTCCAATCTCCAACCGAACCCTCAGCCGCGCCGCCACCCGGACGGGCGGAACCAGACCAAGCGCGCCCGCCGCCAGCCGCGCCGTCATCGGCAGCATCGCCACGCTCGGGCAGCCCGCCTTCGTGCAGGCCGACAGGTCCATCACCACCGGGCCCACACCCAGCCAAGCGTCACCCGTCTCGGCATCAAACCCCTCCAGCGAAATCGGAAGCTCCGACGCGATCGTGATACCCATCCCACCCCGCGTGAGCGCATGGTCCCGTAGCGGCGCGAGCGCTTCAGGATCACCCCCAACCGCCGCCGACAGCATCTCTGCAAAGGCCTCCTGCGCAGAGGGCGAGAAGGTCCGCATCGGCAGGAAGCCATCCATGAAGCCCGCCTGCCAAGCGGCATGCCCGAAGCCATTAAACCAGCCCTGCTGCAGCGACACGCCGAGCGGCTCGTGTGCTGTCGGAGGCACCACCGGCGCGCCGCTGCCGGGAAGCAGATAGGACGGCATCACCGTTGCATCCACAAGCCCGGACCGGCCACCCGAAACTCCGCTCATCCTGCTCGCAACACCTGCCTGCAGGTAGCCGTTCGGGCTCACATGAAGCTCGCTCAGCTGCATCTGGAAGCCGGCCTGGGCCGCACCCTCCGCAGACGTCTCACCCAGCAGCTCGCCAAGCGGTGGCAGCGCGAAGCCGACGTCGAACGACTCCAGTGGGCGCTGCGTTAAGGCCATCGAGAGGTAGCGCGACAGCTCCTGCTCCAGCACCATCTCCGCCTGCTCACGTGCCCGAGCCACCGCGCTCGACGGCAGCGAAAAGTCGATGCCCAAGAATGAGAGGTAGCCATCCACATCCAGCGACTCGATCTCCACCTCGCGCGCCCGCACCGTCGCCAGCCCCTCCGATACAGCCACGCTGAAACGCGCGTGCACCGAGAGGTTCTTTAGCTGCAGCATCCCGTGGTTACCTTCGAGGATGCATCGGTTGAGCGGAATCTCGATGCGGCCCACCTCCACCCGCGCCTCGATCGAAGGCTCAGCAGGGTTGCTCGAGAACCAGAGCGATAGCTGCGGATCCGAGGCCCGAGCGCCCTCATGTGCCTCCACGCAGGCATCCCAGATGCGCGACAGCCCGACAAAATTCGACACCGCCTCCAACGTCTCGCCCAGAACATCCCCTAGGCAAGCGGCCCATTCCAGCGGATTCCAGCTCGGCTCACAGTCGTCCAGCTCGTTGTAGTAGTCGTCGGCCGTGACGCCCTCGAGCAGCACGGGGTCGGCCTGCAGCGCCGCCTCGAGCTGCGCCGTGAAGTTCGATGCCGTCACGGCGGTGTTCACCACCGAGGCAATCGCCGTCGCCGTCGCGCCGCCATCATCCAGCCCCACCTGGTTCATCCGGCCCTCCAGCGCGTGCGCCAAAGGCTCGCCGAACGGCACAATCCGCGGCGCCGTCAGGTAGGTGCAGAAGTCCTCAAACAGCAGCTCACGCCGGTGCCAGCGCCCCTCCCAGATGTTGCGATAGAGCTTGAACCCCACAAAGTTCCGACCTGTCACCGCGGGCTGCCAGACATCGATCCAACTCCCCGATGGCCCCGCCGCAACGGCCATCCGCGCGCCCCGGTCGTCGGCATCGGAACCCAGCGCGAGGTGGCCGTTGCCCTCCAACTCCACCTCGTCCGTGGTCGGGTCGAAGCCAATCAGCCCGATTCGGTAGGCCGCCAGCTCCCCCTCGCGCTCGACCATCAGCGTCTGACCGCACTGGCCACGAAGCGGTACTGAGGAGGCGGGCTGCACCGTCACCGCCGGTGGCAGGTCAGGAGGCGCCGACCCGCTGCCGGGCGTCACCGTCCCGGGCCGCACCTCGAGGGTGCCACCGCCCCGCGGAATGGCAAACGACAGCTCTTCATCGCTCCCCGCCGCGGGCACCAGCGTGACCGGCTCGCTCCGGTCCTCCGGCGCGAACCAGAGCACCGGCCGGCCGGCCCCGCGTGGCACGCGGTTGCCAAACTGATCGACCCGCGCCGTCGCAAGGCGGACCAGATCGCCTCCCACCAACTCACGCTGAGGCTGCAGCGTCACCTGCGCCCGCAGCGAGGCAGCCTCCGGCATCACCACCACACGCGTCGCCGCAGACTCCTTGGCTCCAGGCGACAGGCAGCGCAGCCGATACTCGCCCGCTCGTGTCAGGCGAGCGAGGTCGGCACCCTCCCAACTCACGCCGTCGCCCAGCCAATCAAACTGCGCCACAGCCTCGGCATCGCGGCGCTCCGCGCCCTCAGCATCAAAGCTCCGGCAGCCCACGGCAAGCGTCTCGCCAGCCTCCGCAACAACCTCGCCCTCCAGCCCGTTCACCGTCGCCACCGTCCGAACCGTCGGCCCTGGCGTCACCTCCAGCAGCGCCTCGCCAGAGCTCAGCGTGGCATCGTCGGTCATGCAGACAAACGCCGCCCGACCCGCTGCATCTGCACGGTAATGATGGCTGTCGATCGCCGTGACAGGACCGCTCGAGATGATCGCGAACGGACGCCGCACCTGAATCGGAAGGCCATCCTCCGCCTCCGCCACGCAGGAGACGGTCGCCCGACCGCCCGCAGCAACCCGGCGCGGGCGGACCTCCGCCACAACCCGCTTCAACTTTGAGCCAACCTGTGGCGGATCTACAGCGACCTGCGCCGTCGCCACCACCTGGCCCTTCGAGAGCGCCGCCACCGTCACCGACTTCTGGCCCGGCTCTAGCACCAGCTCCGACTGCCAGGCGCTGCGAAGCAGAACCGCCTCCTGGCGCTCCACCATCACAGCACTGATGCCTTCGCCCACCCAGCCCCGAACCATCACCCGCCGGCCAAGCAGCCGTTCGCCCGGCGACGGCTCGGTCACCTTGAGTCCGTAGGCGTCCCCCACCCCTCCTCGCAGCAACCGAACCGCCGCCGTGCCGGCCTCACTCCCGGGTTCGCACCCCCAACAGAGCGAGCACAAAGCCCCCACAAGCATCCATCTGCCGAACCCCATCCACATCGTAGACCTCACACAAAGAGTCGCGCGGCTCCCGTCGAGCTCCATGCTCGCCTGCCGCTCTCCTTCCTTGTCGGCGTCTGCGCGCCGATGTTGCGGAACGCGATGTCGATTTTTTGCGCGACCGCTATCCGCGCTTCAGCCGGCCCGCCAAAAACACCATCGCATGCGACGATGATCGCCCCGTCCCATCATGAATCTGATGGCGGCACGACGTGCCCGACGCCACCACCTGCGTGGTCCTCTCCGCGCCTCGAACCGCCGGGAAGAGCACCAACTCCCCCATCGCCATCGAGACCTCGTAATTCTTCGCCTCGTAGCCAAACGAGCCCGCCATGCCGCAGCAGCCGCTCGGAATCGTCTCCACGCTGCAGCCCGATCCCTTGAGCGCCGCCACAGCGCCTGTCGTGCCGACCAGCGCCTTCTGGTGGCAATGGCCATGCAGCACCACCCGCGCCGCCTCCTCCTGCCACGTCCAGCGCGCCGGCTCGCGCGCCAGCACCTCCGCCACAAAATCCTCAGCCAGTTTCACCTTCTTCGCCACCCGCGCGGCAGCTGCGCTCCACGGGACATTGGCAAAATCCAGCGACTCGTCGATGTAGGTCAGAATCGCAGAAGGCTCGAGCCCCACCACCGCAACCACATCGTCCAACAGCCGGTCCAGTGCCACCACGTTGCGCCCAATCACCTCCCGCGCCTCGGCAACCAATCCCCGGCTCAGGTAGGTCCGTCCTGACGGCGCAAAGACAGGCGCGACGACCTCAAAGCCACCCGCCTCCAGCACCTCCACCGCAGCCCGACCCACCTCCGGCTCATATCTGTCGGTGAACTCATCCACGAAGAGGCAGACCCGCTCAGCACCCGGCTTCGCCGTCGCCTTGCGCCCCGCGAACCAGTCGTGAAACGAGCTCCCCGCAATCGCCGGCATCGTCCGCTTCTCGGAGAGCCCCAGCGCCTTCGCCATCACCGCCTTCGCCAGGCCCGTCCCGCTCACCCAATTCGCAACCGCTGCACCCAGCGGGAGCTCCTGCGCAAGCCGCGACCACTCCGTCACCTCCGCAAAGGCCCGCGCCGCCAGCGGCGTCCCCTCGATCGCATAGCGACCGGCCCAGTACTCCGTCTTGAGCCGTGACATGTCGACCGATGCAGGGCACTCGCTCTTGCAGGCCTTGCACCCCACGCAGAGCTCCAGCGCCTCGCCGAGCACCGGCGAGGTGAACATCGCCTCCGGCCCCTGCTGAAGCATCAGACGAAAGAGATTCGCCCGACCACGCGTCGTGTCATGCTCCTCGCCCGTCACCATGTAAGAAGGGCACATCGTCCCGCCCATCGCCGCTGTCTTGCGGCAGACGCCCGCACCGTTGCACCGCTCCACCGCCCGCTGCAGCCCGCCGCTCTCTGCATAGGCAAAGGCGCTCGCCACCTCGCGCTGTTCGTACTGCGCGTGGTAGCGCCAGTCCGCCGTCATCGGCCGCGTCTGCGTGATGTTGTTCGGGTTCAGCATCCCAGCCGGATCGAAGGCCTGCTTCACCCGCTCAAGCCACCCATAGGCCTCCTGCCCCATCACCCGCGCGATGTAGGGGCCCCGCACTCGGCCGTCGCCATGCTCGCCCGACAGCGACCCGCGATACTTCCGCACCAGGTCCGCCACATCGCCCGCAATCGCCTCCGCGCGCGCCACATCCTGCGGCTGCTTGAAGTCCAGCTCCGGCCGCAAATGCAGCTCTCCCACCGAGGCGTGGGCGTAGTAGACGCAGTCCACCTGGTGCCGCGCCATCAGCCGGGCAAACTCCGCGATGTAGGCCGGCAGATCCGCCACCGCCACCGCCGTGTCCTCCACCAGCGTCTGCGGCTTCCGATCGCCCGGGCTCCCCATCAGCACGCCGAGCCCCGCCTTTCGGAGCTCCCAGATGCTACCAATGCGCGGGGGCGCGATCACGGGGTAGGCGTACCCTAGCCCCGCAGCCTTCAGCGCCTCTACCACCCCTTCACAGCGCGCCTGCGCTGCCTCGGGCGTCTCATCGAAGAACTCAATCACCAGGATCGCACCCGGATCACCCACGAGGAACCACCGGTTACGGTCCTGCTCTAGGTTGAGCCGCGACAGATCCAGCGTCCGCTTGTCCAGCAGCTCCACCGCCGCCGGACCATGCTTCACCGCCTCCACCGTCGCATGCATCGCCTCGTCGATCGTCGCAAAATGCGCCGCCACGACCATCGTCGCATTCGGCACCGGCACCAGCTTCAGCGTCACCTCGCGCGTCACCGCCAGCGTCCCTTCGCTGCCACACAGCACCCGCGCCAGGCTCGCCTTCCGCTCCGGCTCGTCGCCCATCCAGCTGTAGGTCAGATCGTCCAGCGCATAGCCCGTGTTACGGCGTTTCACCTCACGTTTCGGATAGGCCGCGCGGATCGCCTCCGTCTGCCCCTCCACCAGCCCCCGAACCTCCCGCATCGCGCCGCCGAGCAGGCCGCCGGCGGCCTCACGCTCAAGCCACGCCTCCCGCGACATCTCGCCCAGCTCGGCCACCGAGCCGTCCGCCAGAACCACCTCCATCGACACCAGGTTCTCCCGCGTCGTCCCATAAAAAATGGAGTACGAACCGCACGAGTTGTTGCCCACCATCCCACCGACCATGCAGCGGTTCGAGGTAGACGTATCGGGCCCGAACATCAGCCCGTGCGGACGCAGCTGCCGGTTGAGTTCATCGCGCACCACACCCGGCTCTACCCGCGCCTCGCGCCGCTCCACATCGATCGACACCACCCGGTTCAGATACCGCCCCGTGTCGACAATCAACCCCGGCCCAACAGCCTGCCCCGACAGGCTCGTACCGGCCGCCCGCGCCGTCAGCGGAATCCCCGCCGCCGCGCACGCCTTCACAATCTTCACCAGGTCCGCTGCGCTCTTCGGCAGCGCAACACCAAACGGAACCAGCTCGTAAATGCTCGCATCCGTCGCATAGAGCGCCCGATGCACCGCATCCGATCGCACCTCGCCATCGAGCTCCGCATCGAGCCGGGCCAGCGCCTCGGCTACCGCCGCCGGAAGCGCAGGGAGCGCCAGCTCTTCGCCCGCCTGCCGCAAATCTCTCCTCTTCTCGGTCGTACTGCTCATCGCCATCCGTCCTCTCGTCGCATTTTTGGCGCGACTCCATGCTCTTGCACTAACGACGACTGGCAACCATGGCAAAGTGCCTTGCTCCATCGCCCCCGCGGGCCACCCACGGCAACATGATAGCCACCGAACAGGCCGAGTCTCAGCGACTCCGCATCACCGAAATATTCCACAGCATTCAAGGCGAGTCCACCTACGCCGGCCGACGCTGCTACTTTGTCCGCCTCACCGGCTGCAACCTCCGCTGCACCTGGTGCGACTCCGTCTACACCTTCACCGGTGGCGGCTGGATGACCTTCGACGAAATCTTCGCCAAGCTCGCCACCTTCCCGGCCTGCGACCTCGTCGAAGTCACGGGCGGTGAACCCCTCCTGCAGCCACGCGTCAACGCCTTCATGCAGGCCTGTCTTGACCGCGGCTTCGAGGTCCTCCTCGAGACCTCCGGCAGCCTCGACATCGCCCCTGTCCCCGTCGCCGTCCGCAAGATTTATGACCTCAAGCCACCCGGCTCCGGCGAGGTGCAGAGCAACCGCTGGGAGAACCTCCCGCTCCTGCAGCCCTACGATGAAATCAAGGTCGTCCTCGCCCACCGCGCCGACTACGAGTGGGCCCGCAAACAGGTCATCGACCGCGGCCTCATTGGCCGCCACCCCATCCTCTTCTCCCCCGTCTTCGGACAGGTCACCCCCCTCGAGCTCGCAACCTGGATCCTCGAAGACGGCCTCGATGTCCGAATGCAAATCCAGATGCACAAGCTCATCTGGGACCCCTCCGCACGTGGCGTGTAGCGTGACCCAGCCCATGATCGACATCCAGTCCTCCGCAGACGAGCGCGGCATCCCCCTCCGCGCCGCCGGCATCTCCAAGCTCAAGTATCCCATGGTCGTCTGGGACCGCGATCAGAAGTCGCAGCAGACCATCGGAAACTTCACCCTCACCGTCGACCTGCCCCACCAGTACAAGGGCACCCACATGAGCCGCTTCATCGAAGCGCTCGAACGGCACCGCGGCGAGATCTCCCTCTCCACCCTGCCGCTCCTCGTCCAAGACCTGCGCGAGACCCTCGACGCCGCCCGCTCCCACGTCCGCGTCGACTTCTCCTACTTCATCCAGCGCAAGGCTCCCGCCACGGGCGCGGCCTCCATGCTCGAGCTCCGCTGCTACTTCCTCGGCGACGCCGACCGCGACACTGCCCGCTTCACGCTCGGCGTCGAGGTGCCCGTCATGACCCTCTGCCCCTGCAGCAAGGCCATCTCCCAGTATGGCGCCCACTGCCAGCGCAGCATGGCCCGCATGCAGGTCCGCTTCCACGACCTCGTCTGGATCGAAGAGCTCGTCGAAATCGCCGACAGCTCCGCCTCTGCACCCATCTACCCCCTCCTGAAGCGGGCCGATGAGAAGTGGATCACCGAGCACTCCTACGAGAACCCCGTCTTCGTCGAAGACCTCGTCCGCAACATCGCCGGTAAGCTCATGGCCGACCCCCGCGTTGCCTGGTTCGAGGTCGAGGCCGAGAACGAAGAGTCTATCCACGCCCACAACGCCTTTGCAGCTGTCGGCAGCGACGACATCGCCATGCTTAAGGCTGCCGGCGAGGCGCCCTAGTCGGCCAAAAACAGAGCAGCCAAAAACGAAGCGGGCCCCCACCCAAAGGCAGAGGCCCTGCTCCAGTACGCTCAGCGTCTTAGCGCTCCGATGCCGGAACCCACTTCTTGCCCGAATCGCCGCTGTAGAGGCACTCGGGGCGGAAAATCCGGTTGTCTTCCCACTGCTCGAGGATGTGCGCACACCAGCCGGCCACGCGGGCGACCGCGAAAATGGGGGTGAAGAGCGAAATCTCGATGCCGAGAAGCTCGTAAAGTGCGCCAGAGAAGAAGTCGACGTTGGGGTAGATCTTCTTGCCCGTCTTCTCCATCTCAGCGCGCATCGCCGTCTCAATCCGCTTTAGCTTGGCGTAGTGCTGCTTCGGGTCGTTCGTCTCGGCAACCTGCGCAAGGTACTTCTCGAGCACATAGGAGCGCGGGTCCTTCGCCTTGTAGACGCGGTGTCCCATGCCGAAGATCTTCCGCTTCGCGCCAAGCTCCGAGAGCACGTAACGCTCGCCATCCTCCACCGAGCTGACCTCGGCGAGCATGTGCAGCGCACCCTCGTTCGCGCCACCGTGAAGCGGCCCGTAGAGGGCACCAACGGCGGCACTCACCGAGGCATCCATCGGCGCCATCGTCGAGGCAACCACGCGACCCGTGAAGGTCGACGCGTTGAAGCTGTGCTCCATGTGCAGAATGAGGCAGACATCAAAGATGCGGCCACGCTCATCCGACGGAACCTCGCCCGTCACCATGTAGAGGAAGTTCTGGCCATGGCCGAGGTCCGAGCGGGGGTCGAGAGGCGCGAGCCCCTTCGAGATCCGGTGCCAGGCGGCTACGATGGTGGGGAAGCGGGCAATCAGCTCCAGCGCCCGATCAAAGTTGGCCTGGTTCCGGCCGCTCGACACGGGTGAGAGCGAACCGTGCGCCGCGATCGCCGTCTGAATGGCGATCATCGGGTGGGTGCTCTTCGGCAGCGACGAAAGAACGCCGACAATCGAGGCGTCGATCGTCCGCTTGCCCTTCAGAATGTTTTCGAAGCCCTCGAGCTCTGCAGCCGTCGGAAGCGACCCGTAGAGAAGCAGCCAGGCCACCTCCGCAAAGGTCGAGTTATCCGCCAGGTCTTCGATGGAGTAGCCGCGATAGCTGAGCAGACCGAGGTCGCCGTCGATGTCGCAAATCTTCGACTCAGCAGCAATCACACCGTCCAGGCCCTTGCTGTATTCCACTGCGCTCATGGCTCTCCTTCGTTGATTCCAACTGCGACTTGTCCCGCCTCGCCGATGCCGTTCCGCGGGTGCGGCGACCCTAGACCCTCAGGGGCCCGCCGTCTAGCGGTTGGAGGCGAACGATGAGGCGAGGGCCCACGGATCGATATGGCTGAAAGCCATTTGACACCCGCGGAACGCAACCTCTTTGATGCGCAAATCGCGCGCAAGGTGCGCTACCTACTTCGACACGCCCAGCTTGGCGATATTCTTGCTGGTCTCTTCCAACAGCGTCCGGCGGGTCTGCTCCAGCCCCTTGAAGGCCTCGGTGATCTCCTCGAGCAGCAGATCGATTATCTCCCACTCCTTCTCGAAGGCCTCGTAGTCCGACTCCGCCTGCTTCAGCGCCTTCCCGTCGTCTTCGACCCGCGCGTTATGGAGCCGCTCATCTGCCGTCGCCTTGAGCTTGTCCAGCTCACCCTCCGCCAGCTCCCGACGCTTGCCCAACTGGGCAAGCTGCGACTTCGCAGCGTCCTGAAGGTTGGCACGCTGAGCGTCAGCCTCCAGCGCCCGCCCGATCACAAACTCCCGGACCTCCGGCGTCACCACCTCGGCGTAGCTCTCAAGTGCCAGCAGGTTGGAGGCCCGGCAGGGCTTCACACGGCCGAGCGGAAGACGGTCTGTCAGCGGATTCGTCTCGCTTCCCCGCAGTGCCGTCACCTTCGCCACAGCTGCGTCAGGGTTGCTGCCGGGAACCAGCTCCACCTTCGCGGTGAAGCAGGCGGTCATCACATTCCGCAGCAGCTCCGCGTCGAAGTCCGACGCCACGATCCCCTCCGGAAGCTCGGCGAACGAGGCGCTCGTCATCGACGCCTCGTTGAGCGTTGTGTTGGTCCGCGTGTAGATCACCGACACATCGGTGTTCAGCGCCCGAATCTCATCGAGCGGCACCTTCGTGTTCAGAGGCGCAGCGCACCCGCTCGCCCACAGTGTCGCCAACATCGACAATCCGACCAATCGTTTCCACATCGCCACACTCCGAAAAGCACTTCCAAGTTCGTCTGCTACTCATCTTCTTTCTACGGCGCAGCCCCTCGCCGCGTCAACTTCCTCGCGACATTCGGACCGGTACCCGCCATGCCACAGGTTGCCCGCGCAAGGCCAATTCGGTAGGCCCCAAAGGTCGAATCCTGACCCCTCCTATGGTGCCCGTCCATGGCCACGCCCGTCACCCTACGAACGCTCCAGAACCGCTACGAAAAGCAGGAGCCCATCACCGTCATCACCGCCTACGACGCCACCTTCGCACGACTCGTCGATGAGGTCGGCATCGACGCCATCCTCGTCGGAGACTCGCTCGGCGGCGTCATCCAGGGACACCGCACCACCATCCCCGTCACCCTCGACGAGATGATCTACCACACCGCTGCCGTCGTCCGCGCTACCAGGCGGGCCCACGTCATCGCCGACATGCCCTTCGGCTCCTACGGCACCAGCGTCGAAGACTCCGTCCGCTCCGCTGCACGCCTCCTCAAAGAGGCCGGCGCCCACGCCGTCAAACTCGAGGGCGGCGCCGCCTTCGTCCCCGATATCCGGCGCATGGTCGACATCGGAATCCCCGTCATGGGCCACCTCGGCCTCACCCCCCAGTCCGTCCACAAACTCGGCGGCTACTCCGTCCAGGGCCGCGGTGACGCAGGCCCCCAACTCCTCCAAGATGCCCTCGCCCTGCAAGAGGCTGGCGTCTACGCCATCGTCCTCGAGATGGTCCCCGCCGACCTCGCCATCGAGGTCACCCAGGCCCTCCGCATCCCCACCATCGGCATCGGCGCCGGCAACGGCACCAGCGGACAGGTCCTCGTCGGATACGACATGCTCGGCCTCAACGACGGCTTCTCACCCAAGTTCCTCAAGCGATACGCAAACCTCGCCGACACCGTTCGCGAGGCCACCGCCGCCTACATCGCCGAGGTCGGAGAGCGCTCCTTCCCCGGCCCCGAGCACTCCTTCAAGCGCTGAGCCCCATGCGGATCGTCACCACCACAGAAGAGCTTCGCGAGGCCATCCGAGACTCCTCCGCCAACACCGTCGGCTTTGTCCCCACCATGGGATACCTCCACAGCGGCCACACCACCCTCTTCGACCACGCCCGAAAGCAGAACGACCTCGTCGTCGCCTCCATCTTCGTCAACCCGACCCAGTTTGGACCCAACGAAGATTTCGAGGTCTACCCCCGCGACCCCGAAGGCGACGCCGCAAAGTGCCGCGCCCACGGCGTCCGTCTCCTCTTCATGCCCTCCGTCGCAGAGGTCTACCCCGACGGCCACGCAACCACCGTGACTGTCGACCACCTCACCACCGAACTCTGCGGCCGCTTCCGCCCCGGCCACTTCGCCGGCGTCGCAACCGTCGTCGCAAAGCTCTTCTGCATGGTCGGCTCGCAGCGCGCCTACTTCGGCGAGAAAGACTTCCAGCAGCTGGCCGTCATCCGCCGCATGGCCCGCGACCTCAACATCCCCACCCGCGTCATCGGCATCCCCACCATCCGCGAAGACGATGGCCTCGCCCGCTCCTCGCGCAACGTCTATCTCTCGGACGAGGAGCGCGCCGTCGCCCTCTCGCTCGCCACTGCTCTCCGCGCCACCCGCGCTGCCCATCGCGCCGGCGAGCGCTCTGCTTCCGCCCTCTGCGACCTCCTCGCAGCCGAGCTCACCCGCCACCCCACGGTCGCCCTGCAGTATGCCGAGCTCGCAGATCCAGAGAGCCTCAAGCTGCTCCGCGGGACCACCCTCGAGGCCGGCCAGGGCGCGCGCGCCATCATCGCGCTGCAGCTTGGCCGCACCCGCCTCATCGACAACGCAGCCATCGACCACGACGACCCCTCCTTCCTCACCACGCGGCTCGGCGCATGATCCTGCTCTTCGCCGTCGCGACCATGGTTGGCTGCTTCGGCTATCTTGCCGCAGAATACCTCCAGCGGCGCCTCGCCGGCTGCCTCCTCAAGACCTTCGCCTCGTCCGCCTTTGTGGCGCTGGCCGCCTTCGCCGGCGCCGCAGAGACCACCTTCGGACAGGTTCTGTTCGCAGGCTTCGTGCTCTCCTTCGTCGGAGATGTGCTCCTCCTCTGGCGTGCCACCTTCCTCCCCGGACTCGGTAGCTTCCTCCTCGGCCACCTTGCCTTCGCCACCGGGGCCGCCACCTTCCTGGCCAAGCCGGGCGCGCTCGCTGCCGCAGCACCGACACTCGCCGTCGGAGCGCTCCTCATGGCCGTCGCTGGCACACTGGCCTGGCGCTGGCTCGCGCCCCGCCTTCAAGGCTTCATGCGCCGCGCCGTGCTCGCCTACCTGCTCACCATCGCCAGCATGGTCGTGCTCACCATCGGTGCGGCTGCGGTCGGCGCGCCGCTGCTCCTGCCCATCGGCGCGATCCTCTTCGCCATCTCCGACCTCGCCGTGGCGCGCGAACGCTTTGTCGCGCAGGCCTTCAGCAACAAGGTCTGGGGGCTGCCCTTCTACTACGGCGCCCAGGTGCTCATCGCGCTCAGCATCGAAGCCGCTTCCCGCGGCTAGCGTCCGCTAGAAGGGCAGGCAGAAGCCAAAGCGGCAGGAGAGTGGCGCATCACAGGCGTCACCCCGTCCGCAGCTGCTACCGATCCCCGCCAGCGCGTCGGGCAGACAGACCGTGAACTGGCAGCTCGCGCCATCCGGGCAGTCCACATCGGTGGCGCAGCTTCCGGGAACCGGCGGCGGAAGGTCGGAGGGCGAGCAGAAGCCAAAGAGGCAGTCCTCGCCGGCCGCGCACTCGGCCTGCACCTGGCATTGGCTGTCGAAGCAGATGCCCAGCACACAGTTCTGGTCCGAGCCGCAGTCCCGCGAATCCACACAGCCGCTCGGCAGGCCGGGCAGCGCAGGTACGCAGATCCCCAGCAGGCAGTTGCCGGTGGAGCAGTCGGCGTTCGTGTCGCACGACGGCGTCGGGAAGGGCAGGGCGAAGGGGGCGCAGAAGCCCGCCAGGCAGGTCTCGCCAGAGGCGCAGTCTGCCGTCGAGCCGCAGCCACCCGCGATGCAGAGCCCAAAGTTGCAGTTCTCTCCGGCGCTGCAGTCGCTGTCGGTCGCACAGCCGGCCGGCAACGGGATCTCGCCCGAGATGCACTCGCCGCTCAGGCAGCGCTGCCCGCTCGGGCAGTCGGTGTCGGAGAAGCAGCGCTCGGGCACGCACACGTTGAACAGGCAGTTCAGGCCCGGGTCGCAGTCCGTGTCCGAAACGCACGAGGTGCTCGCCACCGAGTCAGCGGGCACGCAGCTTCCGCTCTGGCAGATGAAGCCCACGTCGCAGGCGCTGTCCGCCGCACAGGCCGTCAGCTCGTAGCAGAGCCCGCCGTCACATACCGAGCCCGCAGCGCAGTCCGTGTTCGTCGTGCAGGTCTGCTCTGTGTCGCACACATTGCCCACGCCGTCCCGGTCGCTGTCGAGCTGGTCGCTGTTGGCAATGCCGCGGCAGTTATCGCTGCCATCAAAGATGCCGTCGTTGTCGTCGTCCGAATCGCAGATGTCGCCGATGCCGTCGGCCTCATTGTCGGTCTGCGCCTGGTTTGCCACCAGCGGGCAGTTGTCGCGCGGGTCGAGCACCAGGTCGTTGTCGTCGTCGTTGTCGCAGGCATCGCCCTGGGCGTCGCCGTCCGTGGCGGTCTGATCGCGGTTGGCAACATCCGGGCAGTTGTCCCGCGCATCCAGCACCCCATCGCCGTCGCGGTCATCGGTGCAGGCGTTGCCCACGCCGTTCCGGTCGGTGTCAGCCTGGTCTGCATTGGAGACCAGCGGGCAGTTGTCTCGGCTGTTCGCAACCGCATCGCCATCGATGTCGTCGTCACAGGCGTCGCCAAGACCATCGCGATCCACATCGGTCTGGTTGCTGTTGGCCACCGTCACGCAGTTGTCGTCACGGTCGGCCACAGCGTCGCCGTCGCTGTCGGGCCGACTCGCCGCCGTCGTGACCTTCACCGAGGCTGTGCAGCCCGGAAGCAGGTCGGCCTCACGCACAACCTCCACCGTCAGCGTGGTCTCGCCATCGAGCAGCGTCACATCGTTGAAGATGAGCCGCGACGAGGTCGGGTCGAGCCCAATCTGGTAGCCCGTCGAGAGCGAGAGCGCAGCAAGCGCGCCAGGCGTCAGCCCCGCCACCTGCACGGTCACATTCACCTGCAGCCCATCCAAGTCCGGGTTGAAGTCATTCGCCGGTCCGAGGTTCAACCCCTCGGTCGGGAAGAGGAAGGTCACATTGCAGCTCCCCGGCGTCGGCGTCCCGCCGGAGCCACCGCCACCGCTGCCGTCCGTGCGGTCTGGCGGAGGCGTCCGCGGAATCTCCACATCCACCTCGGGGAAGGTGGTCCCGCCGCCGTCGTCGGTTCTGTCAGGCGCCACCAGCCGCTCCTCGGTCACCGAGAAGGCATACTGCCGCCCTGGCGCTGCCGGCGGGTCGTTCACGAGGTTCCCCTCGTCATCCTTTGCATCCACGAAGTAGGTCACGCGGCTGCCAACCGGCTGCCCCGGAATCTCCGCGCGGTAGTGACCCTCGGTCACCTCCCCCATCTCCAGCACGCTCGCGGTCGCCCCGTTGACCGCGTAAGAGAGCTTCACCCGCTTCACCGCGCTGTCGTCCGTCGCGAAGGTCTCAATCACATAGGGACCTGCCACATTGGCGGTGTCGCCGATGAGCGTCGTGTCGCGAATCGACAGCAGGTCTGTCTCGCCGCAGCCCGAAAGCGCCAGCAGCGAACCGAGCAGCGCAATCACCACATGTTTGATCATCTTCATGAGTATGCCTCGGCTTCGCGCCAGTTTCGTCATCCGCCGCACCTTGTAACCTTGCCCCTGAACTTTCGCAAAGGTAGCAGCCCTTTGTGCGCCCCACTCCGGAGCCCGCCCCCTCTTGTCCGCTCAGGTGAGTGAATGCGCGTCTTGAATAACGTCATCGAGGCCATCGGAAACACCCCCCTCGTCCGACTCAATCGCATCGGAAATCACACCAAGTCCACCTTCTGGGCCAAGCTGGAGTATATGAATCCGGCTGGCTCCGTGAAAGACCGGATCGCCCGTCAGATCATCGAAGATGCCGAGCGCGACGGACTCCTGAAGCCCGGCGGAACCATCGTGGAGGCCACCAGCGGAAACACCGGCATGGGCCTCGCCATGATCGCCGCCATGAAGGGCTACAAGTGCATCTTTGTCATGCCGGACAAGATGAGTGACGAGAAGATCAAAGCCCTCCGCTCCTTCGGCGCCAAGGTGGTCATCACCCCGACCAACGTCGAGCCCGACGACCCGCGCTCCTACTACTGCGTCTCCCGCCGCATCGCCGACGAGACCCGAGGGGCCTTCTACGCCAACCAGTATCACAACCCCTCCAACCCGCTCGCACACTACACCACCACAGGCCCCGAGATCTGGGAGCAGACAGGCGGCAAGATCGACGCCTTCGTCTGTGCTGCCGGCACCGGTGGCACGCTGAGCGGCGTCGCCAAGTATCTCAAAGAGCAGAACCCCGCCGTCCGCGCCGTCGGCGCCGACCCCATCGGCTCCGTCTATTATGACTACTTCCGCACCGGCAAACTCCCGCCTGCTCATGGCTACAAGGTCGAGGGGTTTGGCGAAGACTTCCTGCCCAGCACCATGACCTTCGACTACGTCGACGAGTTCATCCGGGTCACAGACAAGGAGTGCTTCCAGATGGCCCGTCGCCTGGTCCGCGAAGAGGGCCTCTACACCGGTGGCTCCGCCGGTGGCGCCGTCGCCGCAGCCGTGAAGTATGCTGAGCGCTTCGACCGCCACCTCGATATCGTACTCATCCTCTGCGACTCCGCCTCACGCTACATCTCCAAACTGTTCGATGATGAGTGGATGCGCGAGAACGGCTTCCTCGAGAACGACACCTCCTCGGCCACCGTTGCCGACCTGCTCGCCGGGCGCGGCGGTAGCGGCGCCGTTGAGACCGCCACCGCAGACGACCGCGTCCGCGAGGTCATCGGCCGCATGAAGCGGCTCGGCATCAGCCAGGTGCCCGTCCTCGAAGGCGACAAAATCCTCGGCATCGTAAGCGAGCGCGACCTCCTCAACCACCTCGTCCACGGCGGCGACGCCGGCGACACCATCGCCAACCTCATCGAGGCCGAGTTCGCCATCGTGGAGCCCGTCAACAAGGTCTCGCTCGCCGGTCAGCTCATCGCCAAAGATCTCACCGTGCTCGTCGTCAGCGACAGCAGGCTCATCGGGGTCATCACCAAAATCGACTTCATCGACTTCGTCTCGCAGACCCTCAAGTAGCGCTCCGCTCAGACGGGCCAGATGGGCCAGGCGTGGAGCGTCTCAAAGGCGCCCACCTCGTAGAACCCGAGCTTGCGATAGAGTCCGATCGCAGCGCTGTTGTGGTCGTTCACATAGAGCGACACCCGGTCGTGGCGGCGGAGCAGTCGGGCGCAGAGCTCCCGCATCGCCGTCTGCGCCACACCGCTCCGGCGGAAGGCTGGCGGAACCCACACACCCTCTACCTGCGCGCAGAGCTGTGACGAGCTCGCGATCGAGGCCTTGAACATAAGCTGTCCCGTCATCGTGTGCCGATGACACCAGACCCGCTGCTCCATGATCTGGCCCATCAACCCGAGCTGGTAGGACTCCCGGTCGTGGCTTGCCAGCTCCAGGCCGAGCTCTTCTTCGTGCATCTCGCAGGAGGCCGCGACGAGGTCCTCCAGGTCGGCCTCGCGCGCGAGCCCCAGCGCAAAGCGCTCGCCTGCCGCCGGCGGCTCCTTCAACTCAAACATGGTTTGCGCCAGCCGCGTCCGCACCTCATGTGCCGGCGTCGCGTAGCTGCCCCAGAACCCCTCCACCATCGCCGCAGGCCCCGCTACCAGACGCACCGCGGGCGCCAGTCCGGCCAGCTCGCGGCCGCACCATTCGCCGGCCTCGAGCTCATGCCCGTACAACCAGGCAGCGACGCCGTCGAAGCAGAAGACCGCTGCCACCACATCGTTGCCGCGCATCAGCCCGAACACCGCCGCTCCCGGGTGCGGTGAGTCGAGGATGCCAGCCTGCAGCGCGCCCAAGCCGAAACCGGCCATGGCAGGCTGCGCCGACATCGCCTGGTAGAGCGCTTCGCGGTCGCGACGCCGGAGGCGACGGAGCTCGAGGGTGGGATTGCCGAAGGGGAAGACCATGCCGCGCTCCTTCACCACTTTTGCAGCAGCGTCAAAAACGACAAACGCCCCTTGCGGAGCGTCGTCGTCATCTCAGCCGTTGACCTTAGGCCAGAAGGCTGTCGAGGAAGCAGGTGATGCCATCGGTCTTCACGAAGGCCTCCTTGCGGAAGATTAGGTAGAAGCGCTTGAAGTCCTCGAAGTCGCTCTTCATCGCGCCGATCATGTCGGCCTGGAAGAAGGTCTCGCGCTGGCTGGAGCTCGAGCGGTGGTAGATCCGCCACTCGTTGCCGTTGGTCAGAATGCCGAAGTCCTTGCCCGTCGCGCGGAGAAGGAGGTCGAGCTCAACCGTCGGGGCGATACCGGCCTCGAGCGGCTGCGGCATCGGAGGAGCAGGAACTGGGTCGTCGCCCTCTTCCACGGCAGCCTGACGAACAGGTGCAGCAGAGGTCGTCGTGAAGTCATTGCCCCACTCGACAGCGCGGCCAATGCAGAGCGCCGAACGGAAGAACGAAGTCGAACCACGCGAAGGCTCGGCCTCGCCGAACTCGGCGCCGCTGCCGAAGCAGACATGGTCAACGCGAGCAACGCGGCCATCCGAGAGCTCTACGGGCTCGAACACGGTGTGCGTGAAGCCCAGCGCGTGAAGGACGGGGCCAACGAGGAAGTAACGCGTCTCAACCGCCGTCGGCCCACCGGCCAGCAGCGTCGAATGCTTCTCGTAGGTCTCGCGGATGCGGTCGAAGGCCAGCTGCGCCTCGGCGTCAACAGACTTCCAATCCGCAAGATCCTCCATCGTCTCAAGGCGCTCTCCCGAGAACAGGGGACCACTGTTGAGAAAGATTGCAGCCTCGGCCATGTCTTGATCCTGTGATAATTCTACGAAGCCCGGACGCAAAGTCGGGCAAAATGGGCCGCGGCTTATGGATCACTACACCGCCCCGTGTCAAGGTCTCTGACCGATTTTGGCCCGTCGCTCCTCTGCCACGGCTCTCGCGACAACAGGCTGACGCTGCCGCAGACCGCCAGTCGCCAGATTGTGGCGATTTACGCACGATAATGTTACGGCGGCGGCGTGTGTGCGCACAGC
>JABMMX010000279.1 GCA_013205435.1 Deltaproteobacteria bacterium
ACAACGGTTTTTGATACCGTTTATCTAGGTTCGAATCCTGGCAGCCCAGCTCTGCGTGCGAGTTCACCCGGTCGGAGATGGGTCTGTGATGGCGGTCGAGGATTCCATTCGCATCTTTTCGGGATCCGCCCACCCCGCGTTGGCCGAGGGCATCGCGGACTACCTCCAGCTTCCGCTGGCAAAGTGCCACATCGACCGGTTCGCCGACGGTGAGGTCCACTTCGTGGTGGGCGAGAGCGTGCGAGGCAAGGATGTCTACGTCATCCAGTCGCTGCGCAAGCCGGTGAACGATGCCATCATGGAGATGCTGGTGATGCTCGACGCCCTCCGCCGCTCGAGCGCCCGTTCGATCACAGCCGTGATCCCCTACTTCGCCTACGCGCGTCAGGATCGTCAGGACCGTCCCCGCACGCCAATCTCGGCCCGGCTGATGGCCGACCTGCTCCAGGCGGCGGGTGTGCATCGGGTGATGGCGATGGATCTGCACGCCAACCAGATCACGGGCTTCTTCGCGGTTCCCGTCGACCATCTGAACGCCTCGGCCGTGTTGCTCGAGGCGATGCGCAGGGTGAACACCGAGGGGCCCGAGAGCTGCGTCGTGGTCTCGCCCGACGCCGGTGGTGTAGAACGTGCGCGCCGCTTTTCGAGCAGGCTCGGCACTGGTCTTGCGATCATCGACAAGCGCCGCTCCAAGCCCAATGTGGCAGAGGTGATGCATGTCATCGGCGATGTGGCGGGCAAGGATGCCTTCCTGGTCGACGACATGATCGACACGGCCGGCACGCTGGTTGGAGCAGCGAAGGCGCTCAAGGCCAACGGCGCGCGCCGGGTCTTCTCCTTCGCGACGCATGGCCTCTTCAACGGCACTGCCGTAGAGCGCATCGCGGGCTCGGACTTGGACCGGGTTTTTGTGACAGATACCATCCCTCCACTGCCCGATGTGCTTGGTTGTGAGCGGATCGAAGTGCTCTCTGTGGCCGCGACGATCGGAGAAGCGATCAAACGTGTGCATGGGGACTTTTCAGTGAGCAGCCTTTTCTGGTATTGACGCAGCCCCTCGTATCAACCGAGACACGGCGGCAGCAGAGCCGACCGAAACCATGAGATGGAGAGAGAAATGAATACGGAGCGTTTGACACTTGAGGTCCAGAACCGCGAACCCGGTCTGAAGGGTCCCTCGCGCCGCGTGCGCGTCGCTGGTCTGGTCCCGGGTGTGATCTATGGGTCGGGCAGTGAGCCCCGCTCGATCTCGGTCGAGCCGAAGCTTCTCGAGACTGCGCTCCGTTCGGAGTTCGGCTTCAACTATGCCTTCCAGGTCAAGCTGGCCGACGAGGCGACCACCCGTCTCTGCATGCTCAAGGCCCGTCAGTTCGACCCCGTCCGCCGCGTCATCACCCACATTGACCTGCTCAATGTGTCGGAGGAGCGCGAGGTTGAGATCCGCGTGCCCGTCAAGCCGGTGGGTCGTTCCGCCGGTGAGCGCGCCGGTGGCCGTCTCCAGGTCGTCACCCGTGACGTGCTCCTTCGCTGCAAGGTCAAGGACATCCCCGCTGCCGTTGAGCACGACGTGTCGGCTGCCGGCCTCGGCGAGTCCATCTACATCGACCAGGTTACCGCGCCGGCTGGCTGCGAGTTCGTCTACAAGAACCGCTTCCCCGTGATGCTCGTTGCCCGCAAGCGCGGCGCGACGGACGACACCGAGAAGTAGGACTGAGGCGGGGCTGGCGGCGGCTTGCAGATGGCGAGTCCTGTCGAATTGCCGTCTGGCCGGACCATCATTGTGGGTCTCGGAAATCCGGGTCCCAAGTATGCCGAGACACGGCACAACATCGGCTTTCGGGTCGTGGAGTGCCTCGCTCGGCGTCATGGCATCTCGCTCACAGAGCAGCGCTTCAAGTCGCGGCTCGGCAGCGGGAACATTGCCGGTCGCGCTGTGCTGCTGCTGCTGCCGCAGACCTTCATGAACCTGAGCGGTGAGGCTGTGCAGCCCGCCGCTGCCTTCTACCGGCTGGGCCCGGAGTCGGTGGTGGTCATCCATGACGAACTCGACCTGCCGGTGGGGAAGCTTCGGCTGAAGGTTGGTGGCGGCCACGCCGGTCACAACGGCCTGCGGTCGATGGATCAGCACCTGGCGAGCAAAGACTACTTTCGGGTGCGGCTAGGGATTGCTCGGCCACCGGTGGCGGGCGGCGATGTCTCCAACTGGGTACTGGGCGGCTTCCCAACGTCGGAGCGGGCTGAGGTGGAGCGTTCGATCGAAGAGGCGGCCGACGCAGTCGAATGTCTGCTTCGGGAGGGGCTGATAGCAGCGCAAGGACGGTTTCACGCGGTCGAAAAACCGAACAGCGGTAGGTGACACGGCCTCTCAAGCGTGCTAGGAGGCCCGCCCGCCTTGTGTCGTCGTGACGCAGGGCTGAACTTCGCAACCGCTCCTTGCTCGCCAACTGGCGGGCTATGAACTCAGAAGGAGAGCGATCCATGGCAACGCCGAGAGAGTACGAGACGATTTATATCCTTGGAAGCGATGTGGACGACGCCGAAAAGGCGCGCGTGTCGGATCGTATTGACACGGTTCTCGGTCGCTTCGGCGGCGAAGTGAAGCGCCGCGACGAGTGGGGTCGCCGCAAGCTGGCCTACAAGATCGGAAAGTTCGAGCGCGGCCTCTTCTACTACCTCCGTTACACGGTCACCGGCGATGCCGTGGCTGAGCTCGAGCGTAACCTCCGCCTCCTCGACTCCGTCATCAAGTTCGGCACCGTCCGTCTCGAAGTCGGCGCCGACGAGGGTGCCCGTCCGTCGCCCGAGAGCGAAGAGGGTGTGCGCCGCGAGCGTCCGGCTCGCCCGGTCGTGGAAGAGGAAGTCGACCTCGATTCGTAACTGTATCACTGTTTGCAACGAACACGCCTAGCGTGAATGAAAAGGAGTAAATCATGGCCATGGAAGTCATCCTCATTGAGGACGTGAACCATCTCGGTCACATGGGCGATCTGGTTCGGGTCAAGGGCGGTTACGGCCGCAACTTTCTCATCCCCCGCAAGCTCGCGGTGCTGGCTACGGCCGGCAGCAAGAAGGAGCTTGATCACCAGCTTGCCGTGCTCGCGGACAAGAAGGCGAAGCTGAAGATTTCGGCGCAGCAGTCGGCCTCGACGCTCTCGGGCGTCTCGGTGACCATCATCCGCCAGGCGGGCGAAGGCGACCGTCTCTTCGGTTCGGTCACAAACCGCGACGTGGAGGCTGCCCTCGCTGCCGCCGGTCACGTGGTTGACCGCAAGCGCATCACCATCAACGACACCATCAAGACGCTCGGCACCTACGAGGCCATCGTGAAGCTTCACGCTGACGTCTCGACCGTCGTGAAGGTTGTCGTCGCGACCGTCTAATCGACGCCTGTGATGCAAGAGAGACCCGGCGCCTGCGTCGGGTTTTCTTTTGTCTGTTTGTTGATGGGCTTGGGGCGATTGCTTTGGGCGTTTTGGCGGGCCGTGGTATAGGCCGCCTCGCAGCTTCGGCGGGTTCGGTCCGTCGCGACAACGGAAGAGTGGAATGAGCGCAACGCAGCAGCAGCAGGGGAGCGCATCGGTGCAGGAGCGGCCTACGATCTCCATCGTTGTCGCAATCTACAACGAACACGAGTCGCTCCACCCGCTGGCCGCCGAAATCACGGCCGCAATGGATGCCCTCGGGCGCTCCTGGGAGTGCCTGCTCGTGGACGACGGTAGCCGCGACGGCTCGCGAGAGATTGAGCAGGCCATCTGCAAGCGCGACCCCCGTTTTCGCGCCGTCCAGCTCCGTCGCAACTTCGGCAAGGCTGCGGCCATGAGCGTCGGCTTCGCCCATGCGCGCGGCGTCTACGTGGTGACCATGGACGGCGACCTGCAGGACGACCCGTCGGAGGTTGGTCGCCTCATCGCGCCCATCGAGTCTGGCGAAGCCGACCTGGTGAGCGGCTGGAAGTATCCACGGCTCGACCCTGTTGGAAAGACGCTGCCTTCGCTCGTCTACAACACCGTCTCGCGGCTCGCGACTGGGCTCGACCTCCACGACATGAACTGTGGCCTCAAGGCCTACCGCGCCGAGGTGGTCAAGCAGCTCTCGCTCTATGGCGACATGCACCGCTACATCCCCGTCTTGGCGGCCGGCATGGGCTATGTGGTCATCGAGATGAAGACCAAGCACCGGCCGCGTGTGCATGGGCAGAGCAAGTATGCGTGGGGCCGCTTTGTGCGGGGCTTTTTGGACCTTCTCACGGTGGTCTTCCTGACCAAGTACCTGCGCCGGCCGCTGCACCTCATCGGCAGTGTTGCTCTCGCGACAGGCGGGCTCGGATTTCTGATCCTCGCCTACCTGACGGCGGTCTGGCTGACGGGCGTGGGCATCGGCAGCAGGCCGCTGCTCTTCCTCGGCATTCTGCTTGTTTTGTTGGCCGGACAGCTGGTGACCTTCGGATTGCTGGCCGAGATGCTTACCTACTTCTTCCACCGCGACCGTAACGATTATAGCGTGCTCGCGGTACACGACTACGAACCCAAGAGCGGCGATCACCCCCTCGGAGAGACACCATGAAAATGCCCCGCGCGATCACCGAGATGGCTCCCAAACTGGCCCGCTACCGGCTGGCCTATGAGGGCATCGGCAAGCCGCCGGCGCCTATCAATCTGACGCTCTCCGTGACCAACATGTGCAACTCTCGCTGCCAGAGTTGCGACATCTGGAAGATCTATCCTGCCGAGAAGGAGCGCCTCGCAGAGGAGCTCAACATCGAAGAGATTGAGAAGATTTTTCGCTCTGTCGGCGAGGTCTACTTTTTCAACATCTCGGGCGGTGAGCCCTTCCTTCGAAAGGACCTCATCGACATCGTCCGGCTCGCCTGCATCCACCTCAAGCCGAGCGTGGTGCACATCCCGACCAACGCGCTATCGCCGCAGAAGATTGCAGCCACGACCGAGGAGATGCTGATCGGGATGCGCACCTGGTCGCCCGGCACCAAGCTGACGCTCAAGCCCTCGTTCGATGGCGTGGGCGAGTTCCATGACTGGGTGCGCGGCATCCCCGGGAACTACGCAAAGCTGGTTCACACGCTGGGCCTGCTCCGTGACCTGCGCCAGAAGTACGACCACCTTCGGGTTGGCGTTGGTACGGTCATCAGCACGATGAACCTCGATAGGCTGCCCGAGATCATCGAGGAGGCCAGCAAGTTTGGTGTAGACACCTACATCAGCGAGGTGGCCGAGGAGCGGCGCGAGATGCGCAACGTGGGCACAGGTATCACGCCTGATCACGAGGCCTACGGCCGCGCCATCTCGGCCTTCCGCGAAGAGACGGAGCGTCGGCTCGAGGATGCCACCGGCCTGGAACTTCTCACGCAGGCGATGCGGCACCACTACTACGAGATCACGCGTGAGTGGCTGAAGGAGCGCAAGCAGGTCATCCCCTGCTACGCTGGCATCTCGAATGCCCACATCTCTGCCTACGGCGAGCTCTGGCCCTGCGCGATTCTTGCCGACAGCAAGAGCCTGGGGAACCTCAAGCAGCACGGCTACGACTTCTGGTCCGTCTGGCACAGCCGGCAGGCGCAGACGGTGCGGGCCGGCATCAAGCGGGGCGAGTGCGATTGCCCGCTTGCCAACCAGGCCTATGCCAACATCCTGCTGTCGCCGTCGTCGATGGCGAAGGTGGCTGCGACCATTGCGAAGGCCAAGGCCGGCGAGGCGCTCAAACTGGCTCCCGTTCCGGTGCGCGAGGCAGTCTCGGCAGCCCGTTCGCTCTAAGCGAGACCATGGCCCGGAGGCTCCCGTGACCATCGCAGTGCTGGGGCCCGTCTATCCCTACCGGGGCGGGATTGCCCATTACACCGCGCGGCTCGTGAGGGCGCTTGCGGAGGCGGGCGAGGAGGTGCTGACGGTCAACCTGACACGGCAGTATCCGAGCGCACTCTTTCCGGGTTCGAGCCAAGAGGATGGGTCGAAGCAGCCCTTCGAGACAGTCTCGGAGCGGTGGGTGGATTCGATGCGCCCCGACACCTGGTTCCGGACCGTTACGCGGTTGCGGCGGCGCGGTGTGAAGAAGCTGGTCATCCAGTGGTGGCACCCCTACTTTGCGCCCTCGTTCGGTACGATTGGGCGGCTCGCGCGGCGTGCCGGCATCGAGGTGGTGTTTGTATGCCACAATGTGGAGCCGCACGAGGGAACGCCGTTTGATCGGCTCGCGCTCAAGTGGGCCTACGGTGGCGCCGACCGGTTTGTGGTGCATGCGCAGGCAGAGCGCTCGAAGATGGAGCGGTATGCACCGGGCGTCCCGTGGCTGTGGTGGCTCACCCCGTTTATGACATCTTTGCCGAGGGTGCCTCGCCCGACCCGGTCGCGGCGCGCGCCGAGCTCGGGCTGGGAGCAGACGAGGCGGTGCTGCTCTTCTTCGGCCTGATTCGGCCCTACAAGGGGCTCGAGGTGTTGCTGCGTGCGATGCCCGAGATCCTGTCGAAGCGGGCGGTCAAACTGCTGGTCGCGGGCGAGTGCTACGGGGACGAGAAGCCGCTCCACGCGCTCATCGCGGAGCTCGGGATTGGCGCCGCGTTGAAGCTCGACCTGAAGTATGTTCCGAACGAGGCTGTGGCCACCTACATGGTGGCGGCCGACGCAGTTGTGGTGCCCTACCTGCATGCGACGCAGAGCGGGATTGTGCAGGTGGCCTACGCCTTCGGCAAGCCGGTTATTACGACCCGTGTGGGCGGCATTCCGGAGGTGGTCTGGGAGGGTGAGACGGGGCTCCTGGTGCCGCCTTCCGACCCGGCCGCGCTGGCTGCTGCGGTGGAGCGGTTCTTCGCCGAGGAGTTGGCAGAGCCGTTTGCGGCGGGCATCGCGCGACGGCTGCCGGAGCTGTCCTGGGAGCATCTGGCGCGCGTGGTCGCGGGAGGAGTGCCGTGAGCACGGCAGAGGTCTTCTGGGACGATCTGGCGCCCATGCTGGCGACGCCTCCGCACGATGCTGCGGCACAGGTTGCGGTGGCTGCGCTGGGGCAGTGGGCGGGTGTTGACGGATGGGCGGGAAAGCGGGTGCTCGACGCCTGTGCGGGGCTGGGGCGGTATGCGCTGGCCTGCGCCGAGGCTGGCGCGTCGGTGACGGCGAACGATGTGAGTGCTGAGCGACTCGCCGCGCTCGCCGCGCGGGCCGCGGAGCGTGGTCTGACGGTGGAATTGCTCTGTGCCGACGCGCGGGCGCTGCCCGTCCAGCAGGGCTTCGACATCGCGGTGCTGGGGGGGAATCTTCCCGGTCTCTGGATGAACATGGAGGAGGACCTTCGCCTCTTTGGTAGCCTCGCGGCTGCGGTCGTGGAGGGCGGCCGATTGCTGGTGGAACTTGTGACGCGCGAGCAGGAGATGGCCTGTTTTGAGCCGGTTGTGTTCGCGGAACGCAGTGGTATGGTTGTGACCGAGCGTCGGAGTTGGATTGGCTACTACGAGGGGTTTCGCGTGGAATTGTCAGCGCACTGCGACGGGGGATTTTGGCATCATGGTTTCGAGCGTGCGGTACGGTCGCTCGCCGAGTGGGAGGCGCTCCTGGCGCAGGCCGGTTGGCAGGTCGTGGGGCGCTACGATGGCTTCTTGGCCAAGCCTCTGGAACGGGGTTCGTCGCGCACGGGGCTGCTGCTCCGTCGAGGCGCTCCGTGATCCCCTTCGCGCGCCACTGCGCTGTTGCAGCGGAGTCGGACTATGTGACGGCCTGTCTGCGTTCGGGGTCGACTTCGGGAGATGGCCCCTTCACCCGTCGCGCGAGCGTGCTGCTCGGGCAGCTGCTGGGCGTGGAGCGGGTGTTGCTGACGACCTCCTGCACCCATGCGCTCGAGATGATGCCGCTCGTGCTCGGCCTGCAGCCGGGCGACGAAGTCATCATGCCGAGCTACACCTTTTCGAGCACGGCGAACGCCTTCGCGCTCCGCGGCGTAACGATCCGATTTGCGGAGGTCGACGGGGAGCGCTGGTCGATGGGGCCGGACGAGGTGATGCCGCTGCTGAACGAGCGGACCCGCGCCGTGGTCGCAGTCGGCTACAACGGCGTCTCGTATCGGCTGGCGGAGCTCGAGGCGCTCTGTGCGCGTCATGGCGTGCCGCTGCTGGTGGATGCGGCGCAGAGCCTTGGGGCGACCCACGCCGGCCGTTCTGTGGCCTCGTATGGCGCTCTCGCAGCGCTCAGCTTTCATGCGACGAAGAACCTCTCGAG
This sequence comes from Deltaproteobacteria bacterium, assembly GCA_013205435.1. Taxonomy (GTDB): domain Bacteria; phylum Myxococcota_A; class Bradymonadia; order REDH01; family REDH01; genus CAIWGR01. The sequence continues at coordinate 8,214 of JABMMX010000279.1, forward strand.
CGGCGAGGGCGGAGCTCTGGTCGTCAACGATGCGTCGCTGCTCCAGCGCGCCGAGATGGTGCGGGAGAAGGGCACCGACCGGAGTCGGTTCCTGCGTGGCGAGGTCGACAAATACACCTGGCGCTGCGTCGGCTCGAGCTACCTGATGAGCGACCTCAATGCGGCGGTGTTGCTGGCGCAGTTGGAGTCGTTCGAGGCGATCCAGGCGCACCGGCATGCGGTCTGGTCGGCCTATCGGAGCGCGCTTGAGCCGGTTTCGTCGCGGCTTGGCTTTACGCTCCAGTTGATAGGCGAGACAGACGGGCACCCCGCCCACCTCTTCGGGCTTCTCCTACCGCCGGGTGTGGAGCGCGCGGCGCTGGTCGCTGCGATGGCGGAGGCGGGTGTGCGCGCGACGAGCCACTACGAGCCGCTCCACGCAGCGCCGGTGCACAACGGTACCGAGATGCTGCCGGTCTCCGATGCGGTCGCTGCACGGATACTCCGGCTGCCGATTCATGGCGAGGTCTCCACAGAAGAGGCGGTGCGGATCGCGGAGTTGCTGATATCGCTGCTCGAGCGCGGTCGAAGTGGAGGCAAACCATGAAAGTAGTTGTAACCGGAGCGGCAGGGTTCATCGGCTCACACCTCGTCCGCCACCTGCTCACAGAGCGGCCCGATTGGCAGGTCGTGGGGTTCGATGCGCTCACCTATGCGGGTAACCTAGAGAGCCTCGCCGACCTTCAGCGACACCCCCGTTTTCACTTTGTGAAGGGCGACATCTGCGATGCCGAAGCAGTGCGTGGGATCTTCGGATCGGAGCTCCTCGACGGGGTCTTTCATCTCGCTGCGGAGAGCCATGTTGATCGCTCCATCGCAGGGCCGATGGCCTTCGTACGGACCAACGTTGAGGGCACAGCGACGCTGCTCGAGGCGGCGCGTGCCGCGTGGAGTGGGCGCGAGGGCTGCCGGTTCCTGCATGTCTCAACCGACGAGGTATTCGGGTCGCTCGGCGCCACGGGGCGATTCGATGAGTCGACGCCCTACCAGCCTCATAGCCCCTATTCGGCCTCGAAGGCGGCGAGCGATCACATGGTCCGTGCGTGGCACGACACCTACGGCTTCCCGTCGTTGGTGACCAACTGCACCAACAACTATGGGCCCTATCAGTTCCCCGAGAAACTGATCCCGCTGGTGCTGCTTCGGGCAGGGCGCAGCGAGGTGGTGCCAGTCTACGGCAAGGGCGACAATGTGCGCGACTGGCTTTTCGTGGAAGACCACTGTGCTGCCCTCCTGCGCGTCTTCGAGGCGGGTGAGCTGGGCGGAAGTTACGGTATTGGCGGAGAGAGCGAGTGCACCAACCTCGCCCTCGTTGAGCTGCTGCTCGACCTCCACGATGAGGCGGCAGGCGAGCCTGTCGGCCGCTCGCGCAAGCTGATCTCCTTTGTGACCGACCGGCCTGGCCATGACTTCCGCTACGCGATGGACATCTCGAAGATGCGTCGCGAACTTGGCTGGTCTCCGCGGGTCTCGCTGCGCGACGGAATGGCGCAGACGGTGGCCTGGTATCTGGCCAACGGTGCATGGACAGCTTCGGTCACCACGGGCGCCTATCGCGCATTCGAGCAGACTTGGTATGCGACCCGCGCAGGCGGCAACGAAACAGGAGAGGCCTAATGGTAGAGACCAAGGGAATTCTGCTGGCGGGTGGACGCGGGACGCGGCTCTACCCCATGACCTCTATCGTCAGCAAACAGCTCCAGCCCATCTACAACAAGCCGATGGTCTACTATCCGCTGACGACGCTGATTGTGGCCGGTATCCGCGAGGTGCTGATCATCTCGACGCCCGAGGACATCCCTAGGTTTCGGCAGCTGCTCGGAGACGGCAGCGCATGGGGCATGCGGCTTGAGTATGCGGTGCAGTCGGAGCCCAAGGGGATTGCCGAGGCGCTTGTGATTGCTGAGCCGTTTGTGGGCGACGCGCGGAGCATGTTGATGCTCGGCGATAACCTCATCTACGGTCGCCTCGACTTCCTCCGTGCTGCGATGGCCAACACCGATGAGAGTGCCACCGTCTTCGCCTATCAGGTGAGCAACCCGTCGGAGTATGGCGTCGTCGAGTTCGACGCAGACTTCTCTGTGCTCTCTATCGAGGAGAAGCCGAAGCAGCCTCGCTCGAACTGGGCTGTTCCGGGTATCTACCTCTATCCGCCGGATGCCGCTGCACGGGCCCGGGCGCTCAAGCCGTCGCCGCGTGGTGAGCTGGAGATCACCGACCTCAACCGTGCCTATCTCTCGGAGGGACGTCTCCGCGCCCAGCCCTTGGGCCGCGGCATTGCCTGGCTCGATACGGGCACGCCAGAGAACCTCCTATCGGCAAGCAGCTTTGTCGCTGCGATAGAGCAGCGTCAGGGGCTGCTCGTTGGTAGCCCCGAAGAGGCGGCCTACCGTGCAGGGTTCCTGTCGACCGAGGGCTTCCGTCGCGCAGTTGAGTCGCTTCCCTCCTCGAACTACCGCTCGATTCTGGAGCGGGTGGTCCACGAGGAAGAGGGATGATTGAGCCGACGGATCGGCAGGCGCCGGAGGAGCGCTGGAGCCCTAGCCGTGCCTCGTCGCGCCGGAGCCGGACGCCGCTGCCCGACCGCGTTGATGTCGCAATTGTGGGCGCCGGCCTGGGTGGTCTTGAGGCCGGAGCGCGGCTCGCGCGCGCCGGAAAGCGGGTGGCGGTCTTCGACGGTCACTACGTTGCGGGGGGCAGCTGCACCATGTTCCAGCGGCGCGGCCCGGGCGGGCTCTACGCCTTCGATATCGGCCTCCACTATGTGGGGGAGTGCGGGCCCGAGGGGACGCTCACCCGGCTGCTCCACAAGTCTGGCGTAGCGCTGGAGTGGGAGCAGCTCGATCCGGATGGCTTCGATACACTGGTCTTCCCCGACTTCCGCTTTCGCATCCCGGCAAGCAGAGAGGTCTACCGTGAGCGGCTGCTGGCGCTCTTTCCTGCGGAGCGCCGCGGCATCGACCGTTACGTGCGCTTTCTCGACGAGGTGGAGCTCGCCTCGCGCGCCATGGAGCGCAGCGCCGGTAAGCCGTCGCTTGGCATGCTCTGGCAGATGGCGACCAAGGGGCGCCTGGTCGCCCGTTACCGCAGCGCGACGATCGGGCAGGTGCTCGACGACTGCACCGCCGATGTTCGCCTACGTGCGGTCATGCTCGGCCAGCACGGCGACTACGGGCTTCCTCCTGCGAAGGTCAGTGCGCTGCTGCATGCCGGTCTTGCCAACCACTACTTCGGTGGCGCCTGGTATCCTCGCGGAGGCGGCCAGGCGATTGCAGACGGTCTCACGGCGGTCATCGAGGCCGCCGGCGGAACGGTTCACCTGCGGCATGCTGTCCAGAAGATTGTGGTGCGCGACGGAAGGGCCGCGGGCGTCGCGTTGGAAAAGCGCGGGATCATCTCGATTGTCGAGGCGGGCGCGGTGCTCTCCAACGCCGACCTCAAGCGCACCTTCAGTGAGCTGCTGCCCGAGTCGTCGGTGCCTGACGCGGTCCGAACCCGGGTGGCGGGTTACGAGATGGCCGGCGGACTCTTCATGACCTGCCTGGGCGTGCAGGGTGACCTCCGGGAACTTGGCCTTGGCGCGGGAAACATCTGGGAGTCCGATGGCTACGATGTGGATGCGATGTATGCGACCGCCTCCGACGGTGTAGCCCGCACGCAGGGTTGCTACATCACCAGTGGCTCGCTCAAAGACCCGACCTGCGAACATCATGCGCCGGCCGGCTTTCAGACGCTGGAGATCATGACGCTGATGCCCACCTCCAAGGAGCTCTGGGGCGTGGATGTGGACGATGCTCCGTGGTCATGGAGCTACCGTCACGATCCCCGCTACGAGGCCGCCAAGGCCGAGGTTGAGCGTCAACTTATCGCGCGCGCGGAGCGGCTCTTTCCGGGCCTCGCATCACGCATTGTCCTGCGTGAATCGGCCACGCCGATGACCCATGGTCGCTACACCCGCGCTACCAACGGCACGGCCTACGGGCTCGCTGCAACGCCCGCGCAGTTCATGCAGGGCAGGCCCGGTTACAGGACCCACCTGCCAGGCCTCTTCCTCTGCGGCGCCAACACCCGCGCCGGCCATGGCGTGATCGGCGCGCTCCTGTCGGGGCGCAACGCTGCCTCTGCCATCCTTCGAGGCACCTGATGGAAACGTCATCCAAGAGCCCTGCCGTCACCGTGGTGGTCCCCGTCTACGGCGGAGAGAGTACCCTCGAGGCGCTCGTGCAGGGGCTTTGTTCCTCCCTCGAGGCAGCCGGTCTGACCTTCGAGGTGCTCCTCATCTGCGACCGCCCCAGAGACGGGAGCTGGGCCGTCGCGAGCCGACTCGCGGCGTCCGATAACCGGGTGGCCGCGGTGCTGCTCGGCCGGAACTACGGGCAACATCCCGCAACGCTGCTCGGCATCCGCATGGCGCGAGGAACAACCATCGTGACCATGGACGAAGACCTGCAGCACAGCCCCGAGGAGGTGCCGCGGCTCGTCTCGGCATCGCGAGCATCGGGCGGCATCGTCTACGGCGTCGCAAGCAGGCTTCAGCATGGCGCTTGGCGGAACTTCACCTCGCGAACGGCGAAGCGGTTTTTGGCACGCTTTGTCGGCTTCAGCGCGGCCACAGACCTATCGGCTTTTCGCGCCTTTCCCGTCCGCCTGCGCGATGCCTTCGAACGGTACGAGGGGCGCAATGTCGCCATCGATGTGCTGCTCAGCTGGTCGGGCGCGGTGACCTCAACCATGACCTGCGAACATGCGCCGCGGCAGGGTGGCGCATCGGGCTACACGCTCCGCAAGCTGCTGAACTACATGCTCGACCTCACCGTCGGCTACAGCACTGCGCCGCTCCGGCTTGCATCAGCGGTCGGCCTCCTCTCGGTGGTCGTCGCGCTGTCGGTCGGGCTCTTCATCGTAACGAACTTCCTCGTGCGCGGCTCGGTGGTGCCGGGCTTTGCCTTTATCGCGCTGTCGGTCGCCATGTTCTCTGGCGTCCAGCTCCTGAGCATCGGCGTGATGGGGGAGTATCTCGGCCGACTCTACGAGAACTCGCTGCGCAAGCCGCAGTATACCATCGAGGCTGTCGTGCGCGCCGAGCAGGAGTGACGACAACCTTGCGCGGTGGCGCTCTTGCCATCACAATGATGAGGTCGCGCGCTTCAGGGAGCTTGGAACAGATGGCTGGAGAGAGTGCAGATCGTGGACGCCGCGCCGGTTGGTTGCTGGTGGTTGTTGGAGCGACGCTGACACTGCTCTCCTTCGTCGAGCGACGCCCCATCAGCCAGCCGTTTTCCAAGCTTGAGCCAGAGCTCATTGTCCGGGCTCGGCCTGTGGCAGATGCTTTCACTTTTGTGCCGGCGCCCTATCCCTACCATCTCAAGCCGTGGCCCTATGAGCGCATGCCGGGAGGCGCGCTCCAACTGAGGCAACAGGCGCCGTAGCCAGACTTGCCAATCGACGGTGGAGCGGTAAAGGGCGCGCAGCCAAGAACCCATCTGCAGGACGCCCCATGTCTGTGACGCTCGAGACGCTCAAACACACTGCGGAGCTAGCGAGGCTCGACCTCTCGCTGCTTCCCTTAGAGGAGCAGAACCGGCTCGCCGAGCAGATGTCGCGCATTCTGGCCTTCGTCGACCAGCTCTCCGAGGTGGATGTGGAGGGCGAAGAGCCCATGACCCATCCCATCCCGTTGCCCACGACGCTCGCCGAAGATGTGGCTGTTCCGGCGCCCGGCGCTGCGGTGATGCTGGCGAACGCTCCTGCGCGATCTGGCGATGAGATTGTGGTGCCCCGGGTGCTCGACGGTGGAGGCGAAGGTGGCTGATCAGACCTGTCTGGAGATTGCTGCGTCGGTCCGCTCGGGCCAGCAAACGGCGGAGTCGGTGGTGAGCGCGGCGCTTGCCCGCATGGAGGCCACGGCCCCTCTCGGTGCCTTCGTCCATGTAGACCGTGACCGTGCGCTCGCCGATGCCCGTGCAGTCGATGCCCGCATCGCTGCAGGAGACCTGCTGCCGCTTGCCGGTGTGCCCGTAGCGGTCAAAGACAACCTCTGCACCGAGGGGCTCGAGACCAGCTGCGCCTCGAAGATGCTCGGCGGATTTGTCGCCACCTACGAGGCGACGGCGGTGTCGCGGCTCCGCGCGGCCGGCGCGGTCGTCATCGGCAAGACCAACATGGATGAGTTTGCGATGGGCTCTTCGGGCGAGACCTCGGTCTTCGGCCGGGCGCTCAACCCGTGGGATACCGAGCGGGTTCCTGGCGGTTCGAGCAGCGGCAGCGCGGTGGCAGTCAGCAGCCGCGCCGTCCTCGCCTCGCTCGGCTCCGATACCGGCGGCTCCATCCGCCAGCCGGCCTCCTTCTGCGGTGTTGTCGGCTTCAAGCC
>JABMMX010000280.1 GCA_013205435.1 Deltaproteobacteria bacterium
ACAAGTTCTCCACCTACGCCACCTGGTGGATCCGGCAGGCCATCACCCGCGCCATCGCAGACCAGGCGCGCACCATCCGCATCCCGGTGCATCTGATCGAGACGATCAACCGCATCATCCGGACCTCCCGCTACCTCGAGCAGGAGCTCGGCCGCGAACCCTACCCCGAAGAGATCGCCAAGAAGCTCGACATGAGCGTCGACAGCGTCCGCAAGGCGCTCAAGATTGCCCGCGCCCCGGTCTCTCTCGAGACCCCGATCGGCGACGACGACAGCCAGCTCTCTGACTTCATCGCCGACGAGAACGCCGAGTCCCCCATCGACTCCGCGACCGACACCGAACTCATGCGTCACACGCAGCGCCTGCTCTCCACGCTGTCGGCCCGCGAGGAGAAGATTCTCCGCATGCGCTTCGGGATCGGCGAGAAGAACGACCACACGCTCGAGGAGGTCGGAAAGGACTTCTCGCTCACCCGTGAGCGCATCCGTCAGATTGAGGCCAAGGCGCTCGCCAAGCTCCGCGCTCCGGCGCGCAGCGACCATCTCCGCGCCTTCCTCGACCTCGAGAACTAGACCAGGAGCGCTTCGCTCTGGGGCAGCCCGGGGGGCGGCCCTGGGCCCGAGGCATCAGCCTTTACTGGCCGGAGCCTGAGCCGGCAGGCGAGAAGCACCAGTTTCCGTCGCAACGGTCGCCCGTGGCGCAGTCGGCATCCAACCGGCAGCCGCGGAAGGTGAGCCCCGCGGGACAGCTCCCCGCGACCGGCGCACACTGGTACTGGGTGCCCACATCGTAGCAGCGGAAGTTCGACGGGCAGTCGGCGTTGCTCGCGCAGTCTGCGCCGCAGACGCTCCCGCCGCCGTTCAGCTGCAGGCAGAGTGAGCCTGTCGCGCACTCCGTGCTGCTGTTGCAACTCTCGCAGAGCTGCCCGCCTGTGGGCAGGTTGCCGACCGTGCGGCAGCGGCCATCCGACTCACATCGTTGCCCAGCGTAGCAGTCGGCGTCGGCGCGGCAGAGCGGCGCCCTGCAGACGCCATCCGATTCACAGCGGAACCCCACGCGGCACTCAGTGTCGCTGACGCACTGGCTGTTGCCAGAAGCGCTGCTGTCGCTGCTCACGCAGATCTCCTCGCAGACCTGCCGCACCTCATCGTAGCAAGAGAAGGCATCGCAGATGGTCTGGCGCTCGTCGTAGCAGCGGCTCTCCGTCTGGCTGCACGAGCTGTCATACATTGGCCCGCAGGCCTGGAGGGTCAACAGGGCGAGCGCCGCAGCGAGGATCATTCGAAGCATGGTGAGCCTCCAAGGGGTGTCGACCGGACGACGATGCTGACCGCTTATTCAGTTTGCCGATGCGGGTCGAGAGCGCCCTATATGACGCGCGGCGCAATCTTCGTGCGGGAGCCGCCTTCCGCTTGATCTGGCGGCCTCTGATAACTATCGCGGAGGGTAGGTGGATTTTTTCCCACACAGGAACGAGGTTGTCATGATTGGAGCGTTGCGGGTGCCTCTGAGAAGTATTGCAGTGGCGATGAGCCTCGGACTTGTCTCCCTGGCGGGCTCTGTGGCCCTCACGGGCTGCTCGGACAGCGTTACCAGTGCCAATCAGCCGGTCTTTAGCTACAACCCCAGCGTTGTAACCTTCCCGTCGGCGCCTGGCACGCGGCAGCAGTCCATCAACATCACCAACGAGGGCAAGGCGCAACTCGTCGTCTCGAAGATGGAGATCGTCGGCGGCGACCGCGCCATGTTCGCCTTCGCGAGCGGTGGAGAGGCCTTCGACCTCGCCACCTTCGACGGTAGCCCCGAGACCCGTCACAAGGTCGAAGTTACCTTCACCCGTCCAGAGGGCGACACTGCTGGCCACGAGGCGGTTCTCCGCGTCGAGACCAACCAGTCGATCCAGAGCGGCAAGTCATTTGACGGTATCTTCGAGATTGCTCTCAAGGCACCGGCCTCTAACGGCCGCCTCTACGCCACGCCCAACCCAATCATCTTCGGCCGCGTTGCGCCCCCGAACTGCGTCGAGGTTGTGCAGACCCTGCAGGCCATTGGCACCTCGCAGACCATCACCGACCTCACCCTCGCGGCGACCGGCGTCTACACCGTCATCCCCAACGCGGGCGACGCCCTCCCGACCGTCGAGACCCCCTGGGCGCTCGCGGCCAACGAGACCAAGACCTTCACCGTCAAGTACTGCCCCGACGATGAGAACAACGACGTTGGCGCCATCAACCTCACCACGCTTGAGAGCCCCGATGCCGACACCGTCATCGACCTCAAGGGCAACGGCGGCGTCCCCTGCATCGCCGTCTCCCCCGACACGGGCGACTTCGGCGAAGTCCTCATGAACGGTGTCCCCGGCCGCCTCACCCTGACCGTCACCAACTGCTCCGAGCTTGGCAACGGCGAGAACCTCGACATCTCCGCGCTTACCATCTCGGCCGACAACGGCACCGAGGCAGACCCCATCTTCGCACTCGATGCCCCGCCGGCCACCCCGCTCTCGCTCTCGCCCGGCGCCTCGACCCAGGTCGTCGCCACCTGCCGCCCCACCGTGGAGGGTCGCCCCGAGATCGGCAAGGTCGTCATCAGCTCCAACGACTCGGCCTTCCCCGAGTATGAGCTGCCCCTCACCTGCGTTGGCACCACCAACGAGTGCCCCACCGTCACCGCCGTTTCCTGCGTGGAGCGTGGCGTGGCCGACTCCATCCCCACCGACGACGTCAACGTGCCGCCGCTCGCCAACCTCGACTG
>JABMMX010000281.1 GCA_013205435.1 Deltaproteobacteria bacterium
CTTTCAGGGCTTTCAACGTGAACCGCCCCGGGCTCCTCTCCCAACCGGGCTGAAAGCCCGTCACTTGATACCCCGGGCTGAAGGCCCGGGCTCGCCATGCCGACAAGCCATCACAGCCCGACCATGGACGCCTCGCCGGCCAGCTCGCCGCCCACTGGGGCAGCTCCCACGGTTTTGCGGAACCCCCGCCCTTCGCGCAGACCTACTCCACCCCGCCCCAGTCACGCTCGGAGGTCATGGCCATGAAGGCTTTCTCCAGTGAGGTGCCGCGGCGGAGGCCGAGGATGGGGACCTGGTGCTCCAGCAGCACGCGGAGGACGATGGCGATGGCCTCGGCCGGGTCGCGGCGGGCGTCGTAGGCGATGCGGAGGTCGGTCACCGAGGTGAGCTCCGCCTTGGCATCGCCACCCAGCGCAGCCATGAGTTCGGTTAGCGGTACCGGCGCGCCGCGGCCCAGTTCGAGCGACAGCTCCTGACCCTGCCGCGTGAGCTCACCGATCGTGCCGGCCTGCACCAGCTTGCCATGGTCGAGGATGGCGCCGTGGGTGCAAATCTCCTGCACATCGGCCAGCTGGTGGCTCGAGACCAGCACCGTGGCGCGGGGCGCATGACGGGCGATGATCTCCTTGATGTGGAAGGCGCTGCGCGGATCGAGTCCGGTGGTGGGCTCGTCGAGAAGCAGCACCTCCGGGTTGCCGATGAGTGCGGCCGCGATGCCCACCCGCTTGGTCATGCCGTGCGAGAGCTCCGAGCCCCGCTTGGTGGCCGAGTCGCTGAGGCCCACCTCTGCCAGCACACGGGCCGCCTCGGAGGTGGCAGCGCGGTCGTCCATGCCCATGAGGCGAGCGTAGTGGGCGAGCTGCGAGGCGATGGTCACCTGGGCGGGGAACCAGGCATCCTGCGGCAGTACCGCCACGCGGCCGCGAAGCGTGTAGAGGTTGCCCACCTCTACGCCCAGGATGCGGGCCGAACCGCTGCTGGGCCGGAGGATGGAGGCGAGGATGGAGAAGGTGGTGGTCTTGCCCGCGCCGTTGGGGCCCAGCAATCCGTAGACGGCGCCGCGCGGGACCTCGAGCGAGAGGGCGTTCACGGCGCACTTGTCGCCGTAGAACTTGGTGAGCGCGTTGATGCTGATGGCTGCGTCGGAGTGGCTCATAGGTCACGCTTGCGGAGGCGGAGGTCGGCGAGCGCGTAGAGCCCGGCAGCGAAGGCGAGGTAGGCGCCGACGGAGGTGGCGGCGGCGGTCCAGCCCGTCTGCCAGAGGCCCGGCTCGTAGGAGCGGGGCGCAAGCCAGACGAGGAAGGTAAAGGGCTGGAGCGCGGGGCGGCTGGCGGCGAGATGCTCGATGGTGGCAAAGCTGGCCAGCAGCGCCGCGAGCAGCATGGCGCCCCAGAGCGCCGCGGTGGGGCGGGTGAAGTGGACCGAGGCCAGCGTGGTCATGGCCAGGTAGGTGAGCATGAAGGGCAGGAGCAGCAGCACATACTTGAGCGCGAGCCAGTAGGTTGCGGGCGGGAAGGGCATATCGAGCATGGCCTGCGCCGAGGTGAGGAGTACCCCGCTGCCCACAACCACGAGGAGGCCAATGACGCCGGCCCAGGCGAGGGTCTTGCCGGCCAGCGTCTCGGAGCGGGAGACCCGGAGCAGGTTGAAGTTGAGCGAGCGGGCCTGCAGTTCGCTGGTCATGTAGTCGTAGCAGGAGAGCGTGATGAGCGAGGGCAGGAAGGCCTGCAGCCCCCAGACCAGTGCGGGGATCATGAAGGAGGTCTGGAAGTCGGGGTGGAGTTGGGCGGTTTCGATGCCGCCGAGCCGGGCGACCATCTCGTCGTAGCCCTCCGATGCAACCATGGAGACCATCGCCGAGGCGGTGAGCGGGTTGGCGCCGCTGGCCACCATGGACTCTATGAGCTGGGCCCGGAGCTGGTTGAGCGTCCAGGCGTAGCCGGCACCGCCCATCAGCGCGCTGCCGAGGTAGAGGACCGTGATGGCCCAGAGCCGCTTGCTCCGAGAGGCGGAGACGAGCTCGTGACGAGCGACCTCCAGGATGGGTTTGAGCATGAGATTCCTCAGGATTCGCAGTGAACCGGTTGACCGACGAGCAGGGTGCCCCCGACGCGCACCAGGGCGTTCTGGCCGAAGATGACCTTGTTGGCGAACTTTCGGGTGCGGGCAAGGGTGGCGAGCGGTTCGGTGCCGGAGCGGCCGGTGGCGGGGTCGTTGTTGACCATCACACAGCGGGCGCAGGGCTTGACGAGTTCGATGCAGGTGTCGCCAATGCGAAGCGTGCGCCAGTGGTCTTCGGCAAAGGGCTCGGCGCCTGCGATCACGAGGTTGGGCCGGTAGCGGAGCGGGTCTGCGGGCAGGCCGGCCTGGGCGGCGACCGTCTCGACGGAGGCGAGGTTGACGACCAGGAGCGGGAAGCCGTCGGCGAAGGTTACCTGGTCGCCAGAGGCGTAGCGCGGGTCGACAGGGCGTAGCAGGTGTGGCGGCTGATAGACGAGGCGGACGGGCTGGCCGAGCCGGTCGGAGAGCCAGGCGGCGGCGGTGTCGCCGGCGTCGAGGGCGGGGATGGGGCCCTCCCAGACGGTCACGTCGCGGAGGCCGGCGGCGGGGATGCCGACAGTGATGCAGTCGAGGCCATCGCGAAGGGAGAGACCGGCTGCCACGGGCTGCGCGACGAGGCGGACCATGGCCGGCAGGGTGCGCTGCGTGAGCTGGTGGCCTACCGCATCGACGACCATCCAGGTGCGATCGTGTTGCAGCCCGCGCGGGCCCACAACGGAGCGGCCGAGCGGCTGCGCGGCGAGCGACTTGGCGGGATAGCGGTAGAGCGCGTGGAGCGTGAGCAAGGGGGCTCCGGGACCGCGGATCAGTCGGCGGTGGGCTCGGAGCCGAGCGACTTCGGAGGCCGGATGCGGAGCCTCTTCACGCGACGGCCGGAGGCGTCGAGGACCTCGAGCAGATAGCCTTGATCGGCCTTGTAGGTGGAGCCCACCTCGGGGATGGAGCCCGCGAGCGAGATGGCGAGACCTGCGACGGTGGAGAACTCGTCGTCTTCGGGGAGCTCCCAGTCGTGGGCCCGGTTGATGTCTCGGATCTGGGCCTTTCCTTCGGCGATGACGGAGCCGTCGGCTTCGATCTTGAAGCTCTCGGCGACCTCGCGGTGGTGCTCGCCAAAGAACTCGCCTGCGAGCTCTTCGACCAGGTCGTCCATGGTGACGAGGCCGCAGAGGCCGCCGGTCTCGTCGACGACGAAGGCCATGTGGAGGCGGTCCTGCTTGAGCTGGTCGAGGAGGTCGACAGCAGCCTTGGTCTCGGGGACAAAGACCGGTTTGCGGATCAGCTTGGCGAGGTCGAGCGAGTCGCCGCTGATGAGCGATGGCAGGAGGTCTTTGATGGAGAGGTAGCCGATGATCTCGTCGAGCTCACCGCGGTAGACCGGAATGCGGGTGTGGCTAGTGCCGGAGATGGTCTGGCGGAGGGCGGCGGGGCTGATGCCGACCTCGATGGCAAAGACGTCGCTCTTGGGGATCATGACGTCCCAGGCGGTGAGGTCTCCGAAGGCGAGTGCGCGGGTGGCGAGGTCGGAGACCCGCTCGTCGATGGTGTCGTGCGCGGCCTCTTCGATGAGGTTCTCGAGCTCTTCGCGGGTGTGTCGGCTCTCGGCAAAGTTGGTCGTGTCGCCGAAGGGCCGGAGGATGATGTTGGAGGTGGCCGTCAGGAGCCGGATGAAGGGCGAGAGGGCGCGGCTGAGGAGCAGGAGGAGGGGCCCGATGAGGAGGGCATACCGCTCGGTGGTGCGGAGGGCGAGCGACTTGGGGACCAGCTCGCCGAGGACGAGCGAGAGGAAGGAGAGGCCTGCAACGACGAGTCCGAGCGCGACCGGTGCGGCGAGTTCGGGTTCGATGAGTCGGAGCGATATGATGTAGGCTGCGACATCGTCCGAGACGGCGGCACCTCCGTAGGCTGCGGTACCGCTCGAGATGACGGTGAGTGCGACCTGGACGGTGGCGAAGAGCCGCTCGGGGTTCTCGCGGAGAGCCTCGACGGAGCGGGCGGCGCTGCTGCCCTTTTCGGCCAACTCACGGAGCCGCGACTTCCGGACATTGAGCATCGCGATCTCGGCGCCTGCAAAAACGCCGTTAGCGAGAGTCAATACCACGAGGATCAACAGCTCTTGTAAGATGACAACAACTCGTCAGAGGACCCGCGCGCGGCGCGGTAACAGCGCGAGGGTTAGTCGAACGGGCGGGCTCCTTCAAGTTTGCTTCGGGGCCTCGGCAAAGGCGGAGGCCACGGAGCGTCGATCGACCTTGCCTGCTGCCGTCTGCGGGAGGGCGGAGATGAAGAGCAGGGCGCGCGGGTGTTTGAAGGGGGCGAGCGACAGAGCGAGTGCAGCGCGTAGGGCTTCGAGCGTGAGCGAGGCGCCAGGACGGAGCACCAGCATTGCTGCGACCGCTTGGCCCCAGCGGTCGGAGGGGAGGCCTACGACGCAGGCCTCCGCGACTTCAGGCAGGGTTCGTAGGGCGGCCTCGATTTCGGCCGGGTAGATGTTCTCTCCGCCCGAGACGATGAGGTCGGTGCGACGGGCAACGAGGCAGAGTTGGCCGTCGGGGAGGAGGCGGCCGAGGTCGCCGGTGCGGAGCCAGCCGTCGCAGAGGGCGGCGGCGGTGTCGTCGGGGCGGCGGTGGTAGCCCGTCATGAGGGAGGGGGCCGCGACCTCGACCTGCCCTACCCCATCGGCGGCTGGATCGGTGATGCGGAGGCGGTAGCCGGGGAGCGGGAGGCCGCTGGATTCGGGGTTCGCGGCGGTCTGCGCAGGGGTGGCGGTGGTGACCTGTGCGGCGGCCTCGGTGAGGCCATAGGTGGTGGCCACGGGCCAGCCTGCCTCGATGGCGCGACGGACGAGGTCGGGGGGTGCGGCGGCGCCACCGAGCAGCAGGGTGCGGAGGGTGGGCGGCGGCGTTGCGCCGGCATCGAGAAGGTCGCGGAGCATGGTCGGCACGAGCGAGAGCCGGGTGATGGCATCGCGGTGGAGCGAGGCAGCTACGGTTGCGGCGTGGAAGCGGGGCTGCGCCACCACGAACAGGCCATCGTGGAGGGCGCGGAGGAGGATGGAGAGGCCGCCGATATGGGCAAAGGGCATGCAGGCGAGCCAGCGGTCGTCTGCGCCGGTCTGAAGGCGCTCCGACGAGGCTGTGGCGGCGGCCCAGAGTGCGGCAGAGGAGAGCATGGCGCCCTTGGGACGACCGGTGGTGCCAGAGGTGTAGAGGAGCAGGAGCGGAGGGGCGCCGGCGCAGGTGCTGATGGGGGGCGTGGCCGCAGCGCCTAGGGCGAGCGCGCCTGACGCGACGCAGTAGGTGGGGAGCGGAGCGGCGGCCTCATGGTCGGTGAGCAGGCAGTCGGCCTCTGCGTCTTGGAGCAGGAGGAGGCGCTCGTCTGGGGTGAGGCGGGGGTGGAGGAGGATGAGGGTACGGTTTCCGCGCAGGGCGAGGAGGAGCGCCGCCGCGACGAGTGCCGGGTCTGTGGCACAGAGCGCGATGCGACCGGCCGGAGCGGACGAGTCGAGGAGCGCGGAGAGGGCGGCGGCGGCGCGGTCGAGCTCGCCCCAGGTGTAGGTGGTGGTGCCGAGCCGGAGCGCAGGCGCTGGGGCGAGCGCATCGAGGCGGTCGAGCATGCTGTCGCGGGCAGCGGTCACAGGTGGAGGCCTGGGTGGGGCGGGACCTGCCAGCGGGGCGCGTCGGGGAGTTCGAAGAGGTCTGTGGCGAGGAGCGCGCCCGTGGCGTGGCCCCCCGAGCGGGCGGAGGCGACGGCCTCGAGCGCAGCCGAGAGGTGGCGAGCCGCGAGGCGGCCGGCGGCCGATTCGAGGAAGTTGGTTACGAGGAGGCTGGCGCCGGCCGCGTGGAGTCGGAGGCCGAGGTCGAAGGTGGCTGCGACGCCGCCCAAGATCGCAGGCTTGAGCACGAAGGTTGCTGCGGGGGCGGCGGCGAGAAGTTCGTCGGCGCTCGTTGCGGAGAGCGACTCGTCGAAGCCGATGCGACCGGGGAGCCTGTTGGCGAGGGCGAGAAGCGCTGCGCGGCCCGCTGCGTCGAAGGGCTCCTCTACCAGCTCCGGCTGCAGGCGGTCGATGAGCTGCTGCAGGGCGGCTCCGTCACGGTTGGGCTCGCAGGAGCGGTTGAAGTCGAGGCGGAGTGCGAGCGGGCCGTCGCCGCGCGGCGCAGCATCGAAGGCGTCGGCGAGGGCCCACATGGAGGCAGGGTTGCACTTGAACTTGACGGCCGTGTAGCCGTCGCGCCGCGCTTGCAGCAGCGAGGCTGCGGGGTGGGTGCTATCGCCGAGCAGGTGCGAGGTGCAGTGCAGCGTCCGTGAGAGCGGCTGCGCCGCGAGGAAGTGGGCGAGCGGGAGTCCGGCGCGCGCGGCATCGAGCGACGTTTGTGCAGTCGCGACCGCGGAGCGGGCGACGGCGGTGGAAATGCTCGGCAATTCACCGCTCTCTCGCCAGCGGAGGAGCGCTGCCTCACAGGCGGCGGCCGACTCGGTGCCCCAGCTCTCCCAGGGCGCTGCGTCGCCGACGCCCTCGTGTTCGCCATCGCGGAGCCGCACGAGCCATCCCTGCCGCGAGGCCGGCACGCCCGAGGCGGTCGCAGGGGGCTGCCTCCAGGCCAGGTCGTAGGGTACGAGGCTGCGCGCCGGCATCAGAACCCCGCGAGGGCGCCGACGCCGAAGGAGAGTGCAAGCAGGAAGCAGACCACAGCGAGGAGGCGAGCGGTCTCGCCGAGCGAGGGGTTCAGCGCCGCGCCATCGCGGGCCATGAAGCTGCGGTAGGCGGAACGGGCCACCGGCAGTGCAAGGAGCGCCCCGAGCGGCGCGGGCGAGCGCAGGAGCGCAGCAAGCGCGATGATTCCGACGAAGCCAGCGACGAGGAGCGCGAGATACCAGCGGCGGGTGGCCTGCTCGCCCCAGCGGACCGCGAGCGTGTTCTTGCCCACCTTGGCATCGGTGTGGCGGTCGCGGAGGTTGTTCACCACGATGATGGCGGTAGTGAAGACGCCGGCGATATGGCCTGCCACGAAGGCCGCGGGGCCAACCGTGCCCGTGTGGAGGAAGTAGGTTCCGCCCACCGCGACGAGGCCGAAGAAGAGGTAGACGAAGAGGTCGCCGAGCCCGTTGTAGCCGAGCGGATAGGGGCCGCCGGTGTAGGCGATGCCGCTCGCGATGGAGAGCGCGCCGAGGAGCAGCAGCGGCCAGCCGCCGATGGAGACCGCATAGAGGCCGGGGATGGCGGAGAGCGCAAAGACGAGCAGCATCACGTTGCGTACGGTGTGCGGCGGGATGAGCCCCGACTGGGTCACACGGATGGGGCCGACCCGCTCTTCGGTGTCGGCTCCTTTGACGAAGTCGAAGTAGTCGTTCGCGAGGTTGGTTCCGATCTGCAGCAGCAGGGAGATGGCGAGCGTGGCCGCAAGCACATCACCGCGGAAGTGGCCGCTGTAGGCCGCGAGCGCGGAGGCGAGGACGACCGGGGCGACCGCTGCGGGGAGGGTGCGCGGTCGGGTTGCGAGGAGCCAGTGCTGCAGCGACAAAGGGCCTCGTCAGGGAAGGCGGGGGAACTTGGCGAAGTCGGGCTTGCGGCGCTCGAGGAAGGCGTTCTTCCCCTCCTTGCCCTCTTCGGTCATGTAGTAGAGCAGCGTGGCGTTGCCCGCGAGCTCCTGGATACCGGCTTGGCCGTCGAGTTCCGCGTTGAAGCTGCTCTTCAGGCAGCGGAGCGCGATGGGGCTGAGCGCAAGCATCTCGCGGCACCACTTCACGGTCTCGTTCTCGAGCTCGGCCAGCGGTACGACCGTGTTGACGAGCCCCATGTCGAGCGCCTCGCGGGCCGAATACTGGCGGCAGAGATACCAGATCTCGCGGGCCTTCTTCTGGCCCACAACGCGGGCGAGAAAGGAGGCGCCGAAGCCGCCGTCGAAGGAGCCGACGCGGGGGCCGGTCTGACCGAAGATGGCGTTCTCCGATGCGATGGAAAGGTCGCAGATAACGTGGAGCACGTGGCCGCCGCCGATGGCGAAGCCGTTGACGCGTGCGATGACGGGCTTCGGGATGTTGCGGATGAGGCTCGTGACGGACTGCCAGGCCACCTCGAGGGGCAGGCTGGCGACCGTGCCCGCGTAGCCGCCCTCTTCGCGGATGCTCTGGTC
>JABMMX010000282.1 GCA_013205435.1 Deltaproteobacteria bacterium
GGGCTCGTGGGAGCGCCCTCATCCACCTGCGTGTCGCAGTTGTTGTCGATGCCGTCGCAGGCCTCCGTCGCGCCGGGATAGACGGCGCCGTTCAGGTCATCGCAGTCGTCGCCCACCGTCGCGCGCGGCTCGCCGACCACGCAGCCCGTCACGGGCGCCACCGCAGCGTCGCCGTGGCCGTCGCCGTCGGCGTCGGGCCAGGTCTGCAGCACCGCCGAATCCTCGTCCACCTCGCCGTCGCAGTCGTTGTCGCGAAGGTCGCAACCGTCCGTTAGGTCGGGGCGGACCGTCGCCCGCGTGTCGTCGCAGTCGCCGTTGTTGGCCACCATGCCCGGCTGGCTGCTGCAGAAGCGCGACGAGACCGCCGCCCCGTTGCCAAAGCCGTCGCCGTCGGTGTCGGGCCAGAGCCGTGCGGAGGGCAGGCCGTCGTCGATCGCGCCGTCGCAGTCGTTATCGCGGAGGTCGCAGTTCTCGGGTGCGCCCGGGTGGATGGCAGCGTCGAGATCGTTGCAGTCGGCACCCGCACAGGCCGTTCCAATGCCGTAGCCGTCGCGGTCGCTGTCCACACAGCCGCCGCAACTCCCCGAGGTCGGCACACACTGCCGAATCGTCTGGCCCGCAGGGATAGTGCAGCTCTGGCCGGCGAGGCAGTCATTGACCGTCGCGCAGGCGCGCAGGCAGCGCAGCCCATCCGTGAGCTGCACGAACTGGTCCGCGATGCCGCCGCAGTCGGCATCGGTCGCGCACGCCGAGCAGATCCAGCTGCTCACCGCGACGCAGACATTGCTGCAGAAGTCGCCGTCGATGAGGTTGCCGTCGTCGCATGTCTCGCCGAGGTCGACGACCAGGTCGCCGCAGCGCGCCGCAGAGCAGTCGGTGCGGCAGGCGTTGGGACGGCTGTTTGAGTTCGCGGAACCATCGTCGCAGGCCTCCGCCCCTTCTAGGATGCCGTTGCCGCAGCCCGAAAGCGCCGGATCCGTCACAGCAGCGTCGGTCTCCTCGGGCGTCGTGTCGGCCACGGTGGTGTCTTCCACGCCGATGTCGGTTGTGTCGGCCACCGTCGTGTCTGCAACCGTCGTGTCGGCCGTCGCTGTATCCGAAACGCTGGTGTCGGCAGCGTCGGCAGCGTCGGTCGCACCGGTGTCTGCTCTGCCCGTGTCCCGCGCGCCGCTGTCTGAGGTCTCCTCCGCGCCGAGGTCCTCAGCTGCATCACCCTCCGCGTCGGCCTCGCCGATCACCTCACCGCCCGCACAGGCAGCAAAAAACAGCCCACCGCAGAGCAGCATTGAGAGGCGGAAATCGAGCCCATCAAACAGTCTGGTCACGCCCATCGAAACGACTCCATCGTAGCCGCCTCGTCCCAGCGAGGCGCAAATCCAGTCGCAGCCACAAAGGGCTCCGCCGACACCACAATCGGATACTTCACATGATTGACCGCCGCAGCAGGCAAGTTCGAAAATCCGAACCGTCCCGTAAGGTGTCCAAACATCGACTCAGGGATCGGGATGTGCGGCTTGCCCACCGCGCGGCAGAGCACCGACAGCGGTACAGGATGGGGCCCCGCCACGTTGAAGACCCCGCGCAGCTTCTTTGTCACCGCCAGCACCACCGCCTCGGCCGCGTCGTGCTCATGGATGAACTGAAAGAGCGGATCAAAGCCCAGCACCGCCGGCACCCGCTTGCCTGCCAAGAATCCAGCCAGCGTACCGCGCCGCGACGGACCCAGCGTGTAGACCATGCGCAACACCGCCGTCTTCATCTTCGGCATGCGCCAGAGCGCTGAGGCAGCAAAAAGATCCGCAGCCACAAGGTCGGCAAGGTCGGGGAAGGTCGAACCGCCGAGCGGCGGATCCGACTCCGTGTGGTAGAGTGTCGAGTCGGCCGCCGCGCCATAGACGGTGTGCCGGCCCACAAAGACCGCCTGCTTCACGCCGTAGGCCTCGCAGTAGTCAAACAGCCGCCGCGTGCCGCCCAGGTTGGTCTGGTAGCGCTCCTCGTGCGGGGCAGAAAAGTGGGTCACGGTCGCCATATGGATCAGCACGTCGGGCCGATGCACACGAAAGACCTCTTCGGCCGGCCGCTTGCGGATGTCGGCCTGGAACATCGTGATGCCTGCAGGTGCATCGGGCCAGGGCCGCCGGTCGAGGCCCAGCACGCTGTGGCCCCGCGCCGTCAGCAGCTCCGCCACCATCTTGCCCAGCGCACCCGTAATGCCTGTGATCAGAACCTTCATCGCGACTCCTGTTCTGCTCAGCGGAGGTGGTTGGGCATGTCGTTGGAGAAGGGGAAGGGCATGTCGCGCCCTGTCAGCCCAACCCGCATCAGCTCCTCGATCTGCTCGCGCACCGCTGCCACCTGCAGCGCAATCACATCATCGGGTTCGCTGCCGTCGCCTTCGAGGTAGATCGGCTGCCCGAACACCACCTTGCAGGGGACCGGTAGCGGGATTGGCAGAAGGTAGGGCGTGATGGGCAGGTAGGGGGCGCCCAGCAGCTTGGCGAGCCGCTTGGCATGCATCACCGTCGGCACCGCCTCTTCTCCGCCGACGAAGGCGAAGGGGACCACAGGGCTCTTCGTCCTCATCGCAAGTCGCGCAAAGCCGGTGCCGAAGCGGACCAGCCGGTAGCGGTCGCGGAACAGCTTCCCCGTTCCCCGCGCACCCTCCGGGAAGGCGAGCACAATCCGCTCGTCGCGCAGGAAGCGATCGGCATGCTCGGGTAGCCCGGTCACATGGCCAAGCCGCGAAAAGAGCGGCGAGATGAAGGGCCACTTCTGCGCAAAGTACTCCACCATGCCGTGGGCATGGCGCGGCGGGTCGTGGTCAAAAAACAGCGAGGCAACCACCATCGCCGCGTCGAGCGGAATCCCCCCCGAGTGGTTGCCGATGAGCAGCGCCCGTCCCGCCTTCGGAACGTTCTCCATGCCCTCTACCTGCACCTTGAAGTAGTGGCGGTAGAGCGGCTTGATGGTGCTGTAGAACCAGGCGAGGTGCTCGCGCGAGATGCCGTAGGGGTCGAGGCCATACCGGTTAAACGGCAGGCCGATGGATTCGAGCCGCTCCTCTACCTCTTTGTCGAACGCCATCTCGCCTCCACAGTTGACTCAAGGTTGGCAGCTGCCGCCCACACAGTTCTGGCCCGCGCCGCAATCGGCACTGGTCAGACACTCTCGGCCCGCAGCACAGCTGCCGGCCACACACAGTTCGCCCGCCGCGCAGTCCGCGTTGATGGCGCAGCCTCGGGCGTTACAGAACCCGAACTCGCAGCTCTCGTTCGCGGCGCAGTCGATGTCGCGATCGCAGACAGACTCCGGGAAGAAGTAGCAGCCGCCATAGACGCAGCTCTGGTTCACGGGGCAGTCGGAAGCGGTCCCGCAGCCGCCCGCGTTGCCGCAGACGAAGTTCTCACAGGCGAGGCCGAAGATGCAGTCGGCCGCCGAGCCGCAGAAGAGCTGCTGCAGGCAGCGGTCGGCTACGCAGGTCGCGTTGCCGCCACAGTCGGCCGCTGTAACGCAGGCGAAGGGCTGGCAGACAAACCCGTCGCAACGGGTGGTGGCGGGGCACTCCGAATCGGAGATGCAGTCGGGCGTGATGATGCAGATCCCCGCCTCCTGGCTGCAGATCGTTCCGGGCGCACAATCCACATCGTTGGCGCAGGCCGCGATGGTGGTGCAGCGGCTGCCGACGCAGGTCTCGCCGGTGGCGCAATCGGCGCCGGTGGTGCAGGTCGCGATGGTCTCGCAGATGGCGGAGAAGCGGTTGCAGAACTCGTCTGCACCGCAATCCGCGTCGCTGCCGCAGGAACCCGTCGGTGCGCACCGGTAGGCGACGCACTGCGAGCCGTCCGCGCACTCGGCGTCGGTGAGGCAGGTGCCCACCCGGTCGCAGCGGCGGTCGGTGCCGCAGATGAAGCCGGCGGGGCAGTCGCCCAGGTTGAGGCAGTCAGGAATCACATCGCAGCGGCCGGAGCGGAGGCAGATCGCGCCGCCGCAGTCGTCGTTGGTGGTACAGGCGGGCGCCCAGGTGCAGAGCCCATCGAGGCAGGCGTGGTCGGCCGTCGGGCAGTCGCGATCGGCGCGGCAGGCCGTGGTCGAGCGGCAGACGCCATCGGTGCAGCTGTCGCCAGCCGGGCAGTCGCCGTCGCCCGTGCAGAGGCCACCCCATACACAGGCTTCGCCCGTGCAGCGCAGTCCTGGGCCGCACTCAAAGTCGGTTGAGCAGAAGGGGGCCGCATCGCAACGGCCGAACTCGCAGCGGTCACCCGGAGGGCAGTCGGTATCGACGGCGCAGGTCGAGGCCGACGGCGGGATGCAGGCACCTGCCAAGCAGGTCCAGCCCGCCGCACAGCCCGCAGCGGCGGTGCAGCCGCTCGGCACTTCGCAACGACCGGCGTTGCAGACCGCGGTGGGGCCAAGGAACGAGCAGCCCTCGTCGCTGCCGCAGAGCAGCGGAGGCCAGCAGGTGGCATCGAGGCACTGCCAGTCCGACGGGCAGGGCGTTGCCGCGCTGCAGCTCGTCGGCACGCACCGGTTCTGATCGCACCGCTCGCTGCTGCGGCACTCGCTGTCGGTCTGGCAGTCGGGTGCAGCCTGGCAGATGCCAAGGCGGCAGATGGCGCCGAGCGCGCAGTCGTCTCCCGTGTCGCAGGGGCGGTAGCTGGCGCAGGCGCCATCCACGCAGAAGCCAAAGTCGCCGCACTCCGCAGAGGTGGTGCAGGCCGTGTCGACAACGCAGCCCCGCTGAATCGGGTCGCAGACCTCGCCCGCTGCGCAGTCGCTGTTGCTGGTGCAGCCGCTCTCGGGGACGCAGCCGCCAAAGGCGCACTGCTCGCCGGCGGCGCAATCGGCGTCGGCGACGCAGAGCGGAGGCAGGCAGGTGCCCGCAGTGCAGGCCCAGGTCGACGGGCAGTCCGCCGCGCTCGTGCAGCCATCGGGCGGCACGGTGCAGACGCCGCGGTCGCAGGCCAGCCCCGGCGCGCAGTCGGCGTCCGAGGCGCAATCCGAGAAGATCGCGCAACGGCCCGCATCGCAGAAGTAGCCGGCGGCACAGGCCGCATCGGTGGTGCAGCCGCTCCGCGGGATGCAGGCGCCGCCGCTGCAGATCTCCGACACCGCACAGTCGAGCGAGGTGGTGCAGCTGCCATCAGAAGGCAGACAGGCGCCCGCGTCGCACCGCTCGCCCGTCGCGCAGTCAAGCGTGGAACCGCAGCCTTCGCGCGGCGAACAGAAGCCGATGTTGCACTGCTCGCCGGGGTTGCAGTCCGAATCTGTCACGCAGGCGGGCTCGGGCAGCGGCACGCAGGCTCCGGAGATGCAGGTGTTGCCGGTTCGGCAGTCGCTGTCGGCCACGCAACCCGTCGGGTTGAGGCAGACATTGCCCGTGCAGGGCAGGCCGAAGGGGCAGTCTGCCGCCGTCGTGCAACGCAGCGGCGGGAAGCAGCGGGTCGCCTCGCAGCTCCAGGCCGGCGGGCAGTCTGCCGTCGTATCGCAGCTCGTCGCAACGCAGTTGTTGAAGTCGCACCGCTCACCTGCCGCGCAGTCGCTGTCTGCGCTGCACTCGGGGATCGCAAAGCAGACGCCGCTCGCGCCGCAGTAGGTGCCCGGCGAGCAGTTGTCGTCCGATACGCAGGGGATGAGCGTCTCGCAGTAGCCGTTGAAGCAGAAGCCGCCGGCGCAGTTGGCGTCGCTCGCGCAATCGACCCGCGGCACGCAGGTCCGCGAGGTGAACGAACAGACCGAACCGGGCTCACAGTTCGCGTCGCTCTCGCAGCCGCCGGTTGCCACGCAACGGCCGCCCACACACTGGCTCCCTGCCGCGCAACCAGCGTCGCCCGTGCAGGCCTCGAAGACACAGCCACCTGCGATGCAGGCGTAGCCCTCCGCGCAGTCCAGATCGCCCGCGCAGGCCGCCTCTGCCTCGCAGCTGCAGTCAACGGCAGTCGAGCCAGGCGGGCAGACGAGGTCGGCGCAGCCGCCTGATCCATCGCCCGAGCCGTCGGTATCACCAGAGCTGCCGGTATCGCCCGACCCATCGACCTCACCCGAGCCGTCGGCATCGCCCGACCCATCGGTGTCGCTTTCTGCGTCTCCAGGTGCTGCAGCAGGGTCGCGCACGCAGAGCCCCTCCTCGCAGAGGCGCCCCAGCCCGCATTCGGCGCTGGCAGTGCACTGCGTCGACGGTGCCTGGCAGATCCCCGCTTCACAAAGGAAGTCGCTCGGACAGTCAAAGTCGCTCTCGCAGCCATCAGTTGAGGTTGTCGCAGAGGTCCCGCAGCCCGTTGCGAAGGCGAGTGCGAGCATCGCAGAGCACCCAAAGTAGTTTAGTATCCGCATGCGTCCGACCTCGAAGAAACCTTGTTGCGTTGCCCATTGCCACAATGCTCAGACGAGCGACCTTAGGTCGCCCGACAGCTCGCGCACGACTAGCCCTGCGGGGCCTTCGCCTCTGCCGGCGGTGCCTCCGGCGCCGTCGTGCCGGCATCCCGCATCGCGCTGCCAAGAATCGCAGCCACCGCCACCAGAAGCGGCCCTACGAACCAGACCAGCCGCGCCGGACCGGCACCACGCTGCGCCAACGCAACGGCGCCGCCGAGGACCAGCCAGATGAGAAGCTTCGCGCCGAGCAGGCCGTGGCTGAGGTGGGCGTAGCCGCCGATCATGTGGAGGCCGGCGCCAAGCACCAAGATGAGGCCCGTGCCGTGAATCGCAGCCGCCAGCTTCCGGTTCTGATTGCTCTCCTTCGTTCCGCCATTCATGCTGTGGAGCGCCAGGCCCCCGAGCGACAACATCATCATCGCTACGCCGAGGAGGTGGATCGTCTTTACAATGTTCAGGCTCATCTTTGTGCTCCGCGGCAAGTAGGGTCGAATGGGCGAGCATTACCCGAATCCATCGGGCGAAGATAGTATTGCCGCCCGCTGCGCCACTCTCTCCTTGACCCCTGCCCCCCGCTGCGGCAACAGGCGCAACCTCCCACCCGAGCCTCCGAGGCACCATGTCCGAAGTCCGCGTCTCCGTCCCCCACTCCCTCCCCATCCCGAAGGCCATCGAGAAGGTGAAGGCCTTTGAGGAGATGATGGCCAAGTTTGCCGTCTCCTGCGAGTGGAACGGCAACACCGCCAAGCTCAAGGGCGCAGCCGCCTCCGGCTCCATCGAGATGACCGACAGCGCCGCCATCATCGTCGTCAAGCTCGGCCTCTTCGCCAAGGCAGCGGGCGTGGAGCCCGAGCGCCTCGCCGGCTCCATCAAGAAGCGGCTCGAAGCGGCCTTCGCCTCCTAGGTCAGAGCCCGCCCGATTCGCTGTCCAGCAGGTCGGCGAACTGGGCCACCAGCTGCTCCACCTCTGATTGCGAGACCACCGTCGTCTTGTAGTTGAAGTTGAAGCTCACCACGCCCTCGCAGCGCGTTACTGTCAGCACGATGCCCGTGCGCGGCGTGGTCGGCGTCGAAATGAGCGCGCCCGTCACCCGCCACCCCTCGCCGGCGATGGTCGGGATCGGGATGGCCAGCATGTTGCTCAGGTTGAGGTTGATGACTGTGGGCCCGGCCGAAAAGAGCATCTTGCGCAGGTCGCCCATCCGGAGCGACAGCACCATCCACCGCTCCACCAGGTAGCGCCGTAGATGGGCCCGTCGCACTGCCTGCGCGCGGAGCTGCAGGTGGGCAGTCATCATGAGCGCGCGGGCGTCGCCGACCTGATCGAGCCGCAGGTCGATGATGAAGCTCGAAAGGTGGTTTGCAAAGGAGTCGAATCCGCTTCGGGGCCGCGTCTCGGCAATGAGCGTCATGTTCACCCGCTGCGGCTGCTCGCCGAGCTGGGCGTGCCACCGCCGGTTGGACTCGAAGAGCCAGGCGATGATGAGCGCGTTGAGGTTGGCGCCCGCAGCCTTTGCCGTCGCGGCCCGCGCATCGAGCAGGGCTGCGGGCCGTGTGAGGTGCAGCGTCCGGTTGCTGCCCGTGTAGTCGAGGCTCCGGTTCTGGCGCAGCTCCGAAACCGGCTTCCGGATGCCGGCCCAGAGGCCTCGGAGATACTCCCAGATGCCGCCCACGAAGAGGCGCCGCTGCTCCCACGGCGAAAGCGCGAGCGCCTCGAGCTCCGCGCGGCGAGGGTAGGGCGCAGCGACCGCGATAGCCTCTCCCCGCTCAGCGGCACCGATGAAGGCGGCCAGCTCCGTCAGCAGCGTCAGCATGGCGCGTCCGTCGGCCAGGCCGTGATGCTGTTTCACAAAGAGCCGTTGCCCCTGTGGCAGGGTTGCGAGCACCACCTCGAAACCGCCTTCCGATGTGAGGTCGATGAACCGGTCGCAGAGCCGGTGGCGAAGTGCGGTGAGCGCCCCATCGTCGGCGACATCGACCTGCTCAAACGGGATCTCCGCATCGCGCAGCAGCCAGACCCAGCGCTTGGCGGTGGCTGCGTCGCCCTCGGACGGCGCGACCGTGGCGGTGAGCAGCGGGAAGCGGAGCGCCAGCAGCCGCAGCGCCTCACGCAGCGCCGGCGTCGGGAGGTGGCCCTCGAGCACCAGCTCCCAGGTAGGAGCATTCGAGGTGCCCTGCGCGGCCTCCGTCGCCGCAAAGCAGACCTTGTCGAGGAAGTCGAAGGGGAGGGTGCGCTGCATGGCGCCTCCTAGACCCGGGCGCGGGTCGCTGTCGAGCGCGCCCGCCTTGCGCGCTACCGCTCTGGTGTGCAAAGGGGCGCCACACGTCCGACCCAAGCAGGAGAGTCCCATGCGCCGCCGCATCCAGAAGCTCATCATCGAACAGATCAACCCCGCCGTCGCCAGCCATGGGGGCGAGGTCCACCTCGTCGACCTCGTCAATTCCGTGGCCTACATCCGCCTCTCCGGCGGCTGCCAGGGCTGCTCGAGCTCCAACGCGACGCTGAAGAATGGCATCGAGCGGCTCATCCGCGAAGAGCTCCCTGAGATCACGCAGGTGGTCGACGTGACAGACCACGAGGCCGGCGAGAAGCCCTACTTCGCGCAGGGTAACGAAGGCAGCAGCCCGGTCGTCCGTTGATCCGCTTCGCTCTCACGCTGCTGCTCGGCCTGGTCCTCACGGGCTGCGCCGACGAGGCCAAGCCGGCAGAGACGGCCGACACCGGTTCGGGCGAGGGTTCGGGCTTAGGTGATGGCTCGGGTTCGGGCGATGGTTCGGGGGAGGGCTCAGGGACCGTAGCCTACCAGCCGCCAGACGCGCCGCTCTACGAGAGCCCCGCGAGCCGCTTCCCCGCCTCCGACTGTGATCGGACGCTCAACCCGATCGTCTTTGTGCATGGCTTTCTGGCCTCGGGTGACACCTGGGAGAGCTTCGCCCGCAGGTTTGCCTCCAACGGTTACTGCGCCGACCTCCTCTTTGCCTTCGACTGGAACACGGTAACCCGCGCCCCCTCGACGCTGAACGACCTCGACGCCCTCATCGACCGTGCGATCGCGGCGAGCGGCGCGACGCAGGTCGACCTCGTCGGCCACTCTGCGGGCGGCGGCATCGGCTACGACTACCTCGCCAACCCTGCCCGTGCAGCCAAGGTCGCCCACTATGCCCACATCGCCAGCGTGGTGAAGGCTGCGCTGCCCGGTCCCGAAGGTTCGGGGGTCGAGACGCTACAGCTCACCTCGCCCGCCGACTTTGTGGTGACCGACAGGGCCGATATCCCGGGGGCGACCAACACGGTGCTCGACGAGCTTGACCACTACGCGGTCGCCACCGCTCCAGCCTCCTTTGCGGAGCTCTACACCTTCTTCCGCGGCGCAGCGCCCGCCACGCTGGAGGCCACCGACGAGCCCGTCCCCTACATCTCCGGGCGCGTCGTGTCGCTTGGGGAGAACAAGCCTACGGTCGGTGCATCGGTGTCGATCTACGAGGTGGATGCAGAGACCGGCCTTCGCCTGACCCCGCTCCCCGAGGCCCGCTTCCTGGTCGGCGAGGAGGGCACCTTTGGCCCCTTCATCGGCGCCCGCGACACCTTCTACGAGTTCGAGGTCTGGCCGGCCGACCCGCGCGCCATACCCGTCCGCTACTTCCGGCGCCCCTTTGAGCGCTCTGCCGGTCTGGTCTATCTCCGCACCTTTCCCGGCCCCGGCAGCCTCGCGGCCTCCTTCCTGACGGCCGTGAAGTTCGACGATCGGGCCAGCACGGTTGTCGTCTTCGGAGGCGATGGCGCCTTCCTGGCCGGTCGCGACACCCTCACATTGAACGGCACCAACATCGCGACCGAGGATGTGGCCTCTGCTGCAGACAGCACCATCGCCCTCTTCGCCTACGACACCAACCTGAACCAGACGACCGAGGCGACGCCGGTGGGGCTCTTTGAGAGCTTCCCCTTCCTGGCCGCGATGGATGTCTATGTGCCGCCCGTGGCGGAACAGCCGGTCGAAATGCAATTTGGCACACAAAAGATCGTCATGCCCGGCAGCCCGGCCCGAGCGCGTGGCGCCCTGATCGCGGTCTTCGAGCGGTACTGATTCGATCGGCTCGCGCAGTGGTGCGTTGAGGCGGAAGAGCGCATTCCCTGTGGCCCGTTTGTCACACGACGCGCGTGACGCGGTGCCGATAACGCGGCGCGCAACGGCCAACCTTTCGGGATTGCTCGCGAATCTGCGTGCAAATCTCCCGCACAAAATTTCCTCTGCGGAGGGAATAGAGCTCAAAAATTGTCACAAAATCGTCTCTTGACCGTTTGACGAGCATCCCGAACAACCCTAGCGCGAGTAGATAGGGTGACCGAAACTGCCCTGATTGGAGGTTTGCATGCGTCCGTGGATTCTTTCGTTGTCTCGAGCGGGAACGGCTATCGGCTTGGTATCGCTCACCTTGGTAGGTTGTGACTCTGGATCTCCCGAACTGGAGAGCCAAACGACGCCGGTCGCTTCAGCGCCCGACGGCGGCATTGTCGCACCCGATGCTTCCACGCCCACCCCGGTTGGGGCCACGAACCTGCGGAGCGGAGAGATCCGGCTCGCAGACTTCCAGGGCCACTACGACGGCACCCAGTTCGTCATCGATTCCATCAAGCCCGCGGCTGAGCCCGTCGAGGGCTTCGGTCTCATGTCACGCGAGCAGCAGCTCTGCATCCTGAACGTCGTCCAGGACGGCATTCCCGGCAGCGGCCCAGCCAACTCGCTGGAGCTCGTAACGGAGAGCCAGGCGCGCAACGGTGCCTGTCCTGCGCCCTACGACACGGTGCCCTCGCTCTGCGCGAATGTTACCCTTCGCTCCTTCTACACGGATCGCACCCGGACAGATGTCTACGTGCGCATCAACAGTCTTACGACGCCGCTCGCAAACCCGGTGCTCAACAGCGCAGTTTCAACCCCTGGCCTCCCCTCCGGTCTGGGCATCTTCTCCTACGGCAACCTCGGCCTTGCCGGCTCGCCCCAGGCGGCTGCCTCCCGCGACTGGGTCTTCCAGACGTCGGGCGCCTCCTTCAGCTTCACCGGCAGCGTCGTTACCAACATGGCGGAGTTCGCCAATGGTCTCGACGACGACTGCGACCTCCGCGTGGACGAGGGCATCGCCAACTACGCCGACGGCATCGCCTGTGTCGACAACACCGACTGCACCAGCACCCTCTGCCAGGGCGGCATCTGCGCCCCAACCACCTGCTCCAACGGCGCGCCCGACGCGGGCGAGACCGACATCGACTGCGGCGGCATCTGCGGCGCCTCCTGCGTTGGCGACAAGATCTGCACCGCCGGCACCGACTGCATCACCGGCCAGTGCCCCGCAGGCCTCTGCCTCGGCTCCACCGGCGACGTCTGCGCGGGCAACCCCTCCTGCGTCAATCAGGTCTGCAATCCGAACATCGCGGTCACCTCGGAGCCGCTGACCTTTGCCCCCGAGACCGTGGGCCCCAACGCTGTGACGGTGACGCAAGTCGACGGAGACCCGCTGGGTGATGATACCGTATCCAGCGCCATTCCGCTCGGCTTTGGCTTCAACTTCTACGGAAACCAGTTCACCAACATTTACGTGTCCGACAACGGCTGGGTCTCTTTCACGGCTCCCGCCTTTTCTACCGCGTTCCGCTCAGCCATCCCGAGCACCAGTACGCCCAACAACCTGATCGCGGCCTGGTGGTCCGATCTCGATCCCGATGGCACGGAGACCATCACCTACTTCACGACTGGCACTGCGCCCAACCGCAAGTTCATCGTCAACTATGGAGCTGTTCCGACCTATACCTTTCCCGACACGACTGTCACCGCGCAGATTGTTCTCTCGGAGGGTAGTAACACCATCGACATCCACTGCACGGATTGCAGCAACCCGGGTACGCAGCAACGCACGCAGGGCGTCGAGAATGCGACTGGCACCGCTGGGCTGGCCACCGCGGGCGTGAACAACGCCATCGCCACCAAGACCAACACCTCCATCCGCTTCAACACCGTCACCCAGGATGGCTTCTGCGCCGCGGCCAGCTGCACCGACGCCGTCGATAACGGCAACGAGACGGGCGTGGATTGCGGTGGCCTCTGCGGCAGCAACTGTGCAGACGGCATCACCTGCAACGTCGGTGCCGACTGCCTCCGCGGCAACTGCGCCGCCGGTATCTGCGTCTCCTGCTTCGACGGCATCAAGAATCAGACCGAAGGCGACACCGACTGCGGCGGCGCCTGCGCCCTCCGCTGCGGCTCCAGCCAGACCTGCAACATTACGGCGGACTGCATCTCCGGCATCTGCGACGCCTCCAACATCTGCGTGCCGACCGGCGACCCGGGCGATGCCTGCGCGAGCGACAACGACTGCGACAGCAAGGTCTGCGACGCCGGCGGCCCCGGCTCGCAGGGCGGCTACCCGCTCAACCTCAACGGTCTCATCACGGACGGCAATCCTGCGGTCAACAGCTTCGGCGGCCCGCTAGGGGACGACCAACTGAGCGCACCCTACCCCATTGGCTTCAACTTCCCCTTCTACGACACCACGCAGACTCAGGTGGTTATCTCGTCGAACGGCTGGCTGACCTTCGGTTCGGCGACCGGCTCATTCGCCTCCACGATCCCGTCGACCTCCACGCCCAACGGCGTCGTCTCCTTCTTCGGACGCGACCTCGACCCCAGGGACGGTGGTACGATCACCTATGCGACGGTGGGCACCGCGCCCAACCGCGAGTTCCTTGTGAACTACAACAACATCCCGGACTTCGGCGGATCCGACCACGGCCCCATCACGGTGCAGGTCGCGCTTCAGGAGACCACGGGCTACATCGACATCCGCTGCGTCAGCTGCGTGTCGAACACCTCAACCGCCATTATGGGCATCGAGAACATGGCCGGCACCCTCGGCATCCCGATGCCCGGCGCCGCCTACTCGGCGGCCCGAAACCTTACGAATACCAGCATCCGCTTCCAGACCGTCACCCGTGTGGTCGGCGTCTGCCTTGCACCCACCTGCTCGGACGTGACGTCTAACCAGGACGAGTCGGGCATCGACTGCGGCGGCGCAGTCTGCACGACGCGCTGCGCTGGCGGCCAGGCCTGCATCGCCGGTGGTGACTGCACGAGCACCCGCTGCGAGAACGCGGTCTGCTCCACCTGCACCGACGGCATCAAGTCCGGCACCGAGACCGACATCGACTGCGGCGGCGTCTGCGGCTCCACCTGCATCGATACCAAGATCTGCAGCGTCAACGCCGACTGCGCCTCCAACCGTTGCGAGGGTGGCATCTGCACCTCCTGCACCGACGGCGTGAAGAACGGCAGCGAGACCGACCTGGACTGCGGCGGCGTCTGCGGTGGCACATGCAACTTTGCAGAGGTCTGCTTGGTTGCCGGGGACTGCTTCACCAACAACTGCACGGCCGGCAGCTGCGGCAAGGGCGCGACCGGCGCCAACTGCGGTGGCCCCGTGGACTGCGACAGCCAGGTCTGCGTGCCGGGCATCGCGAAGGGCGCGAGCGACACCGCGGCAACCTACGCGCTTGTCCCGACGGCCGGCTTCGCGCCGGTGACCTTTCCTTCCTCGGATGACAGCTCAACGCTGCTCCAGATCGGCTTCTCCTTCCCCTTCTTCACGGGGACCTTCACGGAGCTCTCGCTGAGCACGAACGGCCTCTTCCAGTTCGGCGGAACCGCCTCGAACAGCTACTCGGCCGCACTCGGTTCCACGGCCACGCCGAACAACTTCGTCACCTTCTTCAACAAGGACCTGACGGTGGCCGGCGCGACCATCACCTCGGGAACCGTGGGCACGGCGCCGAACCGCAAGTTCGTCATCGATTTTCAAGACCTCGCAGACTACGGCGGCTACGACCACGGCCCCGTTAGCCTCCAGATCCAGCTCAACGAGAGCACGGGCTACATCGACCTGATGTACACCAACGCCGACTCCGGTCTCGACACGCTGCGCATCGGCGCCGAGGGCCCCTCCGTAGGCGGCGCGACGCCCGACTTCATTGCGCTCGATGGCTACAACCCAGGTTCGACGGCCTTCGTCAACAAGGCGG
Organism: Deltaproteobacteria bacterium; assembly: GCA_013205435.1. Lineage (GTDB taxonomy): Bacteria > Myxococcota_A > Bradymonadia > REDH01 > REDH01 > CAIWGR01. Next base: position 14,438 of record JABMMX010000282.1, read on the forward strand.
TTCGCCTCGGCACCTTCAACCAGTACCCCGGCCTCTGCGCCGCGCCGAACTGCTCGGACGCAACCAAGAACCAGGCCGAGACCGACATCGACTGCGGCGGCCAGTGTGGCGCTGTTTGCACCATTGGTAAGGGTTGCAGCACGGTTGGAGACTGCGACCCCGGCGCAGCGGGCGTGGCCGAGTGCCTGCTCGTCGGCACCGCCACGATCTGCATGAACTGCGGCGATGGCACCAAGAACGGCAACGAGGCCGACGTGGACTGCGGCGGCTCCTGCGCCACCGACTGCGTCTCGGGCCAGACCTGTGGCGGCAACAACGACTGCGATAGCAACCTCTGCGTTGGCGGCCTCTGCGCGGGGTGCGCCGACGCCACCCAGAACGGCACCGAGACCGATGTGGACTGCGGCGGCGCAGATTGCGGCCCCTGCTTCGGCGGCAAGATCTGCGTTGCAGACGGCGACTGCCTGTCGGCCTCCTGCGTTGGCGGCTTCTGCGCGCTCGGCGCAACCGCCTCCTCCTGCAGCCAGGGCGATCAGTGCCTCAACGGCGTCTGCGGCGGCGGCACCATCCCCTCTGCAAACGGCGTGGCGGTCACCTGGAACCCAGACGCATCGCTGAATGCTGTGACCGCCGGAGCCCGCGCCTCCAGCACCATCGGTGGAACCTCCAAGCTTGGCGATACGACCATCACACCGGCGATCCCGCTTGGCTTTACCTTCCGCTATTTCGACCAGCTCTACACGACGGCGCGCATCACCGGAAACGGTTGGCTCTCGTTCACCGCGACCTTCTCAAGCGACAACCCACCGTTCCTGTCGCCGAGCACATCTACCCCGAACGCAATCATCGCCCCCTTCTGGTTCGATGCGAACCCCTCGGCCGGTGACGCGAACACCGATGTCCGATACCTCACCACGGGCACGGCTCCCAACCGGAAGTTCATCGTGAACTGGATCAATGTGCCCAGCTATTACGCCTCGACCGACAAGGCGACCTTTCAGGTCATCATCTACGAGAACGGCGGGTATGTGGACATCAACTGCAAGGACTGCACGGTCAACTATTCGCAGTCGAAGGCTCAGATCGTAGAGAATGCGGCAGGCACGCAGGCCTTCTCCGCCTACTCGCTCAACAACTCGACCACCTTCAGCACCCCCAACCAGACGGCGAAGCGCTACTTCACCAACGCGACCAACGGCGCCTCCTGCGTTGCACCCACCTGCAACGACGGCGTGAAGAACCAGGGCGAGACCGACACCGACTGCGGCGGCGCAGCCTGCGGCGCCACCTGTGCTCCGACCAAGATCTGCGCAGCCGACACCGACTGCGGTGGCCTCGGCGCCTCCTGCGCTGCCGGCGTCTGCCGCAACTGCGCCGACGGCGTATTGAATGGCACGGAGACAGCCCTGGATTGCGGCGGCCAGTGCGGCGCGACCTGCGGCGGCGGCCTTGCCTGTAACTTGGGCACGGATTGCGCGACGAGCGGCTGCACGGGCGGCCTCTGCAACCTTGGTGCGACGGGCGAGCTCTGCACCTTGGGCAACCAGTGCGCCAACGGCGTCTGCTCAACCCCTGCTCCGGTGGCCATCACCACCGCTCCTGACGCAGCGTCGCTCGGCAACATCACGGCCGGCACGCAGGCCACCTCGTTCGGTTCGAAGCTGGGCGACTCGGGTCACTCCGACGCCGTCACGCTTCCGTTCGCCTTCAATTTCTTCGGCACGACTTACCCGAGCGTGAAGATCAACGGTAACGGTTGGATCAGCTTCGATTTGGCATCGACCAACAGCCACAATGCTCCGACCACCTCGCCCTCTTCCTTCAACCCGAATGCCGTCATCGCGGGCTTCTGGTTCGACGCCGAGGCGACGATAAGCGCAAGCTCCGACGTGCGCTACACCACCGTAGGTACCGCACCCAATCGGAAGTTCATCGTGAACTACGTGGCGCTTCCCTACTGGTTGAACGCTTCCGACACCGTAACGTTCCAGATCGCCCTCAACGAGGGTGAGAATACCGTCGACATCTTCTGCTCGGATTGCACCCTGGCGACCACCGGTACGACCAAGGCACAGGTCCTCGAGAATGGCGCCGGCACGGTCGCTCGGTCGGCCTACTCCCTGAGCGCCTCGTCGTCCTTCAGCATCCCGAACAACACCGGCTTCCGCTACAACACCGGCTCCATCAAGGCCTGCCAGGCGCCGACCAACACGGACGGAGTGAAGAACGGGACCGAGACCGACACCGACTGCGGCGGGACCTCGGGCACGCTCTGCGCGCCGACCAAGATCTGCATCGCCGACACCGACTGCGGCGGCGCCAACGCGACCTGTGCTGGCGGCTTCTGCCGCAACTGCAGCGACACGGTGAAGAACGGTAACGAGACCGACATCGACTGCGGTGGCATCTGCGGCGGCAACTGCGGCTTCAACAAGATCTGCGGCCTGAGCACCGACTGCGCCAGCCAGAACTGCGTGAGCGGCCGCTGCGGACTCTCGGCGGATGGCCTTGCTTGCTCCGCGAACGGTGACTGCGCGAGCAGCTCCTGCGATGGCGTCGCGGGCGGGCGGATTCTCTCCGCGGTGAACCAGGTTGGAACCTACAACGATGGTCTTGGTACCTCGCTGACGGGAGACGACTCTTCCGTGGCTGTGCAGCTTGGATTTAAGTTCCAATTCTTCGGGAATGAGTTCTCGACCGCGACGGTGAGCACGAACGGCTACCTTGTATTCTCGGGATCTGTGACGGGTTATGGCTCCAATCTCCCGACTGCCGCCGCTCCGAACAACCTCGTCGCCCTCTGGTGGAATGATCTCAATGCCTCCGCAGCGGGCCAGATCCGGTTCTACACAACGGGAGCAGCGCCCTTCCGGAAGTTCGTGGTGAACTACAATGGATTGAACCACTACTCTTCTGGGAACCTGATCAACGCGCAGATGGTGTTGCATGAGTCCCTGAACTACGTCGACCTCACCTGCCTGAACTGCGCGGTGGATGGCGATCTCCATTACCAGGGCGTGGAGAATGCGACGGGCACCAGCTCCTTCACGACGGAGACGAACGGTTCCTCGTCGTCGGCCATCACGAACCGTACCGTCCGTTACGTGACAGGCGCCAGCAGCCCCATCTGCGCACCTGCGACCTGTGGCGATGGCAGTTTGAACGGCACGGAGACGGGCATCGACTGCGGAGGTAGCTGCCGGTCGGACTGCACGAAGAACGTTGCCTGCGTGGCGGGTACGGATTGCCTGTCTGGCAGTTGCATCAGCGGCCTCTGCGCCGGCATCGCGGATGCGGGAGCGTGCGCGCTTTCGAACTCCTGCACGAGCGGTGTCTGCACCTCCGGCGCCTGCGCTGCGCCCACCTGCACCGACACGGTGAGGAATGGCGCTGAGACCGACCTCGATTGCGGCGGCGCCACCTGCGGCGCCACCTGCGGCGCTGGAAAGGTTTGTGGCACAGTCACAGACTGCGCATCGAACCGCTGCGATGGCGGCCTCTGCCGCACCTGCACCGACGGTGTGAAGTCGGGCACAGAGTCCGACATTGACTGCGGCGGCGTCTGCGTCAGCGGCAGCGCTGGCAAGTGCGCGCTTACCAAGATCTGCGCGGTCAACGGCGATTGCGGCTCGGGCAACTGCGTGGCAGGCGTCTGCGCTGCCCCGCCGTTCGACTGCTTCGACGGCATCAAGGGCAGCAACGATGTCAACGAGACGGGTGTTGACTGCGGTGGCTCGGATTGCGCAGCCCGCTGCTTCGTCGGCACTGCCTGCATTGTGGGCGGCGACTGCGCAAGCGGCGTCTGCACCAGCGGTATCTGCGCCAAGGCCAGCACTGGCGGCAGCTGCCTGACGGGCGCCGAATGCAACGACGGCGTCTGCAGCGGAGGCGCGCCGACGGCACAGAGCACTGCGGTGCTCTACACCACGCCGGACGGCACCTGGACGACCATCAGCGGCATCTCTGATGACAGCTTGAAGACCGCGTCGCCCATCGCGATCGGGTTCAGCATGAACTACTTCGGCAACCAGTACACCACCTTCGATGCGACCTCGAACGGCTGGATGGCTCTTGGGACCAACGGCGTCAGTGCGTTCACCTCCAGCCTGACGCTGCCGAGCTTCACGGCAAGGAACGGTATCGCTCTCTTCGCTCAGGACAGCGGCTCCAGCACCCCGCCGGTTGCCACCTATCGCTACAAGGTGTTTGGCACGGCTCCCTTCCGGAAGCTCATCTACGATGTGACCAGGAACCGGACTTTTTACAACACGGCGAGCGTGACCTACACCGCCCAAGCTGTGCTCTATGAGACAACGGGTCGCGTTGAGGTTGTCTGCAACCCCTGCACACAGGAGACGACCCGCCCTGGAACGCAGGGCGTGACCAACGCTGCAGGCACCGTTTCGGCCTTCCTCGCTGGCCGCAACAACGCAGCCTTCAGCGCTACCGACACGGCCGTGTTCGACACCATTGCAGGCCGCACCTGCCAGGCGCCCACGAACACGGACGGCGTGAAGAACAGCACAGAGACCGATATCGACTGCGGTGGTAGCTCCGGCATCACCTGCGGCGGTGGTAAGGTCTGCACGATTGCGGCGGATTGCGCGAGCGCCAACTGCACTGGCGGTCTCTGCGGCAAGCTGGCCGACGGCGCATCTTGCGCTGCGGATAATGACTGTAACAGCAGCCTCTGCGGCGGCACTGACCCGCGCGGTGTCTCGGTCGGCACCTTCTCGGCCATTACCTACCCGAACTGCGCTGCGCCGGGGGCAGGCGAGACCTGCTACAGCATTAGCGACGACTCAACTTCGGCAGCCATCACCGTTCCCTTCACCTTCAAGTTCTTCGACATTGGTTACACCTCTCTTCGAATCAACAACAATGGTTGGGTAACTTTCGATTCGGCGGACGTCTCTACCAACGGCTACACCAACACGCTCTCGAACGTCACGACCGTCTTCCCGCACACCGCTCGCGACCCCGGCCCCGCCATCTACCTGTATGGGTTCGACATGGCTACCTCGACGAACAAGTGGGCCACCTACACGCTTGGTACAGCCCCGAACCGCGAGTTCTACATTACGCTCAATAACGGCGTTGGGTATACGGCAACGAACGGTACGGCGACGGGGGCAATCATCCTGCTCGAGGCGGACAACTCGGTGCACATCCAGTGCGACACCTGCACCAAGCTTACTAGCACGAATGTGAAGCGTCGCGGCGTTCTCAACGCCGACAGCTCGCTCGCCTACTTCTACGCCGACAACACCACGCTCGGTTCGGAGGACTCTGTAGCCTTCACGGTGGATGGCGCAACGAACGCTGCCCGTCGCCGTCTGGTCTACCAGACGAACTGGTCGAGCAAGGTTTGCGCCGTGACCGCCAGCCGCGGAGTGCCCTGCGTCAGCAACGGTGGCTGCCTGAGCGGATCCTGCGTCGCCGGAAATGCGGTGAGTTCGATCGCCTACGTGGCGCCCAGCAACCTGCTCGGCGGCGCAGCGAACAACGGCGGCGCTCTGGTTAGCTCCTCCGGCACCACCGATGCCCGCTTGTCGGGCTCCAACGTGTCGTTGACCTACCCGATTGGATTCAACTTCAAGTTCTTCGGCACGCAGTATGCCAACTTCCGCGCGGCGTCAGATGGCCACCTGTACTTCTCGACGAACAACACCTCGTCAGCAGCTGCATCGCAGGCGACAGCGGCCTCCACAGCGCCGAACGCTGTGGTCGGCTACGCATGGCACGACATGGGCGCGCAGACGGCGACGACCGCTGGTAACTTCCGCACTACCGGTTCCGCCCCGAACCGTACCTTCATCTTCAGCGTCAACGGGGCGGCAACTGCTACCGCCGGCGGCGTGTCCTCGGCTGAGGTAAAGGTTTACGAGACCTCCAACCTCGTCGACATCACCTGCGTCGCCTGCACCCAGGGTTCGACAGCTACTTCGACCGCCATCGTCCTTGAGAACTCGGCGGGCACGGCGAACCTCAATGCGCTCGGTGCAGGCACCGGCACGACAGGCGCGGTGAACACCTCCTCCTACCGGTTCAACCCGAACCCGGCCTCCGTCTGCTTCTAAGAAGTCGACTCGCTTTCAAGAAGCCCGCCCTTTCAGGCGGGCTTTCCGCTTTTTGTGAGGGCAGCGCGGCGCGCCCCCTTTTGCTCCTCCGTGGACCGCTCCGGTAGGAGCGGTTTTCCCTTGGAGTCGTTCATGCGTAATTTCCTCGGACTTGGTCTCGCCTCAGTCTTCGCCCTCGCGGGTTGTGGAGAGGAGGCCAAGAAGCAGCCCGCTCCCGCAGACGAGTGTTCTACCTTCTCCCCATGCGCCATCGGCGAGTGCGTGGAAGGCCAGTGTGTTGCAGGCGATGTGGTCGAGGATACCGACCCGGGCGTTGACACGGCACCGGACACCCAGCCCGACACCACAGACACGGGTACCCCCGATACCATCGAGCCTACGGGTGCCGCCTGCGGCGTGGCCTGCGTGGCAGACGGCGATTGCGACAGCGGGCTGTGCCGTCCGCTTGGCACGGGGGCAGCCAAGGTCTGCACCGAGCTGTTTGCCACCGATGGCTGCGATGGCTGCCCCAGCTTCGGGCCCATCTCTGCGGGCGCCTCGGGCAGCGACGGCGACCTCTGCGCCGCGGGCGATTATGGTGACTGCGCTGCCTGCACGGCAGACGCCGACTGCGGCGCCGGCCTCTGCCAGCCCACCAGCGGCTCAACTTTCTGTCAGATGCCCTGCTTTGGCGACAACAGCTGCCCCGAGGGCTTCACCTGCCGCGGCGCCGACCGCAACGGTTCAGTCGTTGCGGTCTGCGAGCCCGACAACGGCCTCTGCACGGGCTGCATCGATGAAGATGGCGACGGCTACGGAGGTGGGCCCGCCTGTCTTGGTCCGGACTGCGCACCTGCCGACCCCACCATCAACCCGGGCGCCCCCGAGCTCTGCAACAATGCAGATGAGGACTGCGATGGCCGCGCAGACGATGGCATCTCGCTCGCGACCGACGAGAACAACTGCGGAGGCTGCGGCATCGTCTGTGACCTCGCGAATGCAAACGAAGTCTGCACCGCCGGCATCTGCCGTGTCGACAGCTGCACGGGCAACTTTGCAGACTGCAATGGCGACCGGGTGGATGGCTGCGAGGTGAACTTCGACGACCCCGATACCTGTGGTTCCTGCGTGGTGACTGGCGGCCTGGTCGGTGCGCCCTGCGGCATCTGCGGCGACGGCGTCTTCGCCTGCTCCGGCGTTGGCACGGCCGAGTGCGTTGGCGATACCGCGAATGCGTGCGGCGGCTGCGAGCCGCTCCCGCAGGTTCTGGGCGACACCTGCGGCTGCGGCGCGGGCGAGTGGGCCTGCGACCCTGCGACGCCCGGCGCGCAGGTCTGCATCAACGATGCGCTGGCCAACGACTGCGGCGGTTGCGGCGCGGTTGAGGGCGGCGTTGCTGGCGAGGCCTGCTGCGGTGCCTTCACGCTGGCCTGCGACCCCTCGAACCTGAACTCCGTCTTTTGCGATGTACCCGACAGCTTCCCCCGCAACGCCTGTGGCGGTTGCACTGCGCTCGCCCGTGAACCCGCTCAGCCCTGCGGCACCTGCGAGAGCGGAGCCACAGTCTGCGACGGCCGTGAGGCGACCCGCTGCGATGGTGACTTGGGGAACGCGGCACTGAACGGCTGCGGCGGTTGCGCGACGCTGCCGGGCGAGCCGGGCGAGGCCTGCGGCACCTGCGGTCTCAACAGCTATGTCTGTGATGCAACGGACATTGACCAGAGCAGCTGCAACGGAGACACCCGCGTCAACAGTTGCGGCGGCTGCGCCGCGCTCGACATCGCGCCCGGCGCTGCCTGCTGCGAGACCTACACGGCCATCTGCGACCCCCTCCGCCCCGGTCTGACGAAGTGCGATGTACCTGTGACCGTGCAGCTCAACGCCTGCGGTGGTTGCGGCGTGCTCGACCAGCGGCTTGGCGAGGTCTGCGGTACCTGCGGCTCGGGCCGCTACGCCTGCGGCGGCCAGGATACGGTGGTCTGCGCCGGCGACCTTGGCGCTGCCGCGCTCAACGCCTGCGGCGGCTGCGGCCTGCTTGATGGCGAGCCCGGGTCGGCCTGCGGCCCCTGCGGCGAGGACTTTGTGGAGTGCGTAGGTACCGATATCGTCGCCTGTGACGGCGCAACCAGCTTCAACAGCTGCGGCGGATGCTTGCCGCTCGCCAACGAGCCCGGCGCCACCTGCTGCGGTGGCACCTCAGAGTACACTTGCAACCCCGACGATCGCAACGGTACCGTCTGCCCGAGCGCCGATGGCCGAGTGAACTTCTGCGGGGGCTGTGGCAACGGTCGCGCAGAACTCGACGGCGCCTGCGGCACCTGTGGCTCCGGTACCTACGCGTGCGACCGGGCCGATCCGACTGCGGTTGTCTGCAATGGCGACCAAGGTGCAGCCGCTCTGAACGCCTGCGGCGGCTGCGGCCCTCTTAGCGCCCGCATCGGCGAGGCCTGCGGCAGCTGCGGTCTCGATACCTACATCTGCGACCCCTCGGGCGGTGGCGATGTGGTCTGCTCGGGAGATACCACTTTTGACTGTGGCGGCTGCACCGACTTCGCCGAGAGCGAGGGCGACGCCTGCGGATCTTGCGGTCTTGGCGCCTTTGCCTGCTCGGGCAGCACGCTGACCTGTGTGGGCGATGCAGCGAACGAGTGCGGCACCTGCGAGACGCTCCTCCAGCCACCAGGCGGCAGCTGCTGCGAAGGCGGCACGCTGGAGTGCAACCGCGACACCGGCACCGTCCTCTGCAACAACACCGACCCCGGGCTTCTTAACGCCTGCGGCGGCTGCGCACGGCTTGAGGCAAACCCGGGTGATGGCTGCGGCACCTGCGGCTACGGCACCTTCATCTGTGACGGTGACGGTCTGACCTGTGAGGGCGACCCCGGCGATGGCATCCTCAACGCCTGTGGTGGCTGCTCGACGCTCGATGGTGTCCCGGGCACCAGCTGTGGCGGTGGAGACATCTGGGTCTGCGACGGAACCGAAGCCGTCTTCTGCTCCCCGCCCGGCTAGTCAGAGCGGTCCATTGCTGCGGGGCGCCTCGGCGCCCTTCGCCGTTTTTGGCGGCCGAGACTGCGGTGCGTGCGCCTTAGCGGTTCTCCCGCTCGTAGACCTCGTCCACGCCGTGGCCCGTGCCGCCCGAGGCTGCTCGGACGAGCTCATCGCACCGCTCGTTGTCTGCGACGCCCGCATGTCCCTTCACCCAGACGAAGGTGGCCTTGTGGCGGGCGGCTGCGGTGAGGAGCCGCTCCCAGAGGTCGGCGTTGAGCGCCCGCTCCTTGGGGTTGCGCATCCAGCCGTTGGAGCGCCACTTCTTGGCCCAGCCCTTCTCGATGCCGTTGACCACATACTGGCTGTCGGTGTGGAGGCGGACGCTGCAGGGCTCTTTGAGCGCCTCGAGGGCGACGATGGCACCGAGCAGCTCCATGCGGTTGTTGGTGGTGAGGCGGAAACCGGCGGAGAGCTCTTTGACCTTCTCGCCATAGCGGAGGACGACGCCGTATCCGCCGGGGCCGGGGTTTCCGATGGCGCCGCCGTCGGAGTAGGCGATGATGTTCCGGAGGGGGGCGGGCGATGTCACGGCTTGGCCTTGGGGGTAGCGCAGAGCGGGCAGGCCTCCGGGAGGCCGCCGTCGCAGGCGAGTTGAGCGAGCGCCGTTGCCTGCGCGTCGCCGGGATTGATCCGGTTGAGCGACTGCGCCGCCTTGAGGCAGCCCTGCATGGTGCCGGCTTCGCATCCGCGGAGGTAGTCGGTGATGGCGCGCCCGGCCTCGCTCTCCACCTTGGCGGTGCGCAGATCGCCGGCTTCGACGCAGCCCCAGCCGACCTGCAGCGAGCAGCCCCGATCGAGCCAGGCGAGCGCCTGCGCAATATCCGTCGTCTCGCGCCGACCAAGATGGACGCAGCCCCAGCCGGCGCCCTGCAGACAGGCGTGGTCGAGGACGGTCTGGGCCTCGGTACGGTCTGGCAGTGAGGCTCCCGCAGGGCCAATCAGGAGTCCGAGCTCCACGCAGGCGCGGAGGGTGTCGGCCTTGCAGAGGGCGGTGAGGGCAACGCGTGCCTCCGAGGGATTGGGTTGCAGCCCAGGGCCAGTGATGCGTTGGACGGCCAGGTCGACGCAGCTCTCGGGGTCGCGCCGCTCGCAGGAGGCGCTTCGCAGCATGGCCGCCTCTTGTGGGGCTGTCGGTCCGTGGCTCCGCTCCATCAGCGAGGCGGCGAGGAAGCGGCAGGCGTGGGGCTCGCCCTCGGCACAGGCCTTCTCGAGCGGGGCCCGGGTGGGCTTGGGCTGTCGCGCCGTCCAGCTGAACAGCTGCTCGCAGGCGGCGGGCTCTGTGTTGCAGCTGAAGGTGAGCCTCGCGAGCAGCTCGGGCGAGAGGCGCCCCTTGTCGCGGAGCATCGTCAGGCGCGCTTCGCCGGCGCAGCCGCGCGGGTCGTCGTGCAGACAGGCCTCGCGGTAGATGGGCTCGGCCTGCGCGAAGGCATCGTCTGCGGCCGTGGCGATGAGCAGGTCGGCCTTGGAGACGCATCCTCGGTCGGAGCCCTGCGCACAGGCGAGCGCTGCCTGACGGAGCGCCTCTTCGAGCCTGACGGGGGTGCCGCGTCCGAACTGGTGGCTCAGGGCGAGCTCGGCGCAGCCATCTGCAACCCTCTGCTCACAGCCCCGCGTGAAGAGCCCGTTCATGAGGCCGCGGTCGCCCTGCGGGATGGCCTGTGCAGCGTAGCCGCGTCCGAGGGCGACACAGGCCTCGGGGACGATGCCGTTGCAGCGTGCCAGCAGGAAGTTCTCGGCGGCGCTGAGTTGGTCGGCCTCGCCCCGCGCGAGCGAGATAAGGAGGGTGCAGCTCGCAAGGTGGTGGCCTTCGCAGCCGCGCTTTGCGAGCTCGCGCGCCTGTCCCGCAGAGCCGCCGTTGGGGCCGGCCTTGTAGAGCTGTTTGGCGAGGGCGCCGCAGGCGGGCGCATACTGCCGGGTGCAGGCGTCGCGCAGGAGCATGGTTGCGCGGAGGTAGGCTGCCGTCTCGCTGTTCGGAGCGCTCCCCGAGCCGCTGCCGCTGTCGCCCGAACCGCTGGCTTCCGGACTGGCCCCAGCCGCCGCTGCACAGCCCGACCCCTCCTGCTGCAGGCAGGAAATGGAGGCATCCCAGGCGGCGATGTCATCCAGTGTTGCTGGTGCTGCTGCCGGAAGCGCGGGCGCGGCGGCCGCCTTTGCGCGCTGCGGCGCGGGCGCCTGCGATGGCGGCGTGGTGCCCGAGCAGGCGACGAGGAGTGCGGTTGCGAGGCAGAGCAGGGGGCGGATGAGGTTCATGGCGATGGAGCATAGCGATGGCTGCGGCGGGTCGGCAAACAATGCGATGGTCGGCGTGCGATGTTTGATGCCCGGGCCTGCGACGAGTAGAGCGCACCCATGCTAGAGAGCCGCCCCAAGTCGCCTGAGCGAAGCTACGACCACCGCTACCACATCGGCAACGCGGGCGATGTCTGGAAGCATGCGGTCTGGCTGGCGCTGCTTGGCGCTCGTCCGTTGCAGGGAGCTCCGGTCACGGTCGTGGAGACGCATGCGGGGCGGGGCCACTACCAGCGCGGACCAACGGGCGAGTGGATGGAGGGGCTGGCCAAGCTCGGCGATCTGTCCGGTGCGCCGGACTGCCTCACCCGGCTGGCGCAGCTGCAGGGTTGCAGCGCCGGGCGGGTGGGTGAGCGTCTCGTAGGGTCTCCGCTGGTGACCCTGTCGGCACTGCGGCCGGATGATGCGCTGCTCCTGCACGAACTCGACCCAGAGGCCTGCGCGACGCTCCGGACGGCTGTCCGCGGTGCGCCCGGGGTTACGGTGCTGGAGCAGGATGGCTGGGCTGCGGTGGCGTCGCCCGGCAAGCAGATCTTCTTCGTCGACCCGCCCTTTGCAACGCGCGAAGAGTGGCAGCTTACGGCAACGCGCGCCATCGCCTGGGCCGCCTCGAACCCACGCACAACCGTCGTGGTCTGGTATCCCATCAAGGGGGCGTCGCGACCGGCGGCACTGGTGAATGCGCTCCGGGCGTCGGGCGTGGCTGGCTGGTTCGGCGAGCTCTGGACGGCGCCCTACGACGAGGGACGCAACCGGCTGAACGGCTCCGGCATGGCGATGCTTCGTCCGCCCGTCGGCCTCGAGGCTGCTGTCGCAGAGCTGGGCGGTTGGCTCGGTCCGCGGCTCGCGGTGCGTGACGGCGACTGGCAGCTCAGGATGGCGGGCTGGAAGGCCAAGGAGAGGCCATGAGGCGCCTGTTTACAGCGGTTGCGCTCTTGCTCCTGGCAGGCTGCGTGCCCGACCCCGGGCTCACCCGCTCGGGCTATCGGCAGACCATGCGAGAGCTTGCGTTGGAGAGCGCGCGGCAGTGCGACAGCGGCTTCGAATACCCGCAGTCGCTGGTGGATGGCATCGGCCGGCAGCTGGTCGAGGAGCTCCGCTGCATGGACGACACGCGGCTCATTTTTTATCAGCCCTGCCGCGAGCCTGGATGCATCAACGCGGCCGGCCCGCAGCCGCTGGCGATGCGCCCCGAGGTCTTTCAGGCGCTCGGCGAAGCGGCGCTGGCGAAGCGGGACTTCATCTCCATTTCGGCCGCCTACCGCGACGTGGCGATGCAGTACTACTCGCGCTGGTATGTGGAGAACTGTGACGCGAACTTCAACGCCGCTGTGCCCGGAACCTCGAACCACCAGGGCGGTCGGGCGATCGATGTGGTGGCCTACAACTTCTGGTGGAACACGCTGCTCGAGGTCGGCTTTGAGCACCCCATCCCCAGCGATGAGCCCCACTTTGAGCTCACGGGCGACGCGCAGTTCGTGGCCGAGAGCACGGAGCTCCAGTCACTGAGCGTGCTGGCCTTCGAGCGGCTCTGGAACCGCAACCACCCCGAGGCGCCCATCGCCGAAGATGGGCTCTACGACGAGCCGACCAAGGCTGCGCTCGGCGAAACGCCCGTGGAGGGCTTCACCGTAGGCGCCTGTGATGCGGGTGCGGCGCCCGATGCGGGAACCGGCGTCGACGGCGGCGGAGAGGTGGCCCTCGATGCCGGAGAGACCGACGGGCCAGATGGTTCGACGGTCGATGCGGGGCGACCCGATGTCATTTCGTCCGACGCGCTCGGCGAAGGACTTACGCGATCGCCCAGCGCCGCACCGACAACGCTCGAACAGCTCCACGGCGCGCGTGATGCGTCGGCGCTGGCAGCGGGTGGCTCAGACGGCTGCAGCGCAGGAGGCGGGGCCGGTGGCTGGCTGTCGCTCTCTCTCGTGGCCTTGCTGCGCCGTCGCCGGCGGGCAGGCTAGGGCCGGAGCCAGGCGACGAGGCTCCCGGCGGCCACTGGGCTGTCGGAGGCGGGGATGCGGGCGAGCGCGTCGCAGTCGAGCAGGTTGCTCAGCATGTGCGAGCTCTGCTTGCCGAGTGGCTGGAGGCTGAGGTTCCCATCTTCGCCGTAGGTCAGGGCGCAGCGGAGCCAGAGGTCGCGCGTGGGGTTGGCGCGCACGGTTGCTGCGAGGCGCCCGGCGAAGAGGTGGGGCGCTGGCCGGCGCTCGCCCTCCAGGCGGCCGAGGATGCGGGCGCCGAAGGTGGCGAGGCCGGCGAAAACCGCGGCGGGATTGCCCGGCAGGCCGAGCAGGAGGGTGGTGCCGCGGGTGGCAAAGAGGGTGGGCTTTCCGGGCTGCTGCGCGACGCCCCAGAAGTGTTCGGTGAAGCCGGCTGCGGCTGACGAGGCGCGCAGGTGGTCGCGGTCTCCGACGGAGGCGCCGCCCGTGGTGATGATGAGGTCTGCGTCGATGTTGGTGAGGGCGAGCGTGAGAAGTTCTGCGTCGTCGGGGAGGCTGGCCGAAGTGACGACCTCCGCTTTTTGCCGCGCTGCCCAGGCGGCCAGCAGCGGGCTGTTGGCGTCGAAGACCATGCCGGCTTCGAGGTCGCCTTGCGCGTCGCGGAGCTCGTCGCCGGTGACCAGCAGCGCGACGCGGGGGGCGCGGTGGACGGAGACGCTGCCGAGCCCGGCCATGGCCAGCGCGCCGATGGCGCCATGCGTGAGCCTGTGCCCGCTCCGGCCAACGACGGCGCCTCGCGCCAGCTCCTCTCCGGCCTCTCGGATGTTGGCGCCCAGCCGCTGTCGCGCCGCAGCCTCGGCGCTGATGCCGATGAAGGGCTCGTCGCCCCGCTCCACATCCTCCTGTCGGATGACGAGGTCGGCACCTTCCGGGACCTGCGCGCCCGTGAAGATGCGCTGGCAGGAGCCCCGTTCCAGCGGAGGCGGTGCGCCCGCTGCACCGGCCGCCGAGGTCGCCGTCACGGCAAGGCGAAGCGGGCCTTCCGCGCCCGAGAGATCTGCGCTGGCGACCGCGTAGCCATCCATCGCGCTCTGCCGAAACGGGGGCAGGTCGATGCGGGCAAAGGCATCCTCGGCGAGCACCCGTCCGAGCGCTTCGCGCAGCGGCAGCCGGCGCGCGGGCAGCGGGCCAATCTGGTCATCGAGATGGGCGAAGGCATCGTCGATGGAGATCATGCAGGGCGGCTCCGAACGCGGTGCACCAGGGCGGGGGCAACGGCGGCGAGGAGCTGGTCGGTGATCCCGCCATGCTCTTCGACGAGAAGCACGGTTCGGAGGCCGCACTGCGATGCGCGGAGCTGCCAGGCGGCCGCTGCGGGCAGCCGTCGGACAGCGAACTGACGCATCGCGAGCTCGATGCCGCTGTCTGGATCGCCGGCGGTCGGGGCCTCGTCAAGGCTGTCGGGCGGGAGCAGGGTCACCGAGAGATCTGCCGCCTCCTCGGGCGCTATTTCGAGCGTCGCAAGGTCGCCAAACCAAGAGGCCGCCCGGTCGAGCGTGGCCCCTCGGAGGCTCACCCGGAGCGGCCGGTCGTGCCAGGCCTCGCTGTCCTTTCCACCTGTCTTGCTCAGCAGCAGCGTGGGCCCAATCGCGATGTCGGAAGTGTGTGGTTTGAGGATGTCGTAGAGGGTGATGGCGCAGATCGCGGCGGCTGTCAGCGCCTCCATCTCGACGCCCGTCGCGGCGACCGCGGCGACCGAGACTTCGATGCCGATGGAGGCCTGCTCGAGCCGGTAGCTGACCGCCACGTGTGTGAGCGCCACCTGGTGGCAGAAGGGGATGAGATCGGAGGTCTTCTTCGCGGCCGAGATGGCGGCAATGCGGGCAATCTCGAGCGCATCGCCCTTCGCGAGGGCGCGGGCGCGTACCTGGCCTACCCAGAACTCCGGCATCGATACCGACGTCGCGGCCACGGCCACGCGATGCGAGTCGGGTTTGTGAGAGATGTTACGCATCGTTGGCTCCAGGAGCTGGCGTCAGTGGGGTGCCATCGAGCCAGCTGCTCGGCGCCTCTTTGTAATGCTCGAACTTCCAGATGGGCACCTCCGCCTTCACCGCCTCGAGCGCGGCCTCGGCGACGGCGAAGGCCTCGCGCCGGTGGGGCGCGCGCACCACGACGAGCACAGCGGTATCGCCGAGCGCGAGGGCACCGGTGCGATGGCGGATACGGATGCGAAGCTTCGGATGGGCCACCAGCGTGCGCGCCTCGATCTCTGCAATCGCCGCAGCCGCGAGCGTCTCGTGGGCCTCGTAGGTCAGCGCCGTCACGGCGGCGCCCCCCTGCTGGTCGCGGACCGTTCCGGCAAAGACGACGAGCGCGCCACAGGAGGTATCTTCCGTCTCTGCGAGCAGCGGCTCGAGCAGCAGCGGTTGGTCGGTGAGCCAGCGATCGCTCTCCATTCAGCCTCCCGACACAGGCGGGAGCAGGTCCAGACGGTCCCCGTCAGCGAGCAGGCTCCCCGGGGGAACGAGGCTCCCGTTAAGCGCAGTCGCGCAGCGCGGAAGCAGCGGAGCGAGGGCAGGGCGCTGCATTGCGAGGGCCTCCAGCAGCACCCCCACCGTGGCACTCGGAGCGACCTCGAGGGCCAACGTCCGCTCCCCTGCGAGCGCTGCCGCCGGGCCGTAGAAGGCGAGCTGGATGGTGATGGCTTCGGTCATCCGCCGAGCTCCGACATGCCGGTGCGGGTGACAGCGTCGACATTCCATGCGTGGCCGACAATCTTGGTCCGCGCGGCCTCGACAAAGCCCTCGCGAAGGGCCGCCCGATCGCGTCCGAGGATCGCCTCACGCACAGAGACCTGGCGGTCGTCGGCGAGGCAGGCGCGGAGCTCGCCCACGGCCGTGAGCCGGAACCGGGTGCAGCTCTCGCAGTAGCCGTGGGAGAGCGGTGTGATGAAGCCAACGCTGCCCCGTGCGCCGGGCTGCTGCCAGGTACGCGCTGGGCCGAAGCCGTCGGAGGCGCAGGGCACAAGTTGGTGCGTTTCGACCAGGCGGTCGCGCATCGCAGAGAGATTTGCAAAGCGGCCGAGACGGGTGAGTTCGGCGCCCTCGCCGACCGGCATGAGTTCGAGGAAGCGGACGGTGAAGGGGTTGGTGCGCGCGAGCTCCAGCCAGCCTTCGACCTCATCCTCGTTGAAGCCCTCGAGCAGCACCGTGTTGATGTGGATGGGGCCGAGCCCGGCCGCCGTCGCGGCCTCGATGCCGCGCCAGACCTTGTCGATAAGGCCGTTGCGCGTGATGACGGCGTAGCGGTCGGGGCGGAGCGAATCGATGCTCACATTGACGCGGTGTAGCCCTGCGGCCGCGAGCGCTTCAGCCTGCTCTGCGAGCAGCAATCCGTTGGTGGTCAGCGCCGGTGCCGTGAAGGGGGTCTCGGTCGTGACACGCGCCACCAGCTTCGCCAGCCCCGGCCGCAGCAACGGCTCGCCACCCGTGATGCGGAGCCGCGTGAAGCCGAGCGCGGCAGCCTCCTGAAGGACGAAGAGGATATCGTCGTCGGAGAGTAACTCGCGCCGCGGCGCAAAGCGCATGCCCTCCGCCGGCATGCAGTAGGCGCACCGCAGGTTGCAGCGGTCGATGACCGAGAGGCGGAGGTAGTCGACCCGCCGGCCATGGCTGTCTGTGAGGGGGTGGTGCGGCACGGCGGTTTGCGAAGTCTCCGAGAGAGACAGTGGCGGTAGAAGGGGGCGCCAGTGATGTCGAGAGTCAGAGCGAAGTTTGCGCCTCCCGTGGCGCGCCACTAGGCCAAGCTCGCCCCTCTCCCTCCGAGGTTTCATGCTCGTCTGCACACGCCGGATTGAATGGGATGCCATGCACCGCATCCCCAACCACGAGGGACGCTGCCGCGCCTTCCATGGCCACCGCTATGTGGCCGAGGTGACCTGCCACGCCCCATCGCTCGACGCGCTGGGCCGCATCGTCGACTTCGGCGTCATCAAGGAGCGGGTTGGCGGCTGGGTCGACGCGCAGTGGGACCACACCGCCATTTTGATGCGTGGCGACAGCGACCCCGCAGCGCTCGCGATTGCCGCCTCCAACGAGGCGCTCGGCCGGCCCATTTACTGGATGGAGCGGCCGCCGACGGCGGAGAACATCGCGGCTGAGCTTGCCGAGAAGGCGAGCCTGCTCTTGGCCGGAACGGGCGTCACCGTGGTGCGACTTCGCATCTGGGAGACGCCGAACGCCTGGGCGGAGTGGACGCCCGACCCCGCCTAGCGGTCGGAGACGTTGCGAGGGTGGGCGCGGAAGAGGAGCGCCTGGGTGATCAGGTTGATGCCGACGGTGTTCTGTCCCCCTTCCGGCAGCAGGATGTTGGCGTGGCGCTTGCTCGGCTCGACGAACTGTTCGTGCATGGGGCGCACGGTGGCGAAGTACTGGTCGCGGACATCGAGGAAGGAGCGGCCCCGCTCCACCATGTCGCGGCGCATGCGGCGCATGAGGCGGATGTCGGCGTCGGTCTCGACGAAGATCATCAGGTCGAAGCGGGCGCGCAGCTCGGCGCTTGCGAGCACCAGGATGCCCTCGACGACGACGGTGCGGGCAGGGGCGACGGTCGAGGTAACAGGGGTGCGGGTGTGGGTGCGGAAGTCGTAGACCGGCTTCTCGAAGGAGCGGCCTGCGCGGAGCTCGTCAAGGTGGCTGGCGAGCAGCGAAGTCTCGAGCGCATCGGGGTGGTCGAAGTTCAGGGCCGCCCGCTCCTCGAAGTTCAGGTGGCTGAAGTCGCGGTAGTAGGAGTCGTGGTCAATGAGGGCGCAGCTGCCGGGCAGCATCGCCTCGATGATGGTGCGCGCGACGGTGCTCTTGCCGCTCCCGCTCCCGCCTGCCACGCCGATGATGTAGGATTGGCTCATCTGATTTCCTGCTGCTGGGTAGGGGCGCGCTCGATAGTCGGAAGGTGCGGCGCGGGGCAAGTAGGCGGGCGCGGCGGCGCCCAACATTGGCTCCCTGCGCTTCGATGGGATAGTTA
>JABMMX010000283.1 GCA_013205435.1 Deltaproteobacteria bacterium
GCTCCGATCCCTCCGCGGCGCTCTGCTCGTCTGCGCTGGCCCGCTTACCGCGGCAGCCGGCACCGCAGAGCAGGAGGAGGCCGACGAGGGCTAGGTTCCGGAGCATTGGCTCAATCCCGTCGTGCAGATGTCGCCGCCGCAGGAATCCTGGATGCAGTTGTTGCAGACAGGCTCGTCGCTGATGCAGTCGTTGAGGCAGCTCTCGTCGCCGTTGCAGTCGCTGGTGCACTCTTCGCAGGGGGTGCTCGAGAAGACGGGGTGGCCGGGGAAGGCGGCCTCGAACTCGCAGCTGCAGCAGCTCGAGTAGGGGCCGGTGGTGCAGTTCTGATCGCTGCCGCAGGTGGCGAGCGCGTCGAGCTTCTCCTGGCAACCCGACGAGGCCGCAGCCTCGCAGCTGTTCACGCAGCCAATGTCGTTGTCGCACCCACGGCGGCAGTCGCGCAGGCCGTCGCAGCTCTCGCCCGAAGTCGCCAAGGAGCAGATGCCGAGGTCGTCGGTACAGCCGCCGAGCAGGGTGAGCCCGAGCGCGAACAATGAGCGGAGCAGAGGTCGGCGGTTCATGGTTGCGATCCGGAGCATCGAGGAGGAGGGCTGCGCTCTAGCAGAAGCCTGTTGCGGGCGGCAATGCGACGGTTGACTCGGCAGCGGGCCATCCCGCAGTGGCCGTCTCGGCCCCGTCGCTGTCGAGCCAGATTGCAGCAGTGTGGGGATAGCGCGTGAGCAGCTGGCGCCCCGCCTCTGGCCCGAGCACGAAACAGGCGGTGGCAAGCGCATCGGCGAGCGCGCAGGAGGGGGCGATGACGGTGCAGCCGCCGAGCCGGGGCACTGGATAGCCGGATCGGGGGTCGAGCAGGTGGTGGTAGCGTCGCCCCTCGTGCTCGAAGCCGGCCTCGTAGCTGCCGCTTGTTGCGACGGCGCCCCGCTGCAGGTGGAGAAGGCTGTGCAGGTCGCCACCTCGTCCGTCGCGGACCCCGACCACCCAACCAGAACCCTCGTCCCGCCCTCGGATGTCGCCGCCCGCATCAACGAGGAAGCAGGTCGCACCCGCGGCCTCCAACGCCTCGCAGGCCAGGTCAACGGCGGCTCCTTTGGCGATCGCGCCGAGCCCGAGTCGGAGACCGGCGCGGCGCTTCACCGCGGTTGCGGGCTCTCCCTCACGCAGTTGCAGGCCATCCAAACCGACCTCTGCCAGGGCGGCCGCCACGGCACCTGGGGCTGGTGGCACTGACTGGCCCAGGAGGGGCCATAGCGGCTTGAGCGGGAGCCAACTCGGGTCAAACGCGCCCGCAGAGTCGTGCCATACGCGGTGTGCTAGGAGGAGCAGCCGGAAGAGCGGGTCGGGCAGGGCGACCGGCTCGCCTACGGGCGCTCGACTCAGCCGGCTCACCGAAGCCTCCGCCTCCCACTCCGAAGCCTCGGCGCACCAGGCCGTCATGGCATCGAAGGCCAGGTCAATCAGCCCCTCGGCGGTCGCTGCGTCCGTATGGGCGACGGTCACGGTAACAAAGGTGCCCATGAGCGGCCGCGTGGACCGATGCGGCACCTGTTGCGCATCGCTCATGCGGCGGGCTGGTCGTTCGCTGCGGGCAGCCGCCAGAGCTCAACAAGCGTCGCTACGGCCATGCCACCCAGCGTCAGCAGCAGCCCGATGCCGGAGAGGGGCATGAGCCAACCCGTGCCTGCGACGGAGCGGATGATCCACGGCGCCGCGATGTGGAGCGCCACCGCAGCTGCACCTCCGAACACGGCGGCTTGGGTGAGGCGGAGGCCGAAGCCGGCGAGCGCGAAGAGGTGAGCGACGGTGAGCCAGATGAGCGGCATCACAAAGAGGTGCCCGTGCGTGATCTCGATGAGCCGACGCTGGTTCATGGGTTCGACGGTCGTGACAGTCAGCTCGGGCGGGAGTTCGAGCGCGATATCGCCTCCGGCGGCCGGCGCGGCAGCGGGGAGCGCACCACCAGCGTAGTAGCGCTCGGCTGCTGCAGGATCGAGCGTGGGGCCATCGCTGTAGAGGAGCGAAGCGACCGTCAGGCCGGCGAGGATGAAGAGGAGGAAGATAGAGTGCAGCGCGCGCGCCGTCGCATCGAGTGTGCGGAGCTGGCCCCGCCGTTTGCGGAAGTCGCGCATGGTTACTTCGCTGCGGTGAGGAGGGCGGTCGGACGCTGTCGGAGCAGGAGCGCGACCACGGCCGCAGTCTCTTCTGCGCCGCGCGTGACGGCGTGCGAGGAGATGGTCGCGCCGGAGATTGCAGCGATGTCTCGGCCCGGGAGCATGGGCGATGCCGAGGTCTTGCCGTTGAACTGGCTAAGGAAGCGCTGCTCGCGCACCTCGCTCCCATAGGCCTCGCGGTAACGCATGACCTCCATGCGGGAGATGGCCCCCGCGGTCGTGAATCGGGTTGCATAGGTAATCGGCTCGTGCATGCCGCGGACCTCATCGACCACGGCGTAGCCCGTTACCTGGCCAGCCTTCGTCGCAACGAAGATGGTCCAGTCAGCGCGCACCGTGCGTCCGATTGTCTTCGCGAGCGCTGCCCGTTCTTGCGTCGAGAGGGCCACCTTGGCGAAGGAGACCCGATCGGCGCCCGGAAAGAAGGAGGTGAGTAGCGCAGGCAGCTCCCAGTAGACCGTTGCCGCGGATGCTTCAGAGATCTGGAGCAGCGTTGCCAGGCCAGCGAGCGTTGCCGGACCAAGCGGCAAGGCGCTGAGCGCGAGGGCGACCAGGGCGTTGGGGAGCGTTGCAGCGCGTTGTGGGGGCTTGACCATGAGGTAGCGACTAGCATGGTTGAAAATGGTTATCAAAGTCATCTTGACCTGCGATGTCTTTTTTCGATAATGAATGTCGTTATCAACAGAACGCTGCGGAAGCAGTCTCCACAACCCTTCTGAGGTCCCATGCGTCTCTCGCTCATCCCCGCCACGCTTCTCCTCTCCGCCGCTCCCCTCGCCGCTCCCGTCGCGGCGCAGGAACTCATCCTTCCGATCGAAGAGCCGGCCTCACCGACCAAGCCCGCATTCTCCCTCGGCGGCTACGGTGAGCTCCACCTCTCGAGCGCCGCGGACGGCGACGGAGGGAGGGCTGGCGAGGTCGACTTCCACCGCTTCGTCCTCTTCTTCGGTCATCAGTACGATGAGAACTTTCGATTCTACTCCGAGCTCGAAACGGAGCATGCCTACGCAGGGCCGGGCAAACCCGGCGCGGTCGAGCTAGAGCAGGCCTTCATCGAGTATGGCAGTCAGACGCTCCCCTTTCGGGTCCGCGCAGGACTCGTCCTCGTTCCCTTTGGCCACCTGAACACCATCCACGAACCTACCGCTTTCCACGGTGTTGAGCGGCCCAAGGTCGATAGCGTCATCATTCCTACGACCTGGCGCGAGGCGGGGCTCGGCGTGGTTGGCACCATCGGAGAGACCGCCGGCTACGAGGCCTACCTCATCTCCGGTCTCAACGCCGCCGCCTTCTCCGCCGAGAAGGGGCTGCGCGGTGGGCGGACCGCCGTGGCGGAGGCCTATGCCGGAGCACCTGCCTTTGTGGCAAGGCTGCACGCTGAGCCGGCGATGGGGCTCGAGGTCGCGCTGTCGGGCTACTACGGCGACGCGGGCGCGAACATTCCGGACAAGCAGGTCGAGGTTGGCGTTGCCGGCGGTGCCTTCGACCTTCGATACAAGAACCACGCCATCGAGGCCCGAGCGGAGGTTACCGCCTTCTCGCTTTCGGGTTCCGAGGTGCTTGCGGCGCCTGCTACTCCCGAAGTGCCCGCCACTGCGACCACGCTGGCTATTCCCGCCGTGCCCGCTGCGCCCGCGTTCGGCTCGCTCATCACAGGCGGCTACCTCGAGCTTGGTGTCGACCTCCTAGAGCTCGCGGGGCAGAGCCAGGAGCTCGTCCCGTTCGTTCGCTACGAGCAGTACGACACCACCGCAGAAGTGGCCGACGGTCTGGTCGACCCGGAGACAGCGGGGACCGATATCGTCTTCGGTCTCACCTGGCGCCCCATCCCGCAGATTGCCCTCAAGCTGGACCACATCGTTCGCACAGCCGAGGGCGGCAGCGAGGAGCAGGTGACCAGCGCAGGGCTCGGCTACATGTTCTAAAGCGACCGAAGTTTACGCAGCTCCGCTTGCGCCGCTGCTCCCCGCCTGCGACAAAGTTCGGGTTGGGTAGGAGGCTTGCATGGCTGTGACTTCGAGACTGGGCATCGCGGGCCTCTTGCTGTTGTTCACGGGCTGCACGGCAGCCGGCGTTGCCTCGGTGGAGACGCCTGAGCGGAGCGACAGCGGTCGGCCCACCACGGGCGACACCTCGACGGCCGACGGCACCACGGAAGATGTGCTCGGCGACGGGAGCGGCTCAAGCGCCGATACGACGGCCGATGGTTCGGCTGCGGAGGACGCGTCGGTCGTGGATTCGGGCAGCGGCTCCGACGCAACCTCCGACGCCGTGGAGGACGCCTCCGATGGCTCGGCAGACGGCCCGGTCATCTGCGCGACCACCACCGCGCCGGCCGTTCCTGCCATACTGCCCGCCGACATCATCTGGGTCGTCGACAACTCCCTGAGCATGCAGGAGGAGGTCACGGCGGTCTCCGCAAACCTCAACCGCTTTGCCAACTTCATCATCGCCTCTGGCATCGACGCCCAGGTGGTGATGGTCTCCAACGACGACCCGACCGTTGGCGACGGCAAGTATCATGTCTGCGTGCCGCCCCCGCTGTCTGCCACAGCGGCTGGCGTCTGTCCGCTTGGCCGCGATCTCGACGGCGAGCGCTACTACCACGAGCGGGTGACCATCGAGGGCGTCTCGTCGAGCAACACGCGGACCAACGCGCTCACGGCGATCGTCAGCGGCTATCCGAACTACCGCAGCCGCCTCCGCCCAGGTGCGACCACCCATATCGTGGTGGTTTCTGATGACGATTCGGCCATCACGGCGGCCGAGTTCGATGCGCAGCTTGCGGGGCTCGCTCCCGGCTTTCTGAGGCGCCCGATTGTGCACAGCATCGTGACGCGCGACGCGACCGAGCTCGAGAGCAACATGGATGGCTGCGTCGTTGCGGGTTGCCCCTGCGGCTACCGCGTTGGCACGGAGTATCTGGGGCTGAGCGCCGCAACGGGCGGCATCGTGCAGAGCATCTGTGCGGCAGATTGGGGGCCCGTCTCCGATGCCATCGCCGCGGCGGTCGTGGAGACCACCTCGGTACCGTGCAGCTACGCGATTCCCTCGCCAGGAGGCGGGCTATCGGTGAACCCCGAACAGGTGAACGTCTATTCGGCCGCGGCAGGCGAGCGGACGCTCATCCCCAATGTTGCCGATGCGTCGGCCTGCGGCCCCGAGCCCGGCTGGTACTACGACAACCCTGCGGCCCCCCGCACGCTCGAACTCTGCAATGCCTCCTGCGTGAGCGTCACGGGCTCGGTCGAAATCGACTTCGGCTGCGACACCGTCAAGCGGTAGCGCGCATGCGGCGAACAACGGTGATGACCCGCTCGCGGTCCTCCGCGCTCATGTTGGAGCCGCTCGGCAGGCAGAGGCCGAGTGCGAAGAGCCGCTCACTCACGGCGCCGCCGACCATCTTTGCGTCGCGGAAGACCGGCTGCAGATGCATGGGCTTCCAGACGGGCCTGGCCTCGATGTTGTCCTCCGCGAGCGCTAGCCGCACCGCCTCTCGATCGCATCCGAAGCGGGTGGGGTCGAGCGTGAGGCAGGTGAGCCAGCGGTTGGAGAAGGTGCCCTCGGCTTGGGGCATGAAGTCGAGCCCGGGGAGGTCACCGAGCGCGAGCCTGTAGGCGTCGAAGTGGGCGCGGCGCGCCGCAACGCGGTCACCAAGCACACGGAGCTGCGCCCGTCCGATGGCGGCGCAGACGTTGCTCATGCGGTAGTTGTAGCCAATCTGGCTGTGCTCGTAGTGGGGCGCCAGGTCGCGGGCCTGCGTTGCGAGGAAGCGGGCCTTGGCGATGGCCTCGCCGTCGTTCGACAGCAGCGCGCCACCACCGGATGTGGTGATGATCTTGTTGCCGTTGAAGGAGAGGATGGAGAAGTCGCCGAAGGAGCCGCAGGGTCGGTCGCCTCTGAATGCGCCCAGGGCCTCTGCGGCATCTTCGATGAGCGGCACGCCATAGGCGCGGCAGGTGGCGGCGATACGTTCAAGCTGTGCCGGCTGCCCGTAGAGGTCGACAGCGATGATGGCCTTGGGGAGTTTGCCGCGGTGCGCGGCCGCGGCCAGCGCCTCGTCGAGCAGGTCGGGGTCGAGGTTCCAAGTGGTCGCCTCGGAGTCGATGAAGACGGGGGTCGCGCCTAGGTAGGCGATGGGGTTGGCGGTCGCGACAAAGGTGAGGCTGGCGCAGTAGACCTCGTCGCCCGGACCCACGCCGCAGAGGATGAGGGCGAGGTGCAGGGCCGCCGTTCCCGACGAGAGGACCGCGCAGTGCTCGCGCGCAGTCTGCGCTGCGAGCTCGGCTTCGAAGGCATCCACATGGGGCCCCAGCGGAGCGATCCAGTTCTCGGCGAAGGCCTCGTGGATGAGCGGGAGTTCGCCCCCCGACATGTGCGGCGAGGAGAGGTAGAGTCGGGGCTGCATGATGACACCGTTGGGCGCGGAGAGGCGGCCTGAGAGGTTAAGGTAGGGTCGGAGGTGAGTCCGTCGCGAGGTTGGCTGGTGCACTGCCCATGAACTCGGGCATGGTCGCATGGCCGGCTGCAGCGACGCCATCTCTGCGTAGAACCTTGTTCGCCGTGAGGGCGAGAATCTTGAGGTCGAGCGCCAGTCCGGCGCGGTCGACATACCATACATCCAAGGCGAACTTCTGCTCCCACGAGAGGGCGTTTCTGCCGTTCACCTGGCTCCAACCCGTGATGCCCGGAGGGACCTCATGACGCCGCGCCTGCTCTGGCGTGTAGCGGTCGAGATAGCGCACCAGCAGCGGCCTGGGGCCGACGAGGCTCATGTCGCCGCGGAGCACATTCCAGAGCTGCGGCAGCTCGTCGAGGCTCAGTCCGCGGACCATCCGTCCGACGCTCGTCAGGCGCTGTTCGTCGGGGAGCAGTGCGCCAGAGGCGTCGCGCTCGTTGGTCATGGTGCGGAACTTGGCGATGTCGAAGGGGCGTCCGCCGAGCCCTGGCCGCGTCTGTCTGAAGAGCAGCGGCCTGCCGATGGTCGCAGCAGTTGCGACGGCGACGACCGCCACGACCGGTGCCGCCGCTGCAGCGACTGGCAGAGCGATGGCGAGGTCGAGGAGCCGCTTTCCACGGCGCTGGTAGAAGGTCGAGGGCATGTGCGGTACGACTCCGAGGGCGGTCCCGATGATGGTCGCCTGCAACTCGTCGCGCAAGGGCCGACGCGGCCTGCTTGCCATTTTGACCGCGCGGTGTGAGAGCAGCTGCTGTCTGAATCGGAGGGTGTTGCATGGGTCGAGTTCGAGGAGCGCTGGTGAGGATCGCGCGTGGCTGGGGTCGCATCGAAGGAGCGTTGCATCGCCTCCTGCGGCTGGTTCGCCGCCGCGCCGGTCGGGTGCAGCGTGAGGTGGAGGCCGAGGCGCGTCTCGCCGAGGCTGAGGTGCGCCAGGTAGGTGCCCGACTGCTGGAGCCCTTCGAGGGGTTCACACTCTCCGACGCGGTGCTGGGGATCGCGCCGATCTCGACCCAGTACTACGGCCACGGGGCCTTCATGGGGGCTGCTCCTGCGCTGCTCGCGGATGCGAAGTGGCGTCGGATTCTGGCAGTGCTCATGCCCGATGTCTTCGCCGATGTGCGCAAGGCGCTCGACGAGGGCGACCCTATGCCCACCGTCATCGCGATGCTGGAGAACAACCCGGTGATGGCGGCGTTCGGCAGCCTGCAGGCCCACGCGGTCTCGGGCGACGACGAGTCGGAGCACCATCTCGCGGGCATGGAGTGGGACCTCTTCGTGGACCAAGAGCAGATCGAGGCATGGGAGGCGACCGACACGGACGAGGCGCGGCTTCTCTGTATCGTGCGGGCGGTCGACAGTTCGCTCATTGCGCATGCGCGAAGCACCGACACGGTGCAGGAGAGCATGGGCATCTGCCAGTACCGTGACGTGCGGCGGACGCCGAAGTCGGGTCTGGGCGGCGTGGAGCTGCCAGTCTGGATTGACCTGTATGCCAGAGCGCTAGAGCTCGAGTTTGCCGCTGATCTGGAAGGCGCGCTGGCACAGATGGAGGCGGAGCCACGCATCGATGCCCACGAGGCCTGCGAGCTGCATGTCTTCGTCGAGCGGTTCACGATGGAGCGGGCACTGGAGCTCCACGCGCGGGCTGCGCGGGGGCGCCGGTTTTCGGTCGTCCTGGACATCAAGTCGCTGCGCACGACGCCGGCATTTCTGAGCGGATTCGTGGCGGAGATGAATCGCCGCGGGCTGCACGTTTCGGGGGTAGGTTCCTTTCTGCGGGCAGAACTCGAGGGGGTGTCGCGACAGCCGCAGACAGTCTCTGGCGAACTGCTCGAGGGGCCGCGGGAGATTCAGTTTTTTCACTACGCCGGCGACCTCCAGTTTGCCTGCGACGGCGATCAGATTGTCTACGGTCAGTCGGTGATGTTCAACGGCGCCAGCCTGCTCGACGTGGTGTCGGCCGCAGATGGTAGCGCCACCTACAGCGCGAACTACGAGGTGCTCGACGACCTCGAACGCTACCGCGCTCGCCACGGTCTGACGATTGGCTTCTATGTGCAGGAGCCGGACTGCGACGCCGAGGCGGCCTCGCTGCTCTCTGACATCGCCACGGCGCGATCGGAGACCTTCGCGCTTGGGTTTGCCTGGGGAGGGCTCCGCGATGGCGCGAACCTTCCGAGGTCTGCGGCGCCGCGGCTTGGCCTCGGCAGCCAGCGTTTGCTGGAGGTGGTGGGCCGGGCGCGGCGCTGGTGTCTGTTGTCGCTGACGGAGCCGCCGGCGCCGCGTGAAGCCGAGGGCAGGCCGGACTAGGCGGCCAGCCGTCCGTTGGGTACGTCGAGCCAGTAGCCCGTCTTGATAACGTTGCGGCAGTTGCCGGTGAGTACGAGCCGTAGGCCGCGGAGGTCGGCGATGTTCACGTCAACGAGCTTCGCATCGGCGATGCTCTGGTCGGTGATGGTGCAGTGGATGGAGGCCGCGCCACGCTGATGTTCGCCAAAGTGGAGGCAGGCCGCGGTCATGGCGGGGCGGATGGCCCGCTGCTGTGCCCGCTCCCGATCGAAGTGGGGGTGAGTGAAGTAGTTCCCAGCGTCATGCGAGGCGTCAATCGAGTAGTCATCCTTGAGAGCGATGACATCGAAGTCATAGGCGACCGTTGTGTAGTTCTGCAGCGGCTGCGAACGCTTCCGATTGCTGGTGCCCGCCTTTTTGGTCTTTCGCTTGCCGCCACCGCGATGACCGTCGAGGTCGTCCTGGTCGAGGTCGTCGAAAGAGGAAAAGGCGTGGGGATAGATGAGGTTGTTCGACATGAGATAACTCCTTCGAGATGCGGCCCGGGATAGAAAATGGGCCAGGGTTGGGGGCGAAACGACGGCCATCGAGGAGCGCTATTCACATCGAACAGGTGCTCTTCGGGGCGGCCTTACAGTGTAGTCACAGGCCCCATTTCGTCCACCTAGAGGGGTGGAAGGACTTTGCCACCCCGTCTGGCGGGGCTCAATCGCGGCAGATGCCACAGAATGGCCAAAGTTTGGCGTGGGGTGGGGAAAACGGTAGGGAGCTCGGGCATTTTTGGGGTACCCCATGGGTCTGTTGCAGGGTTGTCGGATGCGTCGAAGATCGTGGAGCGGCCTCCTTTCCTTGGCCACATGTCTGCTGCTGGGATGCGAGGTTGAGCAGCCGCTCAACATCGATGTGTTGTCGGCCGACAGTTATCTGGTCGGCTGTGAATCCATCCGTGGGACCGCGCTGTTCGAGGAGCAGGAGCGGAGCTGCGATGGCATCGACAACGACTGCGATGGCCTCGTGGACCAGCTGCTGCCGAGCGAGGCCGGCTGCACGACGGGGGCGCTCGGCGCTTGCGCGCTGGGCCGACGTAGCTGTGCTGCTGCAGGCGATCTCTGTGTTGCGCCCGCGCCTGGCATCGAGCGGTTGGACGGTATCGACAACGACTGCGATGGCGCCGTGGATGAGGGGATTTCAGAGGTCGCTTCACAGAGCCGTGTGAAGGTCTGGGTGCCGCCGGCGCTGTGGGATGACGGGCTCGACGAGGCAGTCTCGTCGGTGTCGGAGGCGCTGGACCAGTCGGGGCTCGCCTACGAGGTTTCGACGCGTGGCGAGGCTGATCTCACAGCTGAAGTACTGTCGCGTTTTGCGGTGGTGGTGGTGCCCGGCTACCTGTCTGCTGCTGCGGTCTCGCCGGCATCGCTCGCCGCGCTGACGGAGTGGGTTGCAGGCGGAGGCCGGCTCGTGCTGACGCGGCTTGTGGGCGAGGGTGGAGCGGAGGACCGCGCCATGTTCCGCTTGGCAGGTGTTACTTCGGCGACGCTGAAGACGGCAGGTAGCGCGGTTGTGCTGCAGCAGGACAGCAGCTTCGACCGACTGGCGAGCTACGAAGAACGGCGGGTGCCACTGGCGACGAGCGAGCCGCTGGACCTCTACACCTACGAGCTAGAGGCAGGGTCTGGCGCAGTCTCGCTCGCGCGTCTGTTTGCGCCCTCGGGCGCCGATGACGGGGCCGCGATCGTGGCGCATACGGTGGGAGCAGGGCGCGTGTTCACGCTTGGGTATGACCTGCTCGATGTGCCTTCGGTGCGCTGCTACGTGAACTGCTTTGACCCTGGCCGCGACCGGATGGTTGTCTGGCTCCGCTCGCTCATGGAGGAGGCCACGGGCGGCCACGCGGTCTTCAAGCATACGGTGCCCGGGTTGGAGCCCTCGGTGATGATCCCGTCGCACGATGTGGACGCGCCGGACTCGCACAATGACGGTGTTGTCTGGGGGCGCGCGGGCGCGATTCAGATGCTGGAGATGGAGCAGCAGGAGGGGTCGCCGGCGTCGTGGTTCATCCAGACCGACTACAAGCTCGGCATCTTCAACCCCACGACGATTGGCACGATCGCCGCCGCTGGGATGACGAGCATGGGCGGCCACAGCAACCTCCACCTTCCGTGGGAGGAGATGCCGGTAGGAGACTGCTCGGTGGTTCAGTCGAACTACGACATCGACTCGCCGACAGTGTGTGGCGAGATCGATGTGAATCTGGCGCTGGTGCGGCAGGCTGCGCCGCAGGCGACAGGCAACATCTGGCGTTCGCCGCTGCTGTCGCTGAGCCCCTTTCAGTATCCCGTCTTGGCATCACAGGGTGTGAAGTATGACAGCACGCTCGCACTGGGTGATGTGAAGGGGAACTTCCCAATCATCGGCGAGCGGAGTGGGCGCTTTGCGTCGCTCTACCAAGGCGCCCGCATCGTTACGATCCCGGTTCAGGCTGAGGACGGCATGGGCTTCTTTGATGCCAGCGGTGTGCAGCGCCGGGTAGAGATTCAGCCCGAGACCTTCCGTCGCATGCTGCTTGGTTGGACGACGCTGCTTCAGGAGAACGCGGCAAACGGGGCACCGACAATGTTGCTCGTCCATCCCTCGTGGGGGCAGGGCGTTGGTCCGGAGAATCTGCCGGTCAAAATCGACTCGGTGCGACAGATGATTCGGCGGGCGAAGGCGCTCGGCGTGCGGCTGTCGACGATGAATGAACTGGGGGACTTTTGGCGTGGGCGAGACGGTGTTGCGATGCAAGCCGGCTACACGCCCGAGGCTGGATATCGGATTGCGTTGGCGGTTGGCGAAGAGGCTGCGCCGAGTTTCTCGTTGGCCTTCAGCGAGAGCGTTGGCGAGGCGGTCTGTGAGAGCGCCGAGGGCGCCTGCCCGCCGATGCGCAAGGCGGGTTCGAAGTTGGTGTTCGATGGTTCACTAGAGCCGCGCCGCTCCTACCTTGTCACGGTTCGTCCGGGGGTGTCGCCGTGAGCTGGTTCGTGCGTTGCCTGGTCTTTGCGCTGCTTGCAGGCTGCGGTAGTTCGCCGTCGCTCGACCTTACGGGTCTCGAGCAGGGTGGCGGCTCTGGCGCTGGTTCGGCTGAGGTCGCTGTGGGCTATTCTCGACCCGCGACACCGGCCGACCTGCCGGACGGCTTCCCCTTCGCTCCACCCGTGGGGCCGGACGATGTTGGCGGTTCGGGTGAGGCGCCGCCGCTGCTGTCACTGTGCGACGACGGCGTCCCGGCGGCGTGGGAGCCGAACTGCGATGAGGCGCTCTGTGAGCGCTGTGAGTCGGATGGCGCATGCGGTGCAGGGCTGGTCTGCCGGTCGGGCGCCTGCCTGCCTGCGACGCTTCCCGAGGCCTCGTTGACGATGCTTCCCGAGCGCGAAACGCAGCTGTTCGGCGCACCGTCTAGGCTCGCAGGTTTCTGGGCCGGCCTGGTCCGCGATGGGGCGAGCGTGCGGCGCTACTTCGATCCGCGTCGCGAGACGGCGACGGATACGAAGCTCTCCTTTGATGTCTATCGGCAGCCGCTTTCGGCGACGGGTGAAGTGTTGCCCGAGGGGTCGGGTGAGTTTGTGCTCGAGGAGCGCTGGGTTGGCGGGTATGCCGACGGATCGTTGCTCCGCGAGGCGCTGTCGCAGCAGGCGATGGCGGTGTTGACGGGGCAGCCCGTGGGGTCTGGAGAGCACTATCTGGTGACGGTCAACGGGCAGACCTACGGGCCGATGTTCATCTACCGTGAGGTGGACGATGCGGCTCTGGAAGCGTCGGGACGTTCTGCCGATGCGCTTCGGTTTGTAGCAGAGGGGTCGGGCGAGATTTTCGGCTCTGGAGGCGGCGCGCTCGTTCCGTTGCCGCAGGGGCGCTACGCCGAGGCCTTCGTGGAGGAGTCGTCGTCGGCCGATGACTTTGCGCCGCTGGCGTCGCTGGTGGAGGGTGCCGTGGCCGTGGATGCCGCTGCCCAAGCCGGCGGTTCGGGCGCGGGCGCATGTGCGGTCAGACGGGTGCTGGAGGTGAACAGCTACCTCGACGGTCTGGCGGCGCTGGTGCTGCTGGGTGACGGCGGCCACGCGCGTGGAAACTATCGCTTGAGCCTGCAGTCGAGGGCTGGCAGCGTCCGTCGCTGGGAGGTCTGGTATGACAACTTCGGGCTGTCGTTTGGCTGCCTGTGGAACGAGCTGGAGAACAACGCGCTGTGTGGCGAGATGGATGCATCCCTGACCGCCTACTCGGGCATGTTCGAGGGCGAGGCGAGTGAGGCTTCGTATCCCGTGACACAGTACTTCAACCTGCTGACCGATGTGGTGCTGCGCGACCCGGAGCTGGAGCGCGCGTTTGGCGCCCGCATCTGCGACATGCTCGACTCTGCCTACTGGTCTGAGGCGCTGCCGCGTCAGATTGCTGGGCTAGGCGCATTGTTGGAGCCGGCGGCGTCGGTTGATCCGCGCGACAGGCTGGAGGATGCCAATGGCTATGGCGCCGAGGTGGACTCGCTGCTCGCCTACCATGCCGATCGAACGCGGCTGCTTCGGAGCCAGTTCCTCTGCTTTTAGCGGGTAAATGCAGGATGACGCAGCGCGGTTTTTGTTCGCACTCAGGGCCGAGTTGCACTACCGCGGATAGGTGAGAAACTCCGCGCGCGAGGTCAGGTCATGAACGGAATCGGTTGGAAGTCTTCATCAAGGTCGATGTCGTTCGCACTCATCGCGCTGCTTGCTGGCTGCGGCACTGAGCCCGCAGGCGAGTCGAGCGACGATAGCGGCCTTCTCGCCGATACCTTCGGCAGCGGTTCTGTCGACACCTCGGGCAGCGGATCTGTCGACACGGGGCTGAACGACACAAGCACGGTCGCGGATACGGCCGAGGACACCATCGCGGATACCGCTGTGGAGGATGTTGCACCTGACGCAGAATCCGACACCGTCGCAGATACGGGCACGGATACCTCGGACGACACGACGACGACGCTTGGCGAGCTGCCGTGTGAGGTCGCGACCATTCTGGAGACGAACTGTCAGGGGTGCCACGGCGCGGTGCCGGTCTATGGTGCAGCCTTTTCGATGCTGACGATGGCAGACCTGCTGTCGCCCTCCTTCACCGACGCGTCGCGGTCGGTGGCGGAGCTGATGGTGGAGCGCATTGTTGATGTGCGCGCGCCGATGCCGCCCGCGCTGCAGCCGATGCTCTCGGCCTCGGAGATTGCGACGCTGACGGCCTGGGTGAACGGTGGCTCGCCGGCCGGTGAGGCCTGCCTTCCCCCGGACACCGACACAGGCAGCGATGCGGGCACCGACGCGACGGACACGGCGGTAGAGCCCGATACGACGGTCGATCCCGATGCGGGCGCCGACACGACGGTGGACCCGGATACGACGCCTGAGCCTGATACGACGGTGGAGCCCGATACGACGCCGGAGCCGGTCTGCGAGTGGGAGGTCGACTTCCTTGCGAACGAGGGTCTGGGCGAGGGCGACGCGACTCCGTTCACGGTGCCGCGGAGCGCGAACCACTACGAGTGTTTCTACTTCCGTCCGACCTGGACGGGCACGGCGCAGGGTCTGAAGTTCTCTGCGCTCATCGACGATGAGCGGGTGCTGCATCACTGGCTGCTCTATGCAGAGGTTGGGTCGGGCACGCCGGGCACGCGGCAGGGCTGCAGCGGCTCTCACGGCGACGCCACGCTCATCGCTGGTTGGGCGCCGGGTGGTGACGACTGGGTGATGCCACCTGGTGTGGGCCTGGAGTTGCCGACCGACACCACCTACTTCGTGGAGATTCACTACGCGAACCCGCGCAACCTGGTTACGACCGATCGGTCTGGCGTCCGGATCTGCGGCACCAACACGCTGCAGGAGCATGCCGCGGCAACCCACTGGCTGGGCTCTGAGTCGATCCTCTTCCTCGGCGCCGGAAACCATGATGTGACAGGCACCTGCACTCCGACGCTCACGGAGCCGGCCCACATCATCAAGTCGTGGCCCCACATGCACCGCTACGGCACCAGCATGTTCTCGCAGATTGTACGGGCGGGGGGGACGCGTGAGACGCTTATCGATGTGCCGTTCAGCTTCGACAACCAGATCTCGCACGACACCCCCTTCATCATCAATCCGGGCGACTCCATCCGAACGACCTGCCGCTACACGACCGACACCTTCCTAACGACCTTCGGGCCGAACACCGAGCAGGAGATGTGCTACAACTTCGTGGTCGCGTGGCCTGCCGGTGCCTTCGACACGGGCGGCGGCATCCGCGGCGGCAGCGAAAACTTCTGCCTTCAGTAGCCGTGCTGCGTCGGACGGCCAGTTGGTCGCTCGGCCTGCTCGCCTTTGGTGTGCTGCAGGCGGCCGAGGCACACGAGCCGCCTGTGGTCACCGGCATGGTTGCAGGCCCGCAGGATGCAGTCGTGCTGCGCACCACGCGGGGGCTGGTGGTGGGCGACCTGCGAGGCGGCCCCTTCTCGCTGCAGTGTCTGGAGTTCTCGGAGTTTCTGCCCGCTGAGACGCCGTCGCTGACCTACTTCGGTTCGAGACTCTTTGTCTCGGGTGTTGGTGGGCTTGTGACGATGACGGCGAAGGGCTGCGGCCTGGAGCGCCCCGCGGCCTTCGCGGGCGTTCCGATGACCGACGTGCATCGCCGCGCCGACGGTTCCCTGGTGCTGCTGACGACCGGCGCAGGGATGCTCAACGATGCTTGGACGAGCCGTGACGGTGTGGCGTGGGAGCAGCGTGGGCTCGCGCTTGACCAGACGCTCTACTCGTCGCTTCGCCCCTTTGGAGCAGGCGAGATTGCGATCGGCGTGCGCATCGATGTCGCCCTGCGTCGTCCCGTTCACTTTGTGCGTGAGGTCGCAGGTGTGGCGGTCGCTGCCGAGCTTGCGATCGCGTTAGGTGCGGAGGGCTATCGCGTGCACCTGCTCGATGTGCGTGATGGCCTGGTGCCGGAGGCGCTCGTGCTCGTCGATCAGTACCGCGAGAGTGCGACGCCAGACCAGGTGCTCCGCTACCGCGACGGTGCTGTCGAAGAGCTGTTTGCTGCGCTGGAGATTGTGGATGCCCGCTACGGCCCGGACGGTGCTGTCTATGCGGCGGCTGCATCGGGGCTGCTGCGGTGGCGGGAGGGCGGCAGCGCAGAGGTTGTGGGCGACGGTCGCCGGGCGACCATGGTGTCGGGTGCAGCAGGCTCGGTCTTTACGGCGACGGAGTACTACATCGATGGCTGCGCGCTCTGTCGCGTGGAGGGCGACGCGTTGGTTCCCCTGCTCCGGTTTGGAGACATCGCCGGGCCAACGGTCTGCGGCGAGGCGCCTGGTGTGTGCGACGCAGACTGGTCGGATTGGCGGCTTGAGGTGGAGCCCGCGGAGGCTGGCTCGGGTAGCGGCGCGGAGCAGGAGGGGTCGGCGGAGCCGAACGACACCTCGTTGTCATCGAAGGGGCGTACGGGCTGCAGTGTGTCGAACGGGAGCGGGCTGTTTGAGGTCGCGCTCCTCGCCGGCGTCTTGGGCTTCGTAACGATAGCGAGGAGGCGGCGATGGCTTGGACGATGAGGTGGCTGTCTGCCTGTCTGCTGCTGGCTTCCTGTGCGGCAGAGAGAGATACCGCGCCTGCTCCGGAGGGCGAGGTTGGTGCGGGGTCGGGTAGCGGCGCGCCTGTCGCGGATGGAGGCGAGCTGGGCTCTGGCGAGGCCGACGCGTCACTGGGTGAGCGACCGGAGGAGGCGCTGGAAGGTGTCTTGCTGACGGTGGAGATCGGCGCCCTACGGCGCTGCCCGGATGCCGCGGAGTGCACGGAGGACTACGAGCGCTTCGTGACGCTGGCTGCAGCCTACGCGCGGCCGCAGGACCTCGCTGCGCTTCCGCTGCAGCTGCGGGAGATCGACGCGGGCAGCCTGCCTCAGGTGGCGCCTCGGCTAGCGGCGGAGGCGCTCCGAGACGAGGTCCTTGAGGGCCTTGGAATCGGCTTCTTGCTTGCCGACCTTCCGCGAAGGACGCTGCAGGTTCGGGTGATTTCGGAGGTCGATCGCGGCAGCTACACGGAGCAGGAGCTGCTGCTGACGGACCCGTGGGTCGGCGAGTTCGGTGCGCTCCTTCTTCAGCCGAAGGTGGCGGAGCGTCGCGCGGCCCTCCTGGCTGTGCACGGTCACGGCGATACGAAGGAGGTCTACCGTGACGAATACCACGGCGCCGAGCACGCACCGCGCGGCTACACGACGCTGATCCTCGGGATGCGCGCGATGGGTTCCGGTCCGTCGGCCATCACCGAGCATGTCATCACACGCGAACTCTACCGCGCCGGCTTTTCGCTCATGGGCATGCGGGTCTACGAGAGCCTTCTCGGGCTGAAGTTCCTGCGCAGTCTGCCGACGGTTGATGCCGACAAGGTGGCGCTGATTGGCCACTCGGGCGGAAGCAGCACGGGCAACCTGACGGTCCGCGTAGACCCGACCATCGCCGGGTATGTTTCAGACCATCAGGTGGCCTACGCGGAGTGGGTGGCAGGGGTGAACGTCTATCACTGCGAGACGGTGCCTGCGCTCTATCCCCTTTCGACGCAGATCAACGACCCTACAGACAGCCCCGTGCCCACGCTCAAGGTGCCCTACAAGTACACTAACGGCATGCAGGAGCTGTTCGACTTCCTCGACGCGCGCACGGCCCCTTAGGGCAAGGATGCCGTTACCTGGCGCTGCCGTCGAAGTAGGTGGTGGCGAGGTCGTAGGCGCCCAGTCCGGCCACGCTGCCTGTGCGGCGTCCGATGCTGTCGTCGGGCCAGATGTGGATGCCGCCCCAGATGCGCGACTGGCCGGCCTGATCGGCGGCGTCATAGTAGGTGGCCCACTGGAGACGGACCTCTTCGGAGGGGCCGTCTTCGAAGACAAGATAGTCGCGGGCCGGTGCGACGAATTCGCCGAACCCGCCGGGGAAGTAGGGGGAGCCGGTGATGGTGGCGAGCACCTCGGCGGCGGCGCGGCTGAAGGTGCTGTGTCCTGAAGACATGCCGGGGAAGGCGGGGGTGACGAAGGTGCGGCGCTGGTAGGGGATCCAGTCCTCTGCGCGCACCCAGCCGACGCCGCTGGTCTCGTTCTTGCGGTCGCCGGGCTCGCCGAGCCAGCTCTTGACGGCGACGTCGCCCTGCCACCAGCGGAGGTGGTGGTGGCGCTCTCCGGGTGCAGAAGATTCGGCGGTGATGAGTTCGCTCACACCCGCCTCGAGGGGCAGACCGAGCGCGCTGTAGGATGGGCCGCTGGGGTCGGAGGACTGGCCCTGCATGGCCATGTAGCGGACGAGGGTGATGGGGCGGGGGCCTAGGTAGGCCCGCTTGAGGCCCCAGGCGTTGATGGCTGCGTCGTGGACTGCGCCGCCGAGCGCGAGGTAGAGGTGGGCGTCCCAGGCGAGCCGGTCCATGGGGGTTCCCGTGCCGCCGAGCCGGTAGTCGGTAAGGTCGTCGGAGACCTTGTTGGCGAGGACGAACCAGTGGCCCGGCGGCGTCTCAGACTTGGGTCCGTCGGCCCAGAACTCGGCGAGGACACGGAAGAAGTCGCCGGTCTTCTCGGGGTTTGGCGCGTAGGGTTGCGCGGTGATGGGGTTGATCGGGTGTCCGCTGCCGTCGTTCTCGCCAAGACTGTTGTTGCCGTAGGTGCCGGGAGAGAAGTCGCGGGACTCCGGCCCGTTCGGGGAGAGTTTCGCGTGGGTGCGCAGCAGGTCCAGGACCCACTCCTTCATGCGGGGGTCATCGATGACGGGCTCAATGTCGGTATCGAGGTGGACGCCGCGCTCGTCGGGCTCACCGAGCGCGAAGGAGGTGATGAAGCACCAGTTGGAGCCGATGTAGGACTGGCGGCCTTCGACGATGATGCCGTTCTGGGTCTCGCCCTCCGCGAGGTTGAGCTCCTGCCAGAGGTTGGGCGACTGGCAGATGGTGCCGGCGCGGTCGACGGTGAGCGGGGCATTGACGGGGGCATAACCTGTGAGGTCTGCGTAGCCTGCGGCCTCGTTGGCGCCGTCGTCGGCGAAGGTGTCGATGATGGCGGCACCGATGCGGTTTCCAAGAGCCGCGGGGGTGTCGCCGGTTGTGGCAGAATCGGCAGGGTCGAGGCCGAGCTGCTCCATGAAGGCGCGGTAGCAGGCGAGGCTGATCGGGCCTCCGACGGCCTTCTCGTAGCGGTGGGACAGCACCCGATACTGGGCGTAGGAGATGGCGACTTCGCGGGCTGCGGCAGGGTCTTCGGGGCTCTGCTTTTCGATGGTGAGATAGCCATCGGCGGTTGCGTCGTAGGCG
Source organism: Deltaproteobacteria bacterium (assembly GCA_013205435.1). Taxonomy (GTDB): domain Bacteria; phylum Myxococcota_A; class Bradymonadia; order REDH01; family REDH01; genus CAIWGR01. Next base: position 19,222 of record JABMMX010000283.1, read on the forward strand.
GCCCAACCGTCCCAGGAGGCGATGGCGCTGTGGAAGAGGTTGCGGGCATGTACGCCGGGCTTGGGGATGTCGCGCCGGATGGAGTCGATGAGGAGCTCGTTCCAGCGGTGCGCAATCGAGGCGGTGGGCGCGAGGTCGACGCGCCCTTCGGGGCAAACGGCCTCTGCCGGCTTGGTGGGTTCGACCGCCTGCAGCGCCGGTACGGTGTCGGTGCCAAGGCGGTAGATGAGGCCCTTGTCGAGCGCGGGTGTGAGGACGGAGCCACCTACGCCCCAGACAGTGCCGGCGTTGTCGCCCCAAATGGCATGGATGGACTCGGGCGCGGCGCCGTCGGGGCGGGCCATGCGGGTCCAGGCGCCGGGTCGTCCGCGGAAGAGGGCGCCGTCCTGACCGGCGAGGAAGGCCTCGCCCGATTCGCTCACCCAGAGGCCCTGCAGGAGGGGGGCATCGGTGGGGCCGATGCTCTGGCCGCTGCCGTCGATGACGGTGCCGAGCGCGCCGACTGCGTAGACGCTGTCAGCGTTGCCGGCGACGGTGAAGTAGGTCTCTCGGGTAGGCGTCGCGATGGTGGACCAGGCTGTGCCGTCGAAGTGGAGAAACATGCCGTAACTGCCGACAATGTAGACGTCGTTCGCCGCGCGGCCCCAGACCTTGAAGAAGGCGGGGAGGTCGCCGCTTGGGGTGAGCGGGATGTTGTCGGGCAGGTCGAGGTTGGTCCAGGCGGTGCCGTCGTAGTGCCAGATGAAGCCGTAGCGTCCTGCGCGGCCTCCGACGGCCCAGATGTCGTCGGGCGAGGAGGCCCAGAGGCCGAAGACGGTGTCGGCGGCGCGCCCGGGGGTCTGGTGGCGGCGGAAGGCGGTGCCGTCCCATTCGAGGACGGTGGCGCCGGCACCGGCGAGAAAGACGTGGGTGCTGTCGAGGGCCTGCACCCACCAGAGGTCGTAGCGCTGGCCGCTGTTCAGCCGCTCCCAGGCTGTGCCGTTGAACCGTGCGACCATGCCGCCGGTGCCGGCATCGGCGCCGACGACCCAGAGGTCATCGGGTGCAGTCCCGCTGGCGGAGAGGACGGCGCTCTCGAGGTCCTTGGCCGCGGTGGTCCAAGTGGAGGGCGTCTGCTTTGTCGGGGCATCGTCGTCGCAGCCTGCGAAGGCGAAGAGGGCGAGCAGGAGGGCGGCGGAGAGGCGGAGTGTGGCGCGCATGGGTTCCTCGCAGTGCGGGTGAGTTCTCTGCGCCCGAGGAACTAGGCGATGTCGCGGTTGTGGGCAAAGGCGCCAGGAGCGTGCGGCGCCGCACCGCTGCGAAGGTTTTCTGTTATCGCAGGAAGAGGACCGTGTTCGTCCTTCCGCGCGCGCCGTCGCCGCCCGTGCCGGAGGCAGTGTTGATGGAGTTGCCGCCATCGCCGCCTGACCCTGCGGTGACAGCCGTTTCAGCGAGCAGGAAGGTGTTCACATCGGCGTAGACATCGGTGCCTGCGGAGGTGCCCCAGGCGAAGATGTCGACCGAGTTTCAACCGCAGCCGCCGCCGCCGCCACCGCCGTGGCCGCCGCGGCTGCCGTTGCCTCCGGAGGCTCCGCCAAAGATGCAGTAGAGCGGGCCGTTGTATGCGCCGATAGCACCTCCGGCTCCCGCTGCGCCGCCATCGCCGCCGGCGCCGCCCGCGCCCCCTGTTCCGCCATCGCCGGCGCGACCGCGCGCAAGGGCGTTGCCGAAGATTTGGGGCAGGCCTCCCGTCTCCCCGGCCGACCAGTAGAGGAAGATGCCAAACGAACCTCCTCCACCGTTGCCAGCATACCCGGCCTCGGCGCCGCATCCGCCGGAACCTCCGCCGCCGCCCGAGCCAGAGATATCGGAGTTACTGAAGCCGTTGAGCTTCTGGCCGCTACCGGCGCCTCCGCCTCCGCCGCCC
>JABMMX010000028.1 GCA_013205435.1 Deltaproteobacteria bacterium
CCACCGCCGGCACTCGACCCTTGGCCTGCTATCCCCTGCCACCTTCGAAGCTCAAACCCGAACCGCCACCTGCGCTGCCTGACACCTTAGACGATCTGTCCGTTTTTGTTGCGCCAGTCCACAATGACGCGCCAAGATCGTAGCGTTGGCCTGCGGATTTTTTCCGCGCAACGAAGATAGACACCGGGGCGGCCTACCTCGGCACGCTGGGCGGCTTCTTGCGGCTGGCAGACGGACGGTAGCGTGCGCGGCATCTTGCCGCGGTAAACCAAAGTGGCGTAGAAGGTCTCTTCGCAGGTGGCCTATCTCGGCTGCCTTCCGCGGAGCGGCATTTTCATGAAGCATCTGATTGGGTTGAGCCTCCTCCTTCTGGCCGCCTGCGGCACCGACACGGCCGCCAAGAACAGCGGCGCGACCGGCTCCGGCAGCGATGCCACCGACACGGGCGCTGGCTCGGGCAGCGGCATCACCGACACCGGACGCGAGCTCGATGGGAGCCTGGGCGGCACGCTCACCACCTGGCACAAGGATGCGCGGGCCATCGTGGAGCAGAAGTGCGTGGGCTGCCACAACCCGGAAGGCACGGCGGGCTTCTCGCTGCAGACCTTTGCGGAGGCCGCTCCCATGGGCAGCGCCATTGCCGACGCGGTGACGAGCAAGCGCATGCCGCCCTGGCTGCCGACCGACGACTGCCACCCGCTGCAGCACTCCCGGGCGCTGAGCGAGGGCGAGATTGCGACGCTGCAGGACTGGTTTGCTGCCGGCCTGCCTGAGGGCGACCCGGCCGACTACGTGGCGCCGGTTGCGCCGGAGGGTTCGACGCTCGGTGCCCCCTCGCTGACGCTTGGTACAGCCACGGGCTACACGGCCGACCGGTCCAAGAGCGACGACTACCGCTGCCTGCCGCTCGACTACACCTTTGCTGCCGACACCTTCATCACGGCCTCGAACGTCCTGCCGGGCGCGCGGAGCGTGGTGCACCATGTGCTTCTCTACCGGGTGGATGCGGCCGATGTGGCGGAGCTCGAGGCCAAGGATGCCGCCGAGCCGGGTCCGGGCTACACCTGCTTTGGCGGGCCGGGCGTAGGCGGCGGCGAGACCATCGCGGGATGGGTGCCGGGGCAGCAGCCGCTGGTCTTCCCGCCCGACTCGGCGCTGCCGATCCCGGCCGGCTCGAAGATTGTGATGCAGATGCACTTCAACCTGCTGGGGCTGGCGGCCGATGCGCCCGTGCCGGAGGATGCGACGCGCGCCGAGCTCTGGACGCTGCCGGCCGGGACGACGCCGCGGTCGGTCATCACCATCACGGGGCTGGCGAACACGGGGATTGCGATTCCTGCGGGTGAGGCGCGGTCTGTGCAGACGAAGCTCTTCTCTGCGCCTGGCGTAGCCGACATCGTGGGCGTGCTGCCCCACATGCACCAGCTCGGCACGGAGATTCGAGCAACGCTGGTGAAGGCCGATGGCAGCGAGCAGTGCCTGGTGGAGATCCCGCGCTGGGACTTCAACTGGCAGCAGTTCTACCGGTTTGAGGAGAGCGCGGCGCTGCCCTACGGGCTGGGCGATTCGGTGCGGCTCGAGTGCGTCTACGACAACTCGGCGGCCAACCAGGCGGTGATTGGTGGCGTGCGGCAGGAGCCGCGCGATGTGCGTTGGGGCGAGAACACGACCGACGAGATGTGTCTGAACTATCTGATTCTGCGCACGCCCTATGCCGATCCGAGCGGGCCGCTCTGCCCCGACTTTGCGACCTGCGCGGCGGCCTGCCCGGCCGACGACGGCGGCTGCTTCATCAACTGCATGGTGGGGAGTGGCAGCACGAGCTGCGCGAACTGCATCGGCGAGAACCTGCCGGCCTGCATTCGTCCGATCTGCCCGGTGCAGGGGCTGGCTCTGAACCAGTGCATGAGGGGCTGCAGCGATAGCCAGATCAGCTGCCTCGCGACGACCTGCGCACCGCAGGTGGATGCACTCTGGAGCTGCCTTCGCGAGCCGCTTCTGGCGGGCGCATGCAACACCGCGTTCGAGAGTTGCGGGGTGGGGTTTTAGGCTACTTCGTCGCGAAGCGCGTAACCGAAGGATGTACCCGGTAGCGCAAACGCCACGAGCTGTTTCGTCAGTGAGGCGATGTGCTGACTGGAGAGATTCACTTCGATGAAGAAGCGGCCGGCCGGGTAGGCGCTGCGCATCTCCGAAGGATCAGCACCGATGGTTCGACCGCGCCTTGCGAGGAACTCGTCTGACTCGGCCGCTCTCGCGAATGCCTTTGGACTCACCAGCAGCACATGCTCCGCTGCCGTCGTCCAAATCTCGCGCCAGTTCCGCACCTCGAAGCTTTGGTCGCCGATGGAGAACGAAGTCGGCTTTCGACCCGTGATTTTTGTGCGGTCGATTGCTGCAGGCTCCAGCACCTCTTGCTGCACCTTCTTGGGACGACCCCGACGCGGCGCTGGTTGGCTGACGCTCGCCTCGGGTAGCGGCGCAGAACCGGAGAACGAACCGCTCAAAGCAGGCTGACCCATGACCTCGCGAATCCGCTTTGCAGGGAGACCGCTCTCCTTGCCGAGCAGCGCGACGAACTCCGCTGTGGGGTGTCGGAAGAGGCGCTCGAGCACGGCATTCAGAACGATTGCATCCTGAATGCGTTCCAACCTGTCTTTGAGACCAGGAAGCTCCGACTTGGCGATTTGGGAGAGCCTTTCTGCCGCGTCGAAGTCGTCGATTTGAATCGACCAGACGAGGCGTTCGGTCCACTGCGCCTGCTTAAGCGCATCGTAGAGGCGCCACGTACTGCCATTCGTGACGATGGCCCAGGTGACCTGCTGGAGTTGCGCATATTGGAGCGTCTGCGTGACGTCCTTGTCGGAGATGGTGGTCGTGAGCGACTTCGCCTCGAGGACTGCAATCGGGTGGCCGCCGTGCTCCGAGATCAGTGCATAGTCCGCTCGACCTGCCGCCTGCGTCTTGCCCCACTCCGGGACTACCTCTTCGTCGTCCGAGGGGTCCCAACCGAGCGCGCGAAGAATCGGCTCAATGCAGGCATTCTTCGTGGCCGCCTCATTGGGATTCTGATTCGCCTTGTTCTTCACCCACTGCTGCTTCTGCGTGAGACAGCGCTGAAGTTCGTCGTGCGTCCAACCACCGTTCATTTTGAACCTGCCGAGAGAGAATTCGCGTCCGCCCCGTACATCAAGCGAGATTACGGGCACAAGCGAATGCGCCCCGCCGCTACTTGCCGAGCTCGTCGAGTTGGTCCATGCCGTGGCCGTTGGTGAGGCCCTCCATGCCGGCCGGCACCGCGATGCAGGTGGCGAGGGGTTCGCAGGCCTCCATGCCGTTCAGGCCGGCGCCGTCGACGCCGCCGAGCGCGCCTGCGAGGGCGTCGCAGCCCTGACCGAAGAGGGCCTCTGCGCATTCTGTGGCCTTGGCCTCGTTCATGGTGCAGGTGTCGGGGGGTGAGGCGAGGAGCTGGGCCCACATGGTCTGGGTGTGCCAGGCGATGGTCTCGCGCTCTTCGTCGGTGGCGGGGGTGCCCCGTTCGCCCTGCAGGCAGGCGGTGGTCTGCGCGGCCATGCGGTCGGCGATGATACGCACCCAGCCGGGCATGGCGGGCGGTGTGGGGGGCGGCGCGATGGTGGGGCGCCAGAGGTCGGCGAGGCCGTCGCAGGTAGAGGCGGTGAGGGCGGCGACGCAGGCGTCGGGAGTGGCGACGCAGTCTTTGTCGCCCATGCGGTCGAGCGTGGGGAGGAGGGCCTCTCGGATGGCGGCGCGGTCTTCGTCGGTGACGCTCTCGCCCTCGGTGGTGGCGCAGGTGGCGAAGCGGTCGACGGCGACGACAACGACCCGCTCCTCCACGGCGGCCTGGGCGGGGGCAGCGGCGAGGCTGGTGAGCAGTGCGATGAGGGTGAATCGGAGGCGCATGGCAGACCCCTATCGGCGGTAGAATCGGTAGTAGAAGAGGGAGAAGAGGAGGCCGAGCAGGAAGCCGACGGAGAGGCCGACACCGGCGACGAGGTTGGGGCTCAAGGGGGGCTGCTGGCTGGTCGCGGGGGGCTGGTTGCCCTTCTTGGAGGTGCCGCCGCCGGGTTGGCCGAGTGCGCTCTTGTCTGCGCCGGGCTTGTCTGCGCCGGGCCTGTTCGGGTCTGCGCCGGGCTTGGCTGCAGCCTCTTCTGCGGCCTTGGCGGCGGCCTCGGTGCGCTCCTTGCGGAGCTTGCAGAGCATGGCCTTGTAGGGGCTTCGCAGTGCCTCGCAGGGGGGCTCGCCCATGGCTGCGACCTTGGACTCGACGGGGCTCGACTTCGCGGCGGGAGCGTTGCCGGGGGCTGCGTTGCCTGTGGCGCTGGGCTCGGAGGGGGCGCCTTGGCCGACGGCCGGGTTCTGTTCGGCGCCTGCTTGGGGCGGGTTGGCGGCCCGGTCGGCAGAGCCGGGGCTGCCGGGCGACCTCGCGGAGCCCTTCCCGGGGCCAGAAGCAGGCCCAGAAGGGGTGGGGG
>JABMMX010000284.1 GCA_013205435.1 Deltaproteobacteria bacterium
AGAGCTGTGAGCGCGGTGAAGCCGCTGCCGACGATGAGACGCTTCGCGAAGAGACGGCGGTTCGACATGTGACCTCGTTAGAGCGGCTTGGTCGGCGCGACGCGGCCGATGGAGAAGTGGGTAAAGCCCTGCGCCCGCATGAAGGCCGGGTCGTAGAGATTGCGGCCGTCGAAGATGACGGGCTGCTTCAGCAGCTCCTTGATACGATCAAAGTCTGGATTGCGGAACTCTTTCCACTCCGTGACGACAATGAGGGCGTCGGCGCCGTCGAGGACGTCATACTCGTCCTTCACGTAGTCGATGGTGTCGCCAAAGCAGGCGTGGGCGGTCTCGAAGGCGGCACGGTCGGTAGCGCGGACCTTGGCGCCGCGTGCCAGCAGGTTCTTGATGATGGTGATGGAGGGGGCCTCGCGCATGTCGTCCGTCTCGGGCTTGAAGGCGAGCCCCCAGACGCCGAAGGTGCGGCCGGTGAGGTCCTCTCCGAACTGCTCCACGACCCGGTCGACGATGCGGAGCTTCTGGTCCTCGTTGACCTCCATGACGGCCTCGAGGATGCGCATGCGCTGGCCCTTCCGGTGAGCAGTGTGGATGACGGCGCGCACATCTTTGGGGAAGCAGGAGCCTCCGAAACCGACGCCCGGGTAGAGGAACTTGTTGCCGATGCGTGCATCGCTGCCGATGCCGTGGCGGACCATTTCGGCGTCGGCGCCGGTCTCTTCGCAGAGCCGTGCGATCTCGTTCATGAAGCTGATGCGGGTCGCGAGCATCGCGTTGGCGGCATACTTGGTCATCTCGGCGGAGCGGGCGTCCATGAAGATGATGCGGTTGCTGGCCCGCTGAAAGGGAGCGTAAAGCTGCGCCATCAGCTCTTTGGCGCGGGCATCGTCGGTGCCAATGACGACCCGGTCGGGGCGGAGGAAGTCGCTGACTGCAACGCCCTCCTTGAGGAACTCCGGGTTAGAAACAACCGCGAACTCGGCGGTGGTTCGGCTTGCGATGATGCGGGTAACGAGGTCGGCGGTGCCCACGGGGACGGTGGACTTGTCGACGATGACCTTGAAGGTGGTGAGGTTGTCGCCAATGGTCTCGGCGACCGCCTCTACATACTTGAGGTCGGCCGCGCCCTCGTCGGTCATCGGCGTGCCGACGGCGATGAAGATGACCTTGCTCTGTCGGATGGCAGCAGCGACATCGGTGGTGAAGGAGAGACGACCATCGGCCTGATTGCGGATCACGATCTCGTCGAGACCGGGCTCGTAGATGGGGAGCTCGTTTCGCTTGAGCATCTCGATCTTGCGGGCGTCGATATCGGCACAGACGACTGTGTTACCGACATCGGCAAAGCAGGCACCGGCGACCAAACCCACATATCCCGAACCGACCACACAAATCTTCATCTGACTCTCCAAACGTTGTTCGAACGACGCCGTTGGCATCAGCCGCTGCGCGGCGCTTACCGAGGGCGGCTACCTCTCGCAAGAAGGATGCTCGCGCCGGCGCCAGCGAGTGTCGCGACGAGATGGCCGGTCCAGGTAGTCGCAGTCGCTCCGAGCGCGAGGAGGCCGCTGACTGCAAGGAGGTCGAAGGCTGCGAGCGGCGCGGTGACCTGTACAAAACTGCGGCCGAGCAGACCGTGCACAAGGGCCGAGGCGCCGACGACGGGGACTCCGAACAGGAGGGAGGCCGCGACCATTCCTGCTGCCGAGCCGCCGAGGCCGGCAACTGCTACGCTGGCAGCGGAGCCGCGGCGCAGGTGGCGCCAGAGCACCCCGATGGCGAGCAGGTTGAGCAGGGCGTGGGTCGGCGAGAGGTGCAGCCAGGGAGCGGTCGTGAAGCAGGAGACGAGGCCAACCGGCAGGCTGCGGGCGTTGCAGGCTTGAGCCGCAGACCAGGCCGGCGCGAACCCCTTCTGCGCTGCAGCCCAGAGCCCGAGGAGGATGAGCCCCGATGCCGCTGCGAGCAGGCCGTCGACGGCGCCGAAGCGGCGTTCGCTCACCATCGTGCCAGCGCGTGCAGCAGCTGCGGCCGCCCTGCCCCAACCTGTGCGACGCCGCCGCCTGCGACCAGACGGGCGAGCATGGCGGAGGCATCTGCTGCAGCCTGCAACGGAGGCTTGCCGAGCGCGACGCCACAGGCGAGCGCGGTAGCCAGAAAGCAGCCGGTCCCGTGGAGATCATGCGACCAGCGGGGCTGAGCGGGGAGCATTGTCACTGCGCCGTCTGCGACCCAGCCGTCCTCCCCGGGGCGGTCGGTGTGGCCTGACTTTAGCAGAACCGCCGCGCCCGTCTCGCGGTGAAGTTGGAGCGCAAGTTCGACAGCCTCAGCGTGGGTGCGGGGGCTTACTGCCGCGGACAGCTTTGCCAGTTCGGCGGCGTTCGGCGTGAGGATGGTCTGCGGCGAGGCGAGCGCGCGCAGCAGGGGCAGCATGGCGTCGGGGGCGAGCGGCGCACCGAGCGCAGTGCCACCACGGAGCACAGGGTCGAGGACGAGCCTGCGCGCAGGGTCGCTTCGGAGCCAAGGGAGGAGCTCGGCGACCAGCCATTCAGCTGCATCAATGGAGCCGATGACACCGACCCTCACGACAGCGGGGCGGCCATCTTCGAGCGCGGCGCGGAAGGAGCCCGCAAAGCGGTCCGACGCGATGGGCCAGAGCCCGCGCACGCCGTACGAGTCTTGCTCGACGAGGGCGAGCGCAACAGGCAGCGGCGCTAGGCCGAGCACCGAGGCCAAGGTAGCGTCGGCGGTGATGCCTGCTCCGCCGAGCGGGTCGAGCCCTCCGGCGATGAGGAGCGAAGGGCCTTTCTGCACCTGCGCCCGAGCCGTTACGAGCCGATCGCCTTGAGCGACTTGATGAGGTCCGACTGGAGTTCAACAAGGGCATCAAGCCGCTTCATGATGTCTGTGATGCGGCCGGCATAACGCTTGGCGGCGGAGTCGGCGCTGGCCTCGGTGGTGAGTTCGGCCGGGTCGATGGTCAGCAGGTTGTAGACAGGAATGGCGACCTTGCTGCCGTTGGAGAGGGTGACCTCGTAGGTCGGCGGCCCGCCAGCGTTGGCCGGGGCCTCCTTAAGCTGCTCGAAGGTAACCTTGGTCGCCCGCTTGGGCGCGAAGCCGGCGGCGGGGTTCTTCTCGAGGGCGGCATAGTTGCCCATCTGGCCATCGATGTCGAAGAGGATACCGAACTGGCGGAGCGCACCCTGCTTGGTCTCGAGGTCGACCTTGTCGCGCTCGGTGGCGACGACATGGGCGTCGACAAGCTCGGCGAGAATCGAGGAGGCGGCTGCGAAGGTGATCAGCTTGCGGGCCAGGGTGCCATCATAGGCGAGCAGGGTCTGCGCGCCTGTAAGGGTGGCGGGCTCGAGGACGGGCTTCTGTGCGCCGTAGGCCGCCGTGATCGCAGCCTGAATATCCGGCTTGTAGCCCATGGGGACGGTGAGGGTGACCAGCGCCGTCTTTAGGGTACGTAGCGGCGTTGCCGACTTCTCGATGCTGTCGAGGACCGAGGCGGCCGAGGTACGGCGCGACTGCATGAGTTCGCGGCCGGCCGAGACCTGGCTGAAGCCCCAGCCGAAGCCGCCACCCACAAGGATGCAGAATGCGACACCGAGGATAATGGCCGTGTTGGCAGTTCGGGGAGCTTCGATGGGCTCCTCGGGCAAGGTCGGGCGATAGACGGGAGCAGGCGCGGGCGCCGCAGCCGACGGGGCCGGTGCTGCAGCGGGCGCCGAGGCGGCCTCGGGTGCGCCGGGGTCCGTGGTCGAATCGGGAGCGGAGACGGCCTCCGAGCCGCCCGTTACGCCAAGCTTCGCCTTCAAATCATCCAAGTCACCGCTGCCACGACGGGTTGCCACAATCGACTCCTGGGTTCCACGCTCGAAGCAGCACAAACGACTGCTCCGCGGACTAGGTTACGAGAGGGGGCCGCAGACCGTCAAGCGTTTGGCCTCCGTTGCTTCACTATTGCCGCCCTGCCCGCCTGTGGGCTAACCCATCGGCTACTGTATGAGATGGCCTGTTGCTTCAGGAACCCGCATGTCCCTATCGCCCCTGCGAATGCTCCAACGCGGCCTGCTCGCCGCTACGCTCCTTTTGGCTGGCTCGGCGCTGCTTACCGCCTGCTCGGAGGAGAAGTCCGACGCAGCCTCGTTTGGCGTGCGTATCGTGGAGCCAACTGCTGATGCTGTGCTCTTCCCGTCGCGGCCGATCCGCTTCGGCTCCGAGCTAATCAACGCGCCGGCAGGTCTCCTGCCCGAAAGCGTGCGCTACGATTGGCGCTTCGGCGACGGCCAGGAGCTCATCGGCGCCGGCCCGACGGCTGAGCATGCCTTCATCGGTTCGGGCACCTACACGGTCTCCGTCGCTGCGCGCGAGGTGGAGGGCGACAAGACCGTCGGCGTGACGCGGACTTCGCTGACGCTCCGGCTTGCGGAGCCCGCTGATCTCGTCGTACTCGGCCCGTCGCTGCAACTCACGACCGGCACGGTCACGAGCACTGATACACTTCGCTGCTCCTACGATATCCAGAACCTCGCGTCGCAGACCCTGCTGCCCTTCAAGAGCGCCGTCTTCGCCATCCTCGAGCAGGGCACCGCAACCACGCTGCCCACCTCCGCCGCCGATCTCGCCGCACGCGTTACGGCCGGCACGGCCTTCCTCATTGCCGAGGAGGAGGTGCAGCCACTGAGTGCGGCGCCGGCGCGGCAGCAGCAGGACTTCGCGGCAGCCCGCATGCCCGATACGGCGCCGAGCGGCATCTACCGCGCGCTGGCGGCCGTCG
>JABMMX010000285.1 GCA_013205435.1 Deltaproteobacteria bacterium
AAGATGGGGTAGCCACCGCTCTCTCCGTCGGCGTTGTGGGGGTCGACGGCGCACCAGGGCAGCAGTGCACGACGGATCACGCCGGCCTGCTGCTCGTTCAGCAGATACTTGAGCTCGTAACGCTCGAACTGAGATGCATACATGGAGCGTAGCCCGCCGACGGTCGGGTTTCATCCGGCGGCCGCAGGCGCAGGCCGGACAATACAGGCGACAATTTGCAGCATCGCCACGGTATCGTCAAACTTATGCCACAGAAATCGGATCGGCCGCTGAGAACGATGGCTGAGCCGATGCTATCGGTAGAGCGCCTCGCGGCCCGGCACGCCTACCTCGAGCTCGAGCACCGTGTTGCCGTCGTAGGGCTGGGGCAGGAAGAGTGAGGTCTCCGACCAGCCACCGATGCCGTTGCCCCACTCCACAGCATGGCCGTAGGCGGGGAAGCCGAGCGTAACGAAGGTCTCTGTCTGGCCGTCGGGACGGAGCCGAAAGAGGGCGCCGCTGTCGTAGTTGGGGACAAAGAGGTTGCCACAGGCGTCGGCGCCTAGGCCGTCCTGCCAGCTGATACTGTCGCGCACCTTGGCGAATCTGCGGGGGGCGCCGACCGGCTTGACCGTCTCGTCGATGGTGAGCGCGTAGACCCAGTCGCCGAACGAGCCGATATACATGACCTCGAAGTTGCTATCGAACTCCACATTCCTCGGCCCCCAGCTCTGCCCGAAGGTGGCGGGCGAGAGGTAGGTCTCGGTCTCGCCGGTCTCCGGGTCGATGCGGTAGACGGAGCTGTTGTCGGCGGAGTAGATCATGCCGTCTGGTCCCGCCGTGATGCCATACCCGTAGATGCTGGCGAGCGTCCGCCGCGCACCGCTGGGCGCAATCGAGACGACACCTTCGGAGGAGTTGACCACCATGGTGCCGTCGGGGAGCCAGTCCATGCCCTGCACGCCGGCGAGTCCCGGGGCATAGGCCTGCACCTGGCCGGCGCGGTTGACGGCCACCAGCGCGCTGCCGGAGGAGCCGATCATGTAGCCGAACTCGTCGAAGGCCAGGCCGTGGTAGCCGACCTGGTTGGGCAGTTCGTAGCTGGCAATGGGCGAAGACGGCAGGTTGCGGCAGTCGACCCGGAAGGCCCGCTCGGGGCCGGTCGGAAGCGTGTCGGTCCGCTCGGGCAGGATGGGTTGGCGCGGGCCGGCGCCTGGCTCGAGTGCGGAGAGCAGGCGGCCACCCTCCGAGGCCAGATAGAGCCGTCCGGGGTTCCAGCCCACAGAGCCGTTTGCCCAGGCGAGCCCCGTGACCCGGCCCATGGGCGCGGGGGAGAGCGGCTCGAAGGGGCTATCGATGGAGCGCCAGATGGCGCCGCTCGCGAGGTCTGCGACATAGACGCCGCCGCAGCCGTCGGTGGTGATGGCCGTGATGTCGGGTGTCGTCGAGGGTACCAGGCACCAGGTCTGACGGTCGCCGGCCCCGGCCACGCAGGTGCCGTTCGCGCCGCTCTCGGTCAGACAGGGGGCGCCGGCGGAGGTCGTCGTGCAGCCGCCCGCAGGCGCACAGGTGAGCGTGCCGTCGCCGGCAGACTCGCAGACACCGGGCTGCCCGCCGATCGTGATGCAACCGTCGCCTACCACCGCGCCCTCGCACGGGAGGGCGGGCAGACAGACGAGTGCGCCTGCGCCGACGTCGCTGCAGCGCCCCGAACCACCGACGTCGGTGAGGCAGCTGTCGCCCGCTGCGCTGCCGCGGCAGGGCAGCTCTGTCTCGATGCAGACGAGGCCGGCGAAGCCGAGCCCGCAGGTCCCCGGATTGCCGATGGCAGAGGTGCAGGAGGCGCCCACGAACTGGCCGAGGCAGGGGTTGGCAGAGACGCAGACGCCAAGTCCCGCATCGCCCGTTGCGCACCGCCCTGCCTCACCTGTCGCGGTGGTGCAGCTGGTTCCGCTCGCAGCACCATCGCAGCCGTTCTGCAGGTCGCAGAAGACCTCGTCTGCAGCGTTGGGTGTGCAGACACCGAGGACGTCGCGGAGCATGTCGGTGCAGGCCTCCGAGGCACGGTCGGCGCAGGAGCTGTAGATCTGACAGGTGAGCGCCCCTTCGGTGGAATCGGTGCAGGTGCCGGCGAGCCCGAACTGGCCGAGGCAGCTGTCGCCATCTGCGGCGCCGGCACATTCCAGTCCCGCGGTGCAGAAGCCGTCGGCACAGGCGCCGAGCTGACCGAACCGGGTGCAGGCCGTGCCGAGTGGCGTGCCGAGGCAGCTGTTGGTGTCGCAGTAGATGAAGCCGCCACCGTCCACGCAGGTGCCGGCGTCGCCGTACTCCTCGCAGCCTGAGCCGATGGCGAGCGATTCGCAGGTCGGTGGCGGCTCGCAGGAGAGACCGCCCGCGACGGTAGCGCAACGACCGAAGACCCCGCTCTGCAGGCAGGAGTCGCCTGCCACGCTGCCGCCGCAGGCCGAGACCTCGATGCAGAGCAGCGCGCCGCTGCTAAAGCGGCAGGCTCCCGTCATGCCCATGTAGCTCGAGCAGCCTGCACCGGCGAGCCTGCCGAGGCAGGGGTCGGTGTCGCAGTAACTGCCGCCCACAAGCCCCGCCGACCGGCAGCTGCCCGGCAGACCGAACTGGACGCAATCCGTCCCGGAGGCCGCGGTCGCGCAGCTGTTCGGTGGGCCACAGCTCAGGCCGCCGAAGCCGTCCGCATTGCAGACGCCGGGAACCCCGAACTCCAGGCAGGCGTCGCCCGCCGCGGCGCCTTCGCAGGGGCCGCTGGCCTGGCAGGTGAGCCCAAATCCATAGTCGAGGCAGCGACCACTCAGGCCGGCCGACGGCTCACAGAGGTCGCCCGCTGCCGCAGCGCTGCAGTCCGATGCCTCCGCACAGAGCGGACCGCTGCCAGCGTCGCGGCAGAACCCTGCGCCCGTGCCGAAGAGACAGGGCTGTCCAACCGTGTCGGCGGTGCAGCTTGAGCTCTGATCGCCGACGCGGCCGAAGAGGGCAGGCAGCGTCCAGACGCCCGCGCTGTCGCGGTCCATGGCATAGACGGCGCCCGTTCCGAATGCGACGATGTAGAGCCGGTTGTAGTCGGCCGAAAAGGCCAGGCCGCCGGGCTTGAAGTCGAGGCCGCGGAAGATGGGGGCGCGGCCGCCGGTCGTGGGGTCGATGCGGGAGATGGTGGCGCTGGTCGCCTCGGAGAGCATGAGGAAGCCGTCGAGGTCGAGGTCGAGCCCCACGGGGTGGTCGAGGTCGGTTACCAGGGTCCGCACCTCGGCGTTCGGATAGACGAGCCGGATGCGGCCGAGGATGGGGTCGACGACGGCCAGTTCTCCGGTGCGGAGATAGACCATCGCCTCCACGGCCTCGAAGGCGTCGGCCACCCAGAGCGTGCGCCGGCCGGTCGGCTCGATGCGGTAGAGGTTGCCGTCGGCGTCGGCGACCACGCCGTTGCCCTGGCTGTCGAAGACGAGGCCGCCGCGACGCTCTTGCCAGGTGTGACCGGCAGCGTCGGCAGAGAGGGGGCGGGGGAGCGGCGAGCTCCGCACCACGGGCGCGCAGAGGTCGGGCGGGATGCCGGTGTCGGCCGACGTATCGACCGCTGTGTCGGTCGTTGTGTCAGCCCCAGTGTCCGGCTCGGTGACGGTGTCGACCGCCGTGTCGGCGGTGGTGTCGGCCGGAGCCGTGTCGGCGGCGGTGTCGCTCTCGGCGTCGGCAGAACCGGCGGTGTCGCTACCCGTGTCGGCGACCGAGGTGTCGTCACCGGAGCTGCCCGGCTCGCGGACAGGGTCGCTGCTGCAGGCGGCTGCAAGAAGGAGGAGCGGAAGGAGGAGCGTGCTGCGGAGGCTCATTGGCACTGCTGGATGGCGAGGGTGCAGGCGGTTCCCGCGGGGCAATCGGCGGTAGAGATACAGGGGACAAAGCCGGTGACCTCGAGCTGGAGATCTCGGACGGAGCTCACGATGAACTCGGCGCACTGGTCGCCGACCGTCACGGAGTCGACCGTGCGGCGTGTGACACGGCCCGACGGGAACCCTGTAACGCCGGCCGCGACGAGGCCGTCGACGACGGCGGAGGGGATGACCGCGCTGCCCGTGTCGGCCAGATCGCAGACGGCGGTCACGGGCGTGAGGCCATGCTGGTCGATGGTCAGCTCTACCAGCACGCGGCTGCGCGCGTCGGGCGCGGCGGCGTCCCAGGCGAGCGCCAGTGGCTGCCCCTCGGTGACCACCACAATCGGCTCGGTTGGTACCACCTGCGAAACGCCCACGCCATAGAGTTCGAGCGCGCCGAGGTAGCCGGGCGTCGAGGTAAGGCGGATGAGGTCACCGTCGGCGAAGCCCGGGTGGGTGAGGCGGGTGAAGAAGTAGGTGCTGCCGGGCGGGAGCGGCGAGAGGGTGACGGGCGCCACGAGCCCCGCGAAGGTCACCTGGCCCTGGTCCTGGCCGAGCGGCGCGGGAATGCAGGCGGCGCCAACGTCGCAGGTCTGGCTGGGCGCGCAGGGCGGCTCGCAGACGAGCCGGCGGCGGCGGAGCAGGCGGCAGCCGGCCTCGTCGAAGGTGGGGTCGGCGATGGAGGAGGGCGGCACGCCGTTGCGCACCACGCCGTCGATGGCGGTGTAGCCGATGGTGCCGTTCATCTCGACCTTGA
>JABMMX010000286.1 GCA_013205435.1 Deltaproteobacteria bacterium
CGGACATCGATGCGCGTCGCTCTCACAACCACCTTCTCGCCTTGGGATGCCCGCGCCGGCGCTGCGCAGTTCTGTACCCGCGACCTCGCCGACGCGCTGCACCGGCGCGGTGTGGATGTCTCGGTTGTCTATACCATGGAGGGCTATGTTGAGCCCCGCACCGACCTGGAGGCGCCCTACACGGTACGGTGGGCCTCGGTCCTCCGCGCGGTGCGTCGCCGCGGCGCAGCTGCCATGTCGGAGCATGCCGCTCCCGTCGCCTGGGCGCTGCGCGAACTCGATCAGGAGGGCCGCATCGATCTGGTGCAGGGCCAGGGCGAAGAGATGGCGCTTGTAGCCGACGCCCTCCCGCAGGCGCGGCGGGTCGTCTCGGCCCACGCCCTTGGGCGCAACGGTCAGAGCCGGGGGAAGCCCGCTGTAGAGCCCGGCCCCTGCCTCGCCTCTACCCGGCTGGCGCTCGAGCTCGCCCACGCGGTCGTCGTCTCGGGTGCCCGCGACCTGCGGGCCTCCATGGCCGCACCGCTGGTAGACTGGGAGAGACTGGTGGCCGTCGAGCGAGGGCTCCCGCGACGCTTCTTTGCCGCAGAGGGTCTCTTCGCCGCAGGCGCGCCCACCCACCTCCTCGTGGTCGGCGGCAACGGCGAAGACGACCAGGCGAGGCAGCTCCTTGCTGGCCTCCACTGGCTCCCCGAGGACAGCTATCTCCCCGTCTGTTGGATGGGCGACTTTGGTACGGGCCGCAGGGTCAGGCCGCCGGCCCATCTCCGCCTGCCCCCGGGCGTGGAGTGCATCGGCACGGCCGACGAGCGCTCACTGCAGCGGTTGGTCGGTCGCGCTGCAGAGGTCATCATCCTCGACGACAGCCCGCGGTCGAGTGAGCTCCTCCGCATCGCCATCGCCATGGGCAAGCGCATCACCACCTGCGAGCAGGCTCCTCGCTCGCTCGTCTCCGACCTCGAACCCCTTGCCCTGCGCAGCCTGCCAACCGACGAAGCGGGATTCGCCGAGCTCCTGCGCGCAGCGAGCCACGCGGGCATTCTCCGTGCTCCCGAGGCTGCGCAGCTCCGTGAGTTCGCCCGCCTGCACTTCTCCTGGGACGCGGTGGCGGAGCGCCATATCGAGCTCTACGAGAGGCTCTGCAGGTCCGGAGAAGAGACCGCATCGGCCGTGCCTGAATCAGACTGAGGGGCATCGAACCGGGAGCTGTTCTTCGAGTGGAGCCCATACCGCTGCAGGCCTGTCGCGCACATGACCCCGTAGGCGGCGCGAAAGTAGCGATTGCGCTTCTGCCGCGTCACGATTTCCTTGGGGCCGTAGGTGCGAAGGATCGACTCGTCCGCATCTCCGGTCTGGTTGAAGACCCGCATCAGGATGGGCCAGGCGGCTGCCTCGAAAAGCCGGTCAGTGATGCGGGCCTGCGGTTTGACCTCGAGGTAGAGCGGCGGCTGAAGCCGAAGCACCTCCTGCGGCGGCTCCGATTGCGGAACACTGCCGAGCGCTGCGACCCAGTCGGCACCGGGTGCCGCAGCAACGAGGCCGGCGCCGAGCCGGCGGACCAGCCACTGTCGGTTGAGCCATCGAAACGAGCTGAAGCGCTCGAGCTCAGGCTGCATCGTCGTCGGGCAGAGCCGCCACATCAGCCGCGCAACCAGTGCCGCAAGCCAGACCCCCAGAGCGTCCATCAGTCTGCGCTGTCCGTCCACGGCAGCAACCGCAGGCACAAACTCCTCGGAGAGCGCGCCGGAAGAGACCAGGAGGGTGTGGAGCGGCGCGGTGATGAGCGTGCCAAAGTCGACCAGCAGGCCACCCCGTTCGTGCAGCAGCGCGAGGCCTGCCTGCCGCGCGGTCGTGCCCGACGGGAGACGGTCGTGGTGCTCTATCGTGACCCGGCTGCGGCGCCGCACAGCGCGGAAGTGGGGCGAGGTCTCGGGGGTCTCGCCGAAGAGGTGAAGCTGAACCTCAAAGTCCGGCGCATTGATGAGCAGGCTCTCGATGGCCAGCCGTGCGTAGAAGGGGAAGTCCTCACCGCTCCAGACAAACAGGGCGCGATGCGGCAGTTGCCGATCCGCTTGCGGGTTCTGGAGGAGTGGCTCTGCCATGACAGTTGACTCCCCTGCTGGCGCGTTGGCCAGCGTCGGAAGAGGCTTATAGACGGTAGGTCAGCTGCGCAACGAAGGAGTTGTCGTCCACCTCGCGGCTGGCCGCGGGGGTGAAGGGCTCTTCGGGGTTCGCCACCGACTTCTCCCAGTCCTCAAGCTCGGTGCGGTGCACATAGTTGAGCTGGAGCTTGAAGTCGTGGCCGGCGAAGTAGACGTTGGCGCCGGTCGTCAAGACCGCCCGAGCCTGCGCGCCATCGGGGCGGGCGTAGCCGCTGCCGGGCGCCTGGGCACGGATCTCGGCAGCCTTTGCGGCATCGGTCGCAGCCTTGGGGTCGAACCACTCGTAGCGGGCTGTGAGCTCGAGATGCTCGTTCGTCCATCTGCCCGGCACGAAGGCGCCTGCTGCCACGGCCCAGCCGAGCCCCGAATAGTCGAGGTCGACCTCGGCTGTGAAAGTGCGCTCCAGGTAGAGCGATTCGGCGAGCAGCGACATGCCGCCGTAGAGCACATTGAGGTCGGCGCCTGCGCGGACCTGATCGTAATCCTCGTTCGCGTTGGTCTCGGTGGTAGCGCCGAGTCCGAGCGCAGCGTGGAGCTGATTGCGCTCGCCTACGGGGCGGAGGTCTCCTTCGTAGAGCTTCTTGAGCTTGCCCGTGGGCTGCAGCACGAGGCGAGCCGTGTAGAGGAACTCCTCATCGATGTTGTTGATGGTGGAGCGCTCGGCCTCCTTGTCGCCGTTGAAGGCGCCAACCTCGAGCGAGGCGAACTCTGCGATGCCGCCGAGATCGAGCGTCTGCTTGAGGGCGACGCCCAACTGCCGGCCCGTGGCGAGCGTGGACTGGTCGGTGCGGACAACAAACTGGGAGCGGCTCTCGGAGACGAGACCACCGCGGCTGTAGGGGACCTTCATGCGGCCGACGCGGAGGCCGGTGTGCGGCGCGAGTTCGAAGCCAAGATCCATCTCGATGAGCTCAACGTTCGGTGCCGTCGCGATCTCAAGGCTGAGCTTGCCGCGGCCGGGGTTCTCGCCTTCAAAGACGAGCCGCACATGCTGCAGGCCGAAGCCATCGGGGATGATGGAGCGGGTGCACTGAACCGAGCCCGGGGCTGCCTCGGTGCCTGGAACGATGGTCTGCTGGCAGGGGTTCTCGACGATGCGGAAGTAGGGCTGCGCATATCCCGAGAAGGCGAAGCGGGTGCCGTCCTCGAACTTCACAACATCGATGGCGTGGGCCGCCGACGGCGCAAGCAGGGTGAGGAGCGGCAGGAGGGTGAGCAGAGAGAGACGGCGCATGGGGTACCTCGCGTGAGAGCCACAGAGTGGTCTCAGATTGTGGCGAAGAGAGGTTGCACATGCGACTTTTTGGCAAAGTGATTCGAGAGAGTTGCGCGGCGTTCGGGGTCCGCCCTAGAGCCGCAGACAACAACCTTTGTCAGGAGGCAGAACGATGCGCGCGACCATTTTGCTGTTGATTGGAATGATGACGCTGTCTGGCTGCTCTCGCCTAGACACCGAGCCGGTGGTCACTGCTGATGCAGGCGCCGACGGTTCGGGCAGCGACACCGACAACGCCGGCTCGGGCAGCGGCTCCGATGGTTCGGGCAGCGGCGCTGAAGAGCTCTCGCTGGAGCCTGTGGACGCCAGCGGCAACTACATCGCCCGCGACTGTGAGCTGACGGGCGAGTTTGGTACGCCCTATGCGCCCCGCTCCTGCAGCTACCAGGTCCCCAAGCTGCTCGGCACCTCCAAGCGTCGCCTCAGCTGTGGCACTTCGAACGACCTCCCGCAGGTTGTCCGCATCACCTTCCCCACCGACGACGCGTCGCGCACGGCTGCGCTCCTCTGGGTGACCTCCGAGGCGAACCGTTCGTCGGTCGTGAAGCTCGGTGAGTCTCCCGATGCGCTTGACCGTGAGTACTACGGCTACAACTTCGCCTACTCGGGCCTCACCAACCGCCGCACCCACGAGGTCCACATGTGCGACCTCGAGCCCTCCAAGACCTACTACTACAAGGTTGGCGGCGAGGGTGGCTGGAGCGAGGTCAAGAGCTTCGTGACGGCGCCTGAGAAGGGCAGCACCGCACCCTTCTCCTTCGCGGTCGTTGGAGACACCCGCTCCCCCACCTATGACTCCTGGAAGACCGCGACCGACCAGCTCCTTGAGAAGGGCGCAGACTTCATGCTCTTCTCGGGCGACGCGGTCGAGGTCGGCCCCGTGCAGGCGCAGTGGGACCTCTGGTTCCAGAAGGGAGCCAACGCCCTGTCGCAGGTGCCCTTCGTTCCGACCAATGGCAACCACGACCAGGTGGTCGTGACCTACTTCGCCCAGTTCGCGCTGCCCGACCGCGAGCGCAACTTTGTGATGCGCTACGGCAACCTGGTGGTCGTCTCCATGTGCGACACCCCGCTCGACGAGATCTCCAAGCTCGGCACCGACTACAAGGCCTTCCTTGACGCCTCGCTTGAGGCCAACTCCGACGCGACGTGGAAGATCCTCCTCAACCACCGCCCGCTCTACAGCGCCTCGACCAACCATGGCTCCGCGCTCGACCTGCAGGACTTCTGGCTGCCCATCATCGACAAGCACAGTGTGGACCTCGTCTTCAACGGCCACGACCACAACTACGAGCGTTCACGCCCCGTCCGTAACCGGACCGTTGTGGCGCCGGGCGAAGGCACTGTCTTCATCGTTGCGGCCGGCGTCGGCGCCCCGCTCTACGACAACGGTACCGGCTGGTGGACCGAGATCTCCGAGAAGACCGAGAACTACCTCATGGTCGACGTGAACGACCGCACCTTGAACATCAACGCCTACCGCCTCGACGGCACGCAGCTCGATACGCTGACGCTGACGAAGTAGTCGCAGCTGCCGGCCCCGCACTCGGTGCGGAGGGGCCGCTCAGGCTTCGTTGAAGGGCAGGCCTGCTGCCGTGCGCAGGCGGCCGAAGCGCTCGAGCAGCTCCCAGGCTTCGAGGAAGAAGCTCTGGCTGTTGAAGACGACGCCGGGGAGCAGATAGACATCGGCGTTGAAGACGAGAATCTTCTGTACTGCGATGCGGTAGGTGGCGGTCGGGTCGATGGTCGCCGGACCTGCGAACCGCCAGCGGTCGCTCGCGCTCTGGCGGATGAGCTCCAGAGCCTCTCCCGTGACCTCTGCGGTGTAGAAGCCGTTGAAGCCGGGCGTGCCGGCGGGCTGGCGCTCGACCTTGTAGGTGTCGGCAAGGTCCTGCTCGGTGATGCCCTCCGCGCCCCAGGTGGACCAGACAGTGCTGGTGTCGGTCATGGCCGCATCCACACCGGCCACCTCGATGGCGGCGCGAGAGGTAAGGTCGGCGATTTCGGTCGCACCCAGCGGCAAGGTGCAGCGGGCGATGGTCGTGTGGGCATCCGGCGCGTGCCGCTCCAGCATCTCTGTCATGGCCTGCGCGACGCGCGGGCTCTCGGGCAGGGTGCCCGGGATGTTGGGCGTCATCCGGTAGCGATGGGTCGTCAACGCGCGCGTGGTGAGGTCGAAGTCGAGGTCGAGCCGACCCACCCAGCCGAGGCTCGAGCCGCACTGAATGATGATGGTGTTGTTGACCAGCTCCTCGCGCATGAGGACGGTGTGGGAGTGGGCGCCGAGGATGACATCGATGCCATCGACCTCGGCCGCGAGCGCCTCATCGCCGCCGTTGCCGAGGTGGGAGATGCAGACCATGAGGTCGACCTCGCCACGGTGTGCGGTGACGATCTCGCGGGCGCGATCGCTCCAGTCCCAGCGGGCGGGGAAGTCGGTCGCGAAGAAGTCGCCGGTGTACTGTTCGTTGCGCTCGTTCCAGGGCTTGGAGACGAGGCTGAAGAAGCCGATGGTGACGCAGCCAACCGTGATGGAGGTGAAGGGGAGTGCGCCCCATCGCTCGGGGTTTGCGCCCGTGTGTTCGACGTTCGAGCAGACCACCTTTCCGGAGCCCGCGCGCGTGAATTCGAGGATGCTGTCGGCGCTCCAGGCGAAGTCGTGGTTGCCGATGCAGCGGACATCGTAGTTCATGGCCTCGAGGTAATCGAGCGTGGCCTGGCCGGAGGAGCGGAGCTCGGCAACCGAGCCTTTTTCGAAGTCGTCACCGCCGTTGGTGAAGAGCGAGAAGGGGTTCTCCCGCTTGACCTTGTCGAAGTAGCCGCGGGCACGGGCGGCAGGGCTCTTTCCATCCTTGAGCGGCGCAAAGTTACCGTGCGCATCATTCACATGGACGAAGGTGACGGTCTGCGTGGTGGCGGCGAGATCGCAGGCCGGCCAGCCGGCCTCGGGCTCCACATACTCGGCCGGCGTGGTGTCGGCGGTCGTGTCAGCGATGGTATCCGCAGTCGTGTCAGCGGCGGTGTCCGCCGTTGTATCTGCGGCCGCATCTGCAGTGGTGTCGGAGCCTTGGCCACCGGTGTCTGCAGAGGTGTCATCGACAGCGGTTTCTGAGCCGTTGCTGCCGTCGGAGCAGGCCGCGCCGAGGAGAACCGAGGCGCCGGCGACGCCGGTGATGCGGAGGAAGTCGCGACGGGAGGGAAGGTTCGCGTTTCGGACGACCATGGCGGCACTCCTCGGCTCAGATGTGAGAGGTGGACTAGGGCGCGAGCAGCACGCGTGTAGCAGCGCCGACCATCCAGCCTACAGAGGCCCCGACTACCACATCGAGCGGGTAGTGGGCGCCGAGATAGACGCGCGAAGATCCGACGCCGCAGGCGAGGGCGAGCTCGAAGGTGCCGAGCGCGCCGAAGCCCTGCAGGGCCGATGCGACGGCGAAGGCGACACAGGAGTGGCCCGAGGGGAAGCTGAAGCAGTCGGGGACCTGGCAGGCCGGCATGAAGCCCGGGACCGCGGCGCTGGGCCGGGGGCGCTTCCAGCTCCGCTTGAGGAGTTGCGCCACGCCGGACGCGGCGAGGGCTGCGACGGCGATGTGGGCGAAGACGGTGCCCGGCATGGGGTGAATGAGCGAGAGCAGCAGCCCCTGGAGGAACCAGGACTCGGTGTCGCCGGCATGGGTGAGGGCAAGCATGAGGCGGGCGATTGGTCGTTTCCGACGCGCACCCACGAAGGTGACGATTGCGGTGTCGAAGCGGGTGACGGCAGCAACAAAGTTGGCCTGGATGCCGGAACTCATGATGGCCTCGAACGTGGGGGTCTTGGACAGTGAGAGTTATCGCCTGTCAATGCGACGATACTGTGACGCGGTGGAGGCATCTTCGCGTTGCTTTTGCGGAGATCGGGTCACGGCGGCGTGAAGGGCGACGGTGCTTCGGGAAGGGGTCGGGCGGTTGTCTCTTAACCTCCGCGCCAAAGTCGCAGGGCTGTCAATCTGCGCGACCAAGACTGCGCCTCCTCCGCCGAGCATCTGCTCCAGGGTTGTGGGGGCCTCTTTCGGGTTGGAGTCTGCGCATGTTGGAATCGCTGGGTGTTGGCGGAGCGGATGGGATTGGCGGGTTGGCCCGCACGGTGAAGAGCGGGCTGTCGGATGCCCTCTTTGCGCGCGTTCACGGCAACAACCTCATCTACAACATGTGCTGGGAGGACCCACGGACCGACCGAGAGGCCATGGGGCTGAACGCCGATTCGCGGGTTGTTGTGATCACCTCGGCGGGCTGCAACGCGCTCGACTACCTGCTGGATGCGCCGGCGGAGGTGCTCGCGGTCGACATGAATCCGCGCCAGAACGCGCTGCTCGCGCTGAAGGTGGCGGGGCTGCGGACGCTGGACTTCGAGGATCTCTTTCGCTTCTTCGGCGACGGCTGGCACCCGCAGGCGGAGCGGGTCTACCGGACGGCGATGCGCCCCGAGCTGTCGGAGACCGAGCAGCGGTTCTGGGACAACCGGATTGAGATGTTCCAGAGCCGCGGAGCGCGCAAGACCTTCTACTACCGTGGCACCTGCGGTGCGATGGCCTGGGCGGTGATGGGCCACTTCCGGAGTTTGGCGGGGGTTGGACCTGCGCTCGACACGCTGCTGGAGGCGACGACGCTGGCGGAGCAGCAGCGCATCTATCTTCCGATCGAGGAGCGGCTCTGGACGGGGCTTGTGGGGCGCGCGAGCCGGAGCGATCTCTTCAGCTCGCTGCTGGGTGTCCCCGAGTCGCAGCGGAGCCTGGTGGAGGCCTCGCATGCCGGTGGCTTCATGGGCTATATCCGCGCGTCGGTGCGGGAGGTGCTGGCCTTCCGGCCCATCGCCGACAACTACTTCTGGCGGGGGTACATCCGCGGACAGTACAGCATGGGCTGCTGCCCCGAGTATCTCAAGCCGGAGCAGGCGGAGCGGCTTCGGACGCTGACCGACCGCCTGAGCATTCGGACCGACACGGTGACCGCGGTGCTGCAGGAGCAGCCGGAGGCATCGGTCTCCCACTTTGTGATGCTGGATCACCATGACTGGATGGCGGCGCATGCGCAGGAGGCGCTCGGCACGGAGTGGTCGGAGATCCTCCGCTCGGGCCAGTCTGGCGGCTCGGTGCTGCTGCGGAGCGCCAACCGTGGACGGGGCCACCTGCCGAAGTCGTTGGGGAGCTCGGTGGTCTGGGACGACGCGCTTGCGCAGCGGCTGCACACGCTGGATCGGGTTGGTTCCTACGCTAGCTTCCATGTAGGTAGGATCAGCAAGTGAACCGAACCTCAGGGGTTCCGATGGAGGTATTGCGCGGCTCGTCTGCGGTAACAGCGGCGGAGCGACTGGGTGGCGGCGCAGGAGCCTACTGGCGTCGTGTGCTGGAGCAGGGCGCAGGCTCGGTCGCGGAGAACCTCGGCGGGAGCTCGGGCGTGCTGCGGCAGGGCGAGGTGGTCATCCCCTTCACGGCGCTGTCGCCGGCGAGCGATGCCTCCTTCGCCTCGTCGCTGCGGACGCAGTATCTCCTCTATCCACAGGAGGAGCTGCACTTCTTGGCGAGTGAGCGGGAGCGGAAGGTGGCGCGGATCGCGCTGCAGGGCGCGGCGGCGTTGGCACGACTGGTGTCAGTCGATCGGGTGGTGCAGTGGAGCGACTTTCTGCTGTCGACCAACCACCACCGGCCCGATCTTGCGGATCATGTGCGGAGCGCGACGGCGGCATTGAGCGGGGCCTATCCGGAGCATGCGCTGCTGGTGCGGTCGCTCGACCGTCGGACCCATGGCGCGGCGATCGCGGCGCTGGAGGCGGAGGGTTATCTGCTGCTGCCGAGCCGGGTGGTCTACTACTTCGATGGCGTGGCGGGCGGCTTCGCATCGCGCAACACGACGAAGCGGGATCGGCGGATGCTGAGCGACGGCCGGTTTGAGGCGGTCGGTGGCGCAGGCTTTTCGGCGGGCGATGGGGAGGCGCTGGCGTGGCTCTATCGGCAGGTCTATGTGGACAAGCATTCGAGGCTGAACACCCGCTACCTGGCGCCCTTCCTGTCACAGGCGGTGGCGGAGGGGATGCTCTCCTTCCGTGGGCTGCGGGACGGTTCGGGCGCGCTGGTCGCGGCGATCGGGATCTTTTCGTTTGGCGGGCTCTGGACCGTGCCCTTCGTCGGATACGAGGTGGGCGCGCCTGCAGAGGATGCGCTCTACCGTCGCCTGGTCTCGGGGCTGTTGGAGGAGGTGAAGCGGGAGAAGCTGCTGCTGAACTACAGCTCGGGTGCGGACGACTTCAAGCGGCGGCGAGGCGGCGAGCCCGTTGCGGAGTATCACGCTGTCTATGCGGGCCATCTGCCGGCGTCGCGTCGGCTGCTCTATCGAGGTCTGGCTGAGGCGGTGGCGCGTGGCAGCGCGTCGGTGTTCGGCGGTCTGCTGGCCGGTGAGATCGGATGAGTCGAAGCAGGCTGCCCCGTCACCTTGACGGGGCCGGTCAAATGGCCTAGATCGACCGCCCTTCCGAACCGGGCAACCGGTTCCCTCGTACCCTCCGAGGACGATCATGAAAGAAAAGATTCATCCGAACTACTATCCCGTTGTCTTCGTTGACGGCGAGCACGAAGTCATCTCGATGTCGACTGTGAAGTCGGGCAAGACGCGCGAGATCGAAGGCGTCACGCATTACGTCATCGAGACGGCGATCAGCTCCTACACGCACCCCTTCTGGACCGGTCAGACGCGTATGCTCGACACCGCTGGTCGCGTGGAGCGGTTCAACCGTCGTTACAACCGCGGTTGATGCTGTCGGCCGCGTGACGGGTTGCCTGAAGGTAGCCAGCCAGTCGCGGTCGATGAAGTTCGAGCCGGTAAGACAATGGCCTGCAGCGTCGGGTCGTTGGAAGGTGACCGCCGCGGGGAAATCCTGCGGCGTTCGTGCGTTTTGGAGGTTGGAAGGATGGCTGCGAACTTGCGCGGTCGCCCCTGCAGTTGGTACGGAAGAGGGCCCTCGAGAGGGGCAGCTGGCGCGGTCGGCGGGACTGGCGTCGCAGCCTTTCGCGTAGGTTTGGAGGAAGAGCGATGTTTGGAAGGCTTGCGAGCGTTGAAGGGCGGTATGTTGAGCTCGAAGAGCGGATGGGCGACCCTGCGGTCGCGAGCGACCATGCAGCCTTCACGAAGCTCAACCGAGAGCTGGCCTCGATGCGCCCTGTGGTGGAGGGCTACCGCCGCTGGGTGGCACTGAACCGCCGCCGCGAAGAGAGCCTTGAACTTCTTCGCGAAGGCGACGCAGAGCTGCGCGAACTTGCGAAGATGGAGATTGAGGAGGCCGAGGCGGCGATTCCCGGTGCGGAGCATGCGCTGAAGCTTGCGATGCTGCCGTCGGACCCGCTGGACGCCAAGGATGTCATCATCGAGATCCGGGCAGGCGCGGGAGGCGACGAGTCCTCCATCTTCTCCGGCAATCTGCTCGAGATGTACCAGCGGTATGCGGTGCTGCGCGGCTGGAAGTTTGAGATTGCCTCGGTGAGCGAGGGCACCATGGGGGGCTTCAAAGAGGTGACGGCGACCATCACGGGCGACGCGGTCTACTCGGGGCTCAAGTGGGAGAGCGGCGTGCACCGGGTGCAGCGCGTTCCCGCCACAGAGGCGCAGGGGCGCATCCACACCTCAACGGCAACGGTGGCAATCCTGCCCGAGGCCGAGGATGTGGAGGTGCACATCGACGCGAATGACCTCAAGATCGACACCTACCGCGCCTCGGGAGCCGGTGGTCAGCACGTCAATCGGACCGACTCCGCGGTACGCATTACCCACCTTCCCACGGGGACGGTTGTGGCCTGTCAGGATGAGCGTTCGCAGCTCAAGAACCGCGACCGTGCGATGAAGATTCTCAAGAGCCGCATCCTCGATGCGGAGCGTCAGAAGGCGGCGGCGGAGCGTGCCGATGCGCGCAAGAGCCAGGTGGGCACGGGCGACCGGTCGGAGCGGATCCGGACCTACAACTTTCCGCAGAACCGGCTCACGGATCACCGCATCGGGCTCACGCTCTACAAGCTGGACCGGGTGATGATGGGCGAGGTTCAGGAGCTCATCGACGCCATGAATGCGGCGCACCAGGCGGAGCTGCTGCAGGCGACCGAGAAAGAGGGGATCTGGTAGCGTTCAGCGCTTCTCGAGGTCTGTGATATGCCAGGTCCGGAGCTGGTCGTCCCAGCTCCAGGTCTCGAGGGTGGTTTCGGCCCGCATGGTGGTGCTGGGGAGCCTGTAGGACTGGATCCAGACGACGACGATGGCCTCTTTGTTGGCCTCTGTGACGGTGACCGACTTCACCTCGAAGTCGGTGATCTGGTAGCCGTCGCCGCGCTGCTCGAGCTCGCCGAGGAACTCCTCGCGCTCGTCTTCGGCGAGGTAGTTGACGGCCTCGTCGAAGCGGCCCCAGCGGAGGTGGGCGTGGTAGGCGTCTAGGTCGCGCTGGAAGGTGTCGGAGGGCGACTGGGCGCCTGCGCAGGCCTGCAGCCAGAGCGCAGCGGCGCCGAAGATGAGGACGAGTGCCGAGGTGTGGAGGCGTCTGCTCATGGCTGTCTGCTCCTGTCGATGTAGTCGCGGACGTTGCGGTTGTGGTCGTCGAGCGTGGCGGCAAAGCGGTGGCGGTGCGAGCCGTCTGCGATGGCGACAAAGTAGAAGATGTCGGACTCGCCGGAGGGGTTGAGTGCGGCACGGATGCTGCTGCGTCCGACGGCGGCGATGGGGGTCGGCGGCAGTCCGGGGAGCAGGTAGGTGGAGAAGCGGCTGGCCTTGTCGCGGCACATGGTGGCGGTGGGCTGCTTGTCGAAGGTGGTGGGTCCGTAGGCGCAGGTGGGGTCGGATTGCATGCGCATGCGGGTGCTGATGCGGTTGTAGAAGACCTGGGCGATGCGGGGGCGCTCGTCTGCGACGATTGCCTCGCGCTCGACGAGGCTGGAGAGGGTGAGGATGTCGTAGGGAGTTACGCCGTATCGCTTCTTGAGGTCGGCGAGACGTTCGGGTGTGGCCTCCTCGGCCCAGACCTCGTCGAAGCGATTGCGCATGCGGGTGATGAGCGTCTTGCGTGGCTGGTCGAGGCTGATGGCGTAGGTGTCGGGGAAGAGGAGGCCTTCGGTGGAGTCGCGCAGCGCGCCGTCGAAGATGCGTAGGGCTGTGTCGCCCGCGTTGCTTGTTGCCCTGACGAGGTTGTCTCTGCTGCCTAGGTGGGCCTGTTCCATGGCACGGGCGAGGTGGAAGCGGGTCCAGCCCTCGGGGACGGTGAAGGTGTCGCCCTTGGAGCTACCGTTGGTGCAGAGCAGGCGGAGAAAATCGAGTGAGGAGGCTTTGGAGGCGAGGGTATGCTCGCCCCGCTTGATGCAGCGTGCGGTCTGGTGCTCTCGGATGAGGAGGGGCCAGAAGGCGCTGCGTCGGAGCCGCCCCTCGGCATTGAGTTTGCTGATGACGGAGGCGGGTGTGGCGCCTGCATCGACGGTGAAGGTGATGGGGTCACCATCGGGGGTTGCGGGCGCCTGCTGGAAGCTCTGGTAGCGGAGGAAGAGGGCCGCGCCGGCGATAAGCAGAGCGAAGAGGGAGAGAAGCAGGAGCCGTCCGAAGCAGCCACCGCCTGGTCGGGAGGCGCGGGCGCTCATCTTCCCGCCCGGTGGTCGAGGAAGGTCTGCAGGAGGATGGTGGCGGCGGCCTGATCGATGACCTGCTTGCGCTTGGCGCGGGAGACATCGGCGTCGCGGAGGGCGGCCTCTGCGACGACGGTGGTGAGCCGCTCATCGATCATGGCGACGCGGCAGGGGATGAGCTTCTGGAGCTGCGCGGCGAAGCGGCGCGAGCGCATGGAGGCGGTGGCCTCGTCGCCCTCGAGCGTGAGCGGAAGGCCGACGATGACCTGTGAGGGTCGCAGCTCGCGGGCGTAGGTGAGGATGGTCTGGAGCGCAGCTTCGCGCGGCTTGGCAGCGATCGTTGCGATGGGGAGCGCGATGCGGCCGGAGGGGTCGCTCTTTGCGAGCCCGATGCGGACGGTGCCCACATCGACAGCCATGATGGGCGAGGTGCTGGGCGTGCGTGCTGGCTGCGGAGCGTCGCCCTGCTCAGCCATTCGAGCGCGTGGTGTCGCCGCCGAGGTAGGCGCTCTGAACGCGCGGGTCGTCGCGAAGTGCCTCTGCGTTACCCGAGAGAGCGACTTCGCCTGTGACGAGGACGTAGGCGCGCGCTGCGGTCTTGAG
>JABMMX010000287.1 GCA_013205435.1 Deltaproteobacteria bacterium
CCACCGCAGCACCGAGGTCGATGCCGGCCGACAGCGGGACGATCTCGACGCGGGCATCGGGGCGGACCCCGCGGCTGGCATACCACCAGGAGGCGGCTCCGTTGTCGATGAGGCGGACGCCGTAGTCGCCGAAGACCAGCGAGCCTGTTGCGTTCGGGGCCAGCTCCACGCGGCCGAGCTCGGCAGGGTTGTTCGGGTCGGAGGTGTCGTAGGTCGAGAGCTCCTCTTCGCCGAGGTTGGCGGTGGTATCGCTCGCGGCGAGGAAGGAGCGGCGAACGGGATTGCCCTCGTTCATGACGCCGCGGCGGGTGAGCGTGTTGTTCGAGAAGGTGAAGATCTGCACCGCAGACTGGTAGGTGGTGTAGGCCGAATCCCAACCGGAGTAGGGGAGGAGCACGAGGCCCGTTTCCGTAACACCGCCAGAACCTTCGACGGCCACAACATCTTCGAGCACCGAGAAGGCACGGTCATCCCAGACCGCCTCCGACCAGCTGTTGTTGGCCGAGACCTCGTCGCGGCTGATGAGCGGCTCCGGGTTGGTGAGGTTATCGATGTCGTAGAGGCTGACGGCCATCGTCGTCCCGCCCACGTCGTTCATGCCGATGCCGATGAGCCGGCTGTCGTTGAAGACGGGGCGGAAGTAGTTGTTCCAGCCCGAAACGATGTACTCCGCGCGCTCGGTGATGGTGCCGTCGGGGGCGACCTCGAAGGCGTGGAAGGGGTCGACCCGCAGATAGGTGACGAAGAAGGCCTTGTTGCCGAGGAAGAGCGTGGCGAAGAGCTGCTGTCCGTCGCCGAAGCTGACCTCGTCGATGGGCAGGAGGCTGCCGAGGTCGGTGGCGTTCCAGGTCTGAACGTGGTTGGCGTTGGTACCGCCGCCCCAGGTGCGGCCCGAGACAACGCGCAGCACGCCCTCGTAGAGGTCCATGTTGTACTTGTTCCAGACCTGACCCGAGACCTCGACCTCGTCGCCGGCAATCATGTTGCCAGCCGGATCGGAGATATCGACGACCGAGACGGTGCTGTTCGGAGAGGAGCCCGACCAAGAGAAGCGCGAAACGAGCAGCGCCTCGGTGGTCGCCTGGAGCGCAGCGACATAGCCGCCCAGGTTGAGTTCCGACTTGGGTACGATGGCTGCACCGCTCACATCGAAGCTCTTGAGGACCGTCCGGTTTTCCCACTGCACGGTGCCATCGGACTGCTCGAAGTTGCCATACTCGTTGGCTGCCACGTAGAGCGCGGCGACGTCGCCTTCGCGGGTCAGGCGGCTCGTCTGGATGAAGCCGGGCACGAAGGCGCGGCCGAGCTCCACAGGGTGGAGCGGATCGGAGAGATCGACCGAGAGGACGAGACCGCCCTCCTGGGTCTCCACCCGGATGTCGCTTCGGTTGCCGTAGTAGCCCCGCCAGTTGTTCATGAGCACGAAGGCGCGGTCGCCGACGACATACATCTCAACGGGCGTGCCGGTGATGGGCAGGCGGGAAATGACGGTGGGCTCCTCAAGATCCGCGATGTCGATGACCTGCAGGCCGCGGTAGCTGTTGAGGTTGAGGATCTTCTGGTCGGCGAGCACGCGATAGATATCGCCCTCCTCCACCGTCCGCGTGGTGCCGCCGCCGGCGTCATCCGTGGGGGCTCCGACGTCTGTGGACTCATCGCCGCGGTTGGCAGCCTGGTCTCCTGCTGCGCCCTCCGCGGAGACAAAGCTGGACGGGTTCCGCACAAAGTCGGCACCCGAGCCAAGCGCCTCTTCGGCGTTGACGACGGGCGCGTCTGCGGAGTCGGACGCGCAGCCGGCAGTGAGCGCCAACAGGAGCGCGAGGAGAGAGAATCTGAGCCGCTTAACACGGTCGAGGGGAGCGTACATGGGAGAACTCCGGAAGGTTACATGGGTGACGGGGCAGATAGAGCAAATCCCGTGCCAGTCAACCGATCGGCATCAAAGGCGCACCGCAGGCCGCGTAGCCGCAGGAAGCACCGACGCTCGAGTGGCTCGGCCGCCATTCGATCGTCATCTCGCATCAGAATTCTGAAGCGCGAATCGCCACGAATCGGGTGCGCTCCGCAACGCTAGGGCTCAGCGACCAGCTCCAGCTGCATGCCCCCCGCGAGGTTGAAGACCAGCTGGCTCTCCACCTGAGCCGGCCCCTGCAGCGCGAAGTCGATGCCCTCGAACATGGCCGCGGGCTCGAGGGTCACGGTCACTGCGAGTCGTTCACCTGAACGCAGCCTGAAGAGCGGCGCAGAAGATGTGGCTGCGATCTCCGGGAGATCGACGCGGGTGCCGAGCGTCGTTGCAAGCGAGAAGGGGACAGCCACTTCGCTGCCCCGGGGCGTGTAACGGCCCGAGATGACCATGCTCTTGCCGAGCAGCGAGGCTCCGCCTCCCGACCCTTCGATGTCTGCATCGGCCGGGCTCGAAGCGTATCGCACCTGGCAGTAGTCACCCGCCGGCGGTGTGAGCTGCCCGAAGAGGGTTGCCGCGCCGGCACCGAGCAGGTCGCGGGGCTGCGCCGAGCCGCCTGCGCGGTAGATGGTCGGGGTGACATGGGCCGCAGCGGTGCCGCCGATGAGCCCCCAGAAGAGCGAGGCGGAGGCCTCACAGGGGCGAAGCTCGATGCTCGCCGAGACGGCGACCCACCGGTCGACCTCGATGCGATAACCGAGGTCGTTTACCACCACAGCGGGGAGATCGAGCGGCGCGTGCGCCACAAAGAGGTCTGCCACTGGGGGCCCCGCGGGGGCGTCGGCAGCCTCCTCACAAGCCGTCAACAACAGCACCCCGAGCAGCCCCAACCAGGCTGCCCTCATTGCGACGGGCCCTTTGCGGCAAAGGGATCCGAAAAGGCAGGGTTGGTGAGAAACGACTCATCACTCAGCGCCTTCATGAAGGCGACCAGGTCGGCCTTGCCCTGCTCCGAGATGGCGAAGCCCCGAATGGAGCCATCCTTGTAAGGATTGAGGTAACCCGCGCCCGCATTGGGACCGCTCTCGATGGTGCGGCCGCCTGCAGCGTAGTGGTCGATGACCCCTTCGAGATCGGGAACGCTGCCGTCATGCATGTAGGGCTTAGACTCGGCGATGTTCCGCAGCGTTGGCGCGCGAAACTGACCCATCTGCTCTCGGTTGCCGGTGATCTCGAAGATACCGCCGTTGCGGCTCGGATAGTCGCCGGAACCGTTCAGGTTGTAGAGTCCGGTGTTGTGAAACGCCGGGGTCGCAGCAACGCTGCCGGCAAAATCGGTGGCGTCCGAGAAGTTGAAGCCGCCGTGACAGTGAAAGCACTCGGTGACCTCGTCGAAGTAGAGCTCCATACCCCGCTTCTCTGACTCGTTCATGGCACTCGCGTCGCCGGCGACAAACTGGTCGTAACGGGAGTTGGCAGAGATGAGCGTCCTCTCGAAGCTGGCGATGGCGTTGAGCAGGTTGTCGAGGGTGATGGGCTCGGCTTGGTCGGGGAAGGCGGCGGCAAACTTCTCCACGTAGAGCGGTTGAGCGGCGAGGCGGGCCGTGAGGTCGGCTTCGTGCGACCGCATCCCCATCTCCACCGGGTTCTCTCCGAAGATGGGGCCGAGTGCCTGCTGCTCGAGCAGGTTTAGCGTAGGGTGACCCCAGCCGAGGCGCTGTGCATAGGCAACATTGGTGAGCCCCATGGCATTGCGGGGGTGGCTCTCTCCGGTCGAGCCCAGGGCCAGCGGCAGACCGTCGGCAAAGCCGAGCGCCTGCTGGTGGCAGGAGCCGCAGGACTGCGTGCCGTTGTAGCTGAACTGCTTCTCGTAGAAGAGGTGACGACCGAGATCGACCTTCTCGTCGGTCATCGGGTTATCCGCAGGGACGACAGGGGCTGGGAACCCGTCCGGAACCCAGCTGTTGGCGCCAGCTTCCCCCGCCCCCTGATCGCCCGCGCCCTCGTCGCAGCCTGCGAGGAGGAGCAGCATGGCCAGCCCGGTCAACCTACTCAGCACGGAAGACATCCTGCCCCTCCACGACCGCGCCGGTCGCAAGGTCGAGGCCAAGCTGAGAGAAGGGGCCTTCGCAGTCGGGGTCGGAGGCGGCGGAGGCACAGCCGATGCTATCCCCGGCGTTGCTCGTGATGTCCGAGCCAGCGAGGAGCTGCTTTACGTCGAAGATGACGGTCTGCGAGGTCGCATCGAAGGCGGG
>JABMMX010000288.1 GCA_013205435.1 Deltaproteobacteria bacterium
CCGCCGCCGAAGCCGCCGCCGCCGCCAGCACCACGGTAGCCACCGCCACCGCCGCCGCCAGCACCACGGTAACCACCGCCGCAGCCAGCACCGCCGCCGCCACCGCCGCCTGCGCGACGATCCTCAGCAACGCTGACGCGGATGGTGCGACCATCGAGATCCTTGCCGTTCATCTCATCGCAAGCCGACTGAGCAATCTCAGGCGACTCGAAGGTGACGAAGCCGAAGCCGCGCGACTTTCCAGTCTCACGGTCCTGAATGACCTTGGCATCGGTGACCGTACCGAAGCGCTCGAATCCTGACCGAAGGCCATCATCGGTTGTGTTCCAGCTCAAACCACCAACGAACAACTTATTGGACATTGCCTCTACCTAACCTTCTCTCTCGCGCGGTAGACCGTCCGCGTGGTTGATGTTTCGGGCAGAATACCCGAGTGGCCTATCTTGAAACTTGTTTGTGCCAGGCTGTCTGAACCGAAGTTGCAGCCAATCTGGAATGAGGTTGCCGATAGACCTGTTGACCACCCTTTGCAAGAAGTTTGTAGCCGCTCCGGACACCGCGAGAGACGTTCAAAACGCCCCCAGGGGAACCCCTTCCGAAGGGGCCGCGATCCGATTTTTAAACCATGATTCAACGGCCTATCGGAGCAAGACCCCGCCTCCACATAACCGCAGGGCGACTGCTTGGAGTCATTACACGAGCCCTCCGTGCCCCTGTGGCGGGATCTTTTGGCGCAGAAATGTGCCCCGCTCGCCTTGAGGATCTGCCTTTCTTCCCTTGCGCGGGGTCCACGACTAGAGCGCTTCCTGTTCCACTCTCACACCTCGGGTTTCCGATGCGCGCCATCCCGTTGCTCCCCGCTCTGCTCCTCCTTGCCGCCTGCTCCGACGCCCCTGCCCTCCGCAATGACCGCAACGAGGAGGAAGACACCGGCTCCGCTCCCACCGACACGAGCGGATCAGGCGCTGCAGACACCGACGGCTCGGCCGCCGACACCACCCCCGTCGACACCACTCCGCCGGCCGCAAACACTCCCTGCACCGTCGATACCGTCGCCACCGACTGCTCCGGCGGATACGGCTGCGATGGCACCCTCTGTTATGTCGAGTGCCGCGACGCGCTCGATTGCCAGGAGGGATCCACCTGCCTCGTTCCCGAGGGAGCCCGCTACGGCGCCTGCCAGCCCGGCGAGACCGGCCCGGTGCCTGGCGAGACCGACTACGCCTACGTGGCCATCCTCTCCACCGCCACCTCGCAGACCTCGTTGCTCAACCGTCACCCCGGCCCCGATATCGACGCCGTCGAGATCCGCCGTGCCGGCGCCACGCTTGCCTACGCTGAGATTGTTCAGGGCCAGCGCCGCGGCGCCTACCTCGGCTCCGAGAATGCCACCCTCGACTTCTCCAGCATCACCGGCCCCGTAGACAGCATCCCCATCGATGCCGCCGGACAGGAGTGCGCCGTCGACCAGCCCGAGACCGGCACCGACTTCCAGACCTACTGGTCCATGGGCGATGACGGGGGCTGGGCCATCGTCTCTTTCCCCAACGACTACCGCTTTCGCGCAGGCGACGAGCTGGTCGTCTGGGAGATTGGGCCCACCTGGTGCACCAACGAGCCGGCCGGCGCCAACGACTCCTACGACCTCCTCGTGGGCAAGTTCGACATCAGCTTCTCCACCTTCCGCTCCGCCGATAGCGTGCGCGCTGTCTTCTGCCCCATCGGCGCCTCCGGCCCCAACGGCGACGTGACGACCATCCCCTTCGACCCCGCCGCCTGCCCGTGAGGCTGGCGCTGCGCCAGCTCCTGATCGCCTGTGCGGTTGCTGGCGGCCTCCTCGCTGCGGCTGCACAGGGAGCGACGGCGCAGGCGCTGCCCGAGTCCACCTTCTCGACGCTCACCTTTGAACCCAATGGCGATGGGGCCTCGGGGGGATGGGCGACCCGCTCTGCCTTCCTGCTCCAGCCCGGTCAGTGGCGGCTCGGCCTCACACTCGACGCTGCCGATCGCCCCTTTGCTCCGAAGATTGCCGGCGAGGAGCGCGGCTCGGTCATCGCCTGGCAAGACACCGCACACCTGCAGGCGCGGCTAGCCCTCCATCGTCGGCTCGATGTTGGCCTCCTGGTGCCCGTCATCTTGCACCAGACGGGCGATGACCTCAGCGCGGTCTTCGTGGACGGCCGCAACTACGATATCTGGGACGGCTCCGCCGGCAGCAGCGGCCTCGGCGATGTTGTCGTCTCCCCCCGCTTTTCACTGAGCAGGCCCGACGGCGAGTTTGGCGTTGCGACGGCGGTCGTAGCCGACCTCTTCTTTGCGACGGGCGACGAAGGCGACTTCCGGGGCGACGGCCAGCTGCGCGGCGGTGCGGCCCTCCTCCTTGAGTCCCGCTATCCGACCGGGAGCCTCTCCCTGGAGGCCGGCTATCGCTTCCGCCCAACGCGCGAGTTTGCCGGTCTCACCGTCGGCGACGAGGCGCTGCTCCGGCTTGCGAGCCGCTATGCCATCGCCACCGAGCTCGAACTGGTCCCCGAGTGGGAGGGCCGCCTGACGACGCCGAACGGCGAGGCGACCGAGCTGGCGCAAGAGCTCCGGGCGGGCCTCGCCACCCGCGCCCGTGACGGCTGGTCTGTCTCTGCGGGCATGGGTGTCGGGTTCGGCGCGGCCATCGGCCGACCGGCCTTCCGCTACCTCCTCGGCCTCAACTACACCGCACCCCCCGCTGCCGATCGCGACGGCGACGGGTTGACCAACGAGGTCGATCTCTGCCCCGATGAGGCGGAGGATCGTGACGGCTACATCGATGAAGATGGCTGCCCCGACCTCGATGATGATGCCGACAAGGTGGCCGATCTGGTCGATGGCGCCCCCCGTATCCCCGAAGACCGTGATGGCTTCGAGGATGGAGACGGCGTGCCCGAATACGACAACGATGGCGACGGACTGCTCGACCGGGTGGACCAGTGTCCGAACCAGGAGGAGGACTTCGACGGCTTCGCCGACGGTGATGGCTGCCCCGACCCCGACAACGATGGCGACGGCCTCGCAGACATCCTCGACCGCTGCCCGGACATCTCCTCTGGCGCGCTGCCCGGAGCAAAGACAGACGGCTGCCCCGAGTCGTTGGCCGGCATCTATGTCACGATGACCTGCGACGAGGTGGTGCTCGGTGCGCCGCTCCGCTTTGGCGTAGACGACGACATCATGGATGCCCGCTCGCTGCAGCTCCTCGACCGGGCCGCCGAGGCGCTCGCGCTTGCACCCGAGGTCACGCTGGTGCGGGTGGAGGGCCATGCCGACAGCGACGCCTCCGACGAGCACAACCTCGACCTCTCAGCCCGCCGCGCCCGGGTGGTGCTCACCTACCTCATCTACAAGGGTGTAGGCGAAGGGCGGCTCGAGGCCATCGGCTTCGGCGAGGGCGCTCCGGTTGCATCGAACGGCACGGCGGAGGGCAAGGCTGCCAACCGTCGGGTTGCGCTGCGCATTCTGTCGCGCTCCAAGGGTTGCGAAGAGGCGGCTCCGGTC
The DNA here is from genome assembly GCA_013205435.1 of Deltaproteobacteria bacterium. Classification (GTDB taxonomy): domain Bacteria; phylum Myxococcota_A; class Bradymonadia; order REDH01; family REDH01; genus CAIWGR01. The sequence continues at coordinate 3,529 of JABMMX010000288.1, forward strand.
ACCAAGTAGGCTTTGCAGGAGCGTTGCTGCTGCGCTAGCCTCTGCTCCTGTCCCTCGACTCGGATGAAGTGATGCTGTCAGGCAAGGAGTTAAATCGCGACTTTCGCGCTGCAGCGTGGGCCGGTCCGCCGGAAGTGGACAACTTCGTGCATCAGGTGGGCGAGGCCGACGCGCAGGACATGCTCTTCCTGCTCGGCATCCTGCTGGATAAGCGGGCGCAGGGCGAAGGCCGGCACCATGTGCTGCGGTGCGCGGTCTTCCAGAAGTTGGGTGAGAGCGCCAAGCACCGCGACCTCTTTCCCCACTATCTCCGGTCGCTGAAACTGGCCGATCTGCCAGCCCGCAAGGCGTTGGTCGATGGAGCGCAGCGCTGCAACAACGTGGCCTATCACGGCGAGCTCGTGCAGCTCTTCAAGGATGTTGACCCGTCGATCCGGCAGGCGGCCGGTGCGATTGCGGGCAAGGTGGGTGGTAAAACGCTCTTTGGCCACCTCGTTGACATGTGCGGTCGCCCCGACTTCCCAGGTCGTATCGAGGCTGTGGATGCCCTGGTCTTGCTGGCCGGCTACCACGCCATCCCGGCGATGCATGGCTGCGTGGCGGTGGGCACCACGGACGAGAAGCTCCACGCCATCAAGTATCTGGGCAACAACGAGCTTGTGTCGAAGAACCGGCCCGGGGCGCTCGAGGCGCTCAACCAGGTGCTGGAGGACCCCATCGAGGCGGTGAAGCAAGAGGCGATCAGCGCCTTCGGACGCGTCGCCGAGGAGGAGGAGTTCATCGCCTATGTGGGTTCGCGGCTTGCGAACGCGCCTGTGTCGACCGTCAAGGTGACGCTGCGCGCGATGGGGCGTTACACCTCGCTGCGTGTGATCGGGCTGATGCGGGAGCAGTTCGGCTACGGCCCGCGCTCGGTCCGTTTGGCGGTGCTCGACGCGCTCGAGAACATTGGCACCGAGGATGTGCTCCCGCTGCTGGCGGAGGCGCTCAACCACAAGCAGATCAACGTGCGTCTGCGGGCTGCAGAGGTGCTCCAGTCGCTTGCAAAGGCGGGCCGTTTCGAGGTTTCGCGGACCATCCTCTGGCTGCTCCGGAGCCGCGATGTGGAGGTCAAGCGCATCGCTGCCGACCTTGCCAAGAAGGTAGGCGACACCGACGGCCGGCTCTGGCCGCAGCTGCTGCGTTTCCTCCGCGACGAGGACTGGTGGGTGCGTGAGCGGATCACCGATGCGCTGGTCGAGATGGCCGGAACCTCGCTGACGCGGCATGTTGTGGGCTTCCTGACGGACGGCTCCGACGTGGTGCGGCGTTACGGCATCGAGATGCTGATGCGGCTGGCCGATCCCAACTCACTGGGCGCGCTGGTCCGCGCTGCGACGAGCGACACCGACTGGTGGGTGCGTGAGCGGGCGCTCGAGGCGATCGGGGTGCTGCGTGACGCGCGATCGGTGCCCTACATCATCGAGATCATGAACCAGCAGCCCGAGCTCCGGCTGACGGCGATTGCCTCGCTGCTCTCGATTGCGGATTCGACGGCGGTTGCAGCCATCGCGGGGCTGCTCGACGTGGAAGACTCCGACGTGGTGGTGGCTTCGCTGCAGGCACTCGAGAAGCTGAACGATGCGTCGCAGGTGCCGCGGGTGCTGGAGATGGTTCACCACTCCGACCTGAAGATCCGGAACATCGCGCTCGACATGGTGCAGAAGTGGAACCTGACCTCGCAGCTCCGTGACGGCGCGCAGACGGTGGTTCGCTCTCTCTCCACGCTCGATCGGCTGCTCTATGCGACGGCCAAAGCGGGCGGCGACGACCTGATGCTGACCTCGGGCAACAAGCCCTACATCAAGCGGCTCGGCGAGATGATCCCGCTGGCCAACAATGTGCTCTCGAACGAGCAGATTGAGGCGCTCCTGCTGCCTCAACTGACGGCCGCGCAGCGCGAGTCGCTCTCGAATCTTCGTGACGTGGACTTCTCGCACGAGGTGAAGAGCGAGGCCCTCCGCTTCCGCGTCAATGTCTTCCGGAGCAACGGCGGCCTCTCGGCGGTCTTCCGGGTGGTCAAGAACGAGATCTTGGCGATGGAGTCGCTCGGGCTTCCCGAGGTGGTGACCAAGTTCGGCGATCTCAAGAACGGCCTCGTGCTGGTGGGTGGCCCGACGGGCTCGGGCAAGTCGACGACGCTGGCTGCGATCATCGACTACATCAACCGTTCTCACCCCAAGCACATCATCACGCTGGAAGACCCCATCGAGGTGCTCCACACGCCGAAGCAGTGCATGATCAACCAGCGGGAGATCGGCACCCACTCGCACACCTTCTCGAACGCGCTCCGAGCGACGCTGCGAGAAGACCCCGATGTCATCCTGGTCGGCGAGATGCGAGACCTGACCACCATCCAGTTCGCCATCACGGCGGCTGAGACGGGTCACCTTGTCTTCGGGACGGTGCACACTGCGACGGCCGACACCAGCGTCGATCGGATGATCAACGCCTTCCCCGCCGGTCAGCAGCCGCAGGTGCGTTCGATCCTGGCCAACTCGTTGCGGGCGGTGGTCTGTCAGTATCTGATCCCCAAGCGGGACCAGTCGGGCCGCGTCTTGGCGCTCGAGGTGATGATCAACAACGAGCCGGTCGCCAACCTCATCCGCAAGGGCAAGACCTACCAGATCCCCAACGTGGTCGCGACCTCGCGGGAGATCGGCATGCAGAGCATGGACAACGAGCTGGTCCGGCTCTTCAAGTCGGGGCTGATCTCGTCGGAGGAAGCCTACATGCGGTCGGTCAACAAGAAGGAGTTCGAGGCGGTGGTGGTGGAGCACGAGACGGGCTCTCGTCCCGCAGCCTCTGCCCTCAATTCGCAGAACGACGCCTCCAGCTCCTCCACACCAGCACTGAAGGGATAAGATGGCACGCCTCGACTCCTTTTTGCGGCTCGTTGTGGAGCAGGCCGCCAGCGACCTCCACTTTTCGGCCGGCACGGTTCCCACGATCCGTCACGACGGCGACCTGCTCCGTCTCCCCTTCCGAACCATGTCGGAGACGGAGACCCGCCGCTTCCTGCTTGAGATTTTGACGCCGGAGCAACGGACCCGCTTTGCCGCGCAGAACGAGTTCGACTTCGTCTACGCGCTCGAGGGGATTGGCCGGTTCCGGGCCAACTACTTCCAGCAGGCGCGGGGCATGGGGGCGGTCTTTCGGATCATCCCGGATACCATTCCCTCTGTGGCGGATCTTGGGCTGCCGCCAGCCGTGAAGAAGCTGACGGAGATCGCCAACGGCCTCTGCCTCGTGACGGGCCCGACCGGTGCGGGCAAGACGACGACGCTCGCTGCGATTGTGAGCGAGATCAACCGCACCCAGCCGCGCCACATCATCACGATCGAGGATCCGATCGAGTTCATCCACACGCCGATGCGCTCCCTGGTGACGCAGCGTCAGGTGGGCATCCATGCGGAGTCATTCTCTGCGGCGCTGCGGTCGGCGCTGCGTGAGTCGCCCGATGTGATCGTGGTCGGCGAGATGCGTGATCTCGAGACCATCCAGCTGGCGCTCTCTGCTGCCGAGACGGGTGTGCTCGTCTTCGGTACGCTCCACACAAACTCGGCTGCGACGGCCATCGACCGCATCATTGATGCGGCGCCGGAAGAGGCGCGGGAGCAGGTGCGGGGCATTCTGTCGGTGCTGCTGCGCGGCATTGTGGCGCAGCACCTTGTGAAGCGGTCGAGCGGCGAAGGCCGGGTGGCCGTGCTGGAGATTCTGCTCCAGAGTTTTGCGGTTTCACATATGATCCGCGAAGGGAAGGTGCACCAGATCGATGGTCTGCTCCAGTCGTCCGAGAATGCGGGCACGGGCATGATCAGTCTGGACACCTGCCTGCTGAACTACATGAGGCAGGGAATCATTACGGTTGAAGATGGGCTGCGGATCGCCAAGGATCCAGAGCACCTGCGTCAGATGACGCTCGACATTGCAGAGGACTAACAGCCGAGATGTCGACGCAGGACACACAGAAGCTCATCGAGACCGCGAAGCAGATGGAGGCGCGCGGCCAGATTGAGCCGGCGCTCGAGGCCTACAAGCGGGCTGGCGCAGTGGAAGAGGCGGCCCGCGTGCTGCTGAACACCAAGCGGGAAGATGAGGCTGGCGGCCTGCTGCTGCAGAGCCTGCGGCTGATGGTAGTGCAGGGGAAGGTGGACCAGCGCGCGGTGGATGCCCTGCAGCCCGAGGGGAAGCGTCGGCTGCTCAAGGCTGCGATCTGCTTTTCGCGCGGCAAGAACACCGAGCTGGCCATCGACATCATGGTGCTGCTGGGTGAGGTTCCGCGTGCGGTGGAGTTCCTGACGAAGATGGGCGACCCGGTACGGGCGCAGCAGCTGCAGGCAGACTTCCGCAAGAAGGGCTCTGGCGCGCAGTTTGCGGTTTCGGCGGCGCCTGTGACGGCGAGCCGGGCGCTTGGGGTGATGAACCTCGACGGTGCGAAGCGGCTAGAGGCCGAGGGCAAGTTCCAGCTCGCCATGGAGGCCTACATCCAGCTGCGGCAGCTAGGCTCTGCAGCCCGGATGGCCCGCATGCTCAAGCAGCCGGAGCAGGCGGCGAAGCTCTTCTCCGACGGCGCGATGCCCTACGAGAGCGCTCTCTGCTACCTCGAGCTTGGCGACACGGGCAAGGCGCTCGACCAGTTCTGCCGGGTGCCGCGTGACGATGCCCGCTACCGCGAAGCAGCGATGCAGGCCATCAAGATGGCCGCTGGCCTGAACGCTCTCGACTTTGTGCTCGAGAACTTCCTCTCGAGCTTCGTCCGGCAGCCCCCGACGAGCAACAGGGAGGCCGAGGCCTTCTACGAACTCGGCAAACTCTATCAGCGCCACGACTTTGTGGAGAACGCGCGTGATGCCTTCGGCAAGCTGCTGGAGGTTGCGCCGAACTACAAGGATACGCGTGACCGGGTGGAGCAGATCGATCGCGATTCGCGCGGCTCTGCGATGGTCTATGACAAGATCCTGCGCGAAGAGCAGGCCTTCCGGACGGGCGAGTCGGACCTCAAGCGTGCTGGCTACTTTGAGCGGAACCTGCCCGACCTGCCGGAGCTCCCGGGTCTGCCCTCGCTGCCTGTGACGCCGTCGCCCATGGCGCGGCCCTCTGCCAACAATGCGGCTGTCGCGGCGCCCGCGCTCCCGCCCACCGGGGCTCGCTCCTCGGAGGCAGGGCCGACGAACGACTTCCCCGTGGTGCGCCAGGAGACTCCCTCAGGCGCTGCGCCCATAACGCCGCCCGCCGATTGGAAGGGGCTTGTCGATGGTTCGATGCTCGGCGCCCGCTACAAGCTCGAGAAGAAGCTCGGCGAGGGCGGCATGGCCTCGGTCTTCCGTGCCCACGATCTGGAGCTGGACGAGCGGGTGGCCATCAAGGTCTTCACGCAGACCGTCGAAGACGAGAACATGGTGGCCCGCTTCAAGCAGGAGTTGACGCTCTCGCGCAAGCTGAGCCATCCGAACATCATCCGGCTCTACGACATCGGCACCTTCCTCGGCTACCGGTTCATCTCCATGGAGCTCTTGGAGGGCAACGACCTCAACCACTACATGGGCAAGCCCATGGAGCTGCGGCAGGGGCTCAACTGGATGATTCAGGCCTGCCGGGGTCTGGAGGCGGCCCACCAGCGGGGCGTTGTCCATCGCGACATCAAGCCGCACAACATCTTCGTCTGCAACGATGGCAGCATCAAGGTCATGGACTTCGGTATCGCCAAGCGGCAGGAGAGCCAGGGCATGACGGTGGGCAACATGATCGCCGGTACGCCGGACTACATGTCGCCGGAGCAGATCAGCGGCTTCTCGTCGGTCACCCACTCCACCGACGTCTACGCCATTGGAATCACGGCCTACCAGATGTTCACGGGCAAGCTGCCCTTCGAGCACCCCGAGCTTCTGCCGCTGCTGATGAAGCACCTCAACGAGCAGCCGACGGCGCCTCGCACCATCGTGCCTTCGCTTCCGGAGAACCTCGAGGCGGTCATCCTCAAGCTGATCGAGAAGAAGGCGGCAAACCGCTATCAGAGCTGCGCCGAGGCCGCACAGGCCTTCGACGCGGTCCTCAAGTCTCTTCCGAGGTAGTTGGGTCGACCCAGCGGAGGTCTTCCAAGATATCCGTTGCGATGCGCTCCATCCAGAGGTGGTGCATGGCGCCCGACGGGTGGAGGTGGTCGGCGGCGTTGAGCTGCGGAACCCGCTTTGCGAGCCGCGAGAGCTTCGTCACATCGATGAAGCATGAGACCCGATGGCGGGTGTTGACCCTGATGAACTGATTGTAGGCGTCGATTTGGCGACGGATGAGGCGGGGGTTCTTGGTCTGTCCGAAGGGGCTGCAGCCCCAGTCGGGGATGGAGATGACGTAGACGCGCTCCCGCTTCCCCTCTGCGAGGGCAACGGCGATGGCGGCGAGCTTGTGCAGGTCATCAAGGATGGTGTCACGATGGCGGCCACGGTACTGGTTGTTCACGCCGATCATGATGGTGACGATATCGTAGGGTCCTTGCGGGTTGGCGGGCTCGATGGCGGCGAGGAGCTCGTCGGAGGACCAGCCGCTCTTGGCGATGATCTCGGGCGGGCTGCATGGAAAGCCCGAGGAGGTGAGCCGCTGTGCGAGGAGGTAGGGCCAGGACTCTTCGGGGAAGATGCCCTCGTTGACGGTGTAGGAGTCGCCGAGTGCGAGAAAGCGGAGCGGAGCGGCCTGCTGCATTGGGTCCTTCTTGCCGAGAGAATATCTAAGCGTTAGCAGAAAGCCTTCGCGGTGATGAAGCCGCACCTGCTCCGAGAAACGATATGAATACGGCGCGCGCGTTTTCGATGGGGCTTTTTCTGCTCGCGGGTGCTGCGGCGTGTGAGCCGGCAGCAGAGGTGGCGGCGCCGGCCGCTCAGGAGAAGGCGACGGAGCCTGCGCTTCGGAGCACGCCGGGAGAGGTCGTCTACGGCACCGATGACCGGAAGGACTGGTATGAGCACCCCGATCTGGCGCTGCGCGATCTGACGAGCCAGTCGATCGCGGCGATGATGAATCCGAACACGATCCAGCGAAACAGCGATGGCAGCTACGCGCTGAACGCAGACACGATTGGCCGGAGCTACGGCCTCTGCCGGACGGAGCGTTTTTACGACCAGCTCTCGGCTGCGAGCTGCTCGGGCACGCTCATTGACGACGACCTGCTGCTGACGGCTGGCCACTGTGTGACCGACGCCTCGGACTGCGCGAGCACCGTCTGGGTCTTCAACTACTACATGGAGTCGGCGACGGCGCTGGCGACCATTCTGGCGACCGATGTCTACGAGTGTGTCGAGCTGTTGGCGCAGCAGGCGCCGACGCGGAGCACCGATCTCGATTATGCTATCCTCCGCCTGGATCGCTCGGCGTCGCCCCGTCATGCGCCGGCGGCCATCGAGACGCAGCGTGTTGCGCTTCGGGCAGGCGACCCGGTCACCATCATCGGCTTCGGCAGCGGTCTTCCCGCCAAGATCGACAACGGCGGCAGCGTCGTTGATGCCTCGGGCGGCTCGCTGGAGGCCTTCCGCGCGACGACCGATTCGTTCGGCGGCAACTCGGGCTCGGGCGTCTTCGACATCAACCGCAAGGTGGTCGGCATCCTTGTGAACGGCGATACCGACTACAACTACCGCAGCGGCTGCGCGGCGGTGAATGTGCTGTCGGAGACGGGCGTGTCTGGCGAAGGCATCACCTACGCCTTCAATGCCGTGCAGGACCTCTGCGGCACGGGCTACGAGAGCGCCCGCCTCTGCGGAACCAGCTCCATCTGTGGCGACGGCTTCTGCAGCTCGGATGAGAGCGAGGCGACCTGCGCGACCGACTGTGCCAACAGCTGCGGCAACGGCGTCTGCGACGCGACCGACATCCCGAACTGCCCGAGCGAGTGCGGCGGCTCGCTGCCCACGGGCTGGCGCTGCCCGGCGGTCAACTACGGCGGTGGCGACGGCTGCGACTGCAACTGCGGTGCCTGGGATACGGACTGCGATGACCCCGCAGCGGATGTCTACAACTGCCGCCCCGGCGAGGTTTGCGGCGCGGGCGGCGAGTGTGTGAGCGGCGGCGGCACCGATGCCGGCACGACGGACACCGGTACGACGGACACGGGCAGCGTGGATAGCGGTTCGACGGACACGGGCAGCGCCGATAGCGGCACGACCGATACCGGCACGAACGACAGCGGTACCGCGGGCTCCGACGCTGCTTCGGACGACACGACGGCCTCGGGCAGCGGCAGCGATGCGCCTGGCTTTGGCTCGGTCGTGACGGTCAGTGCGCGGACGCCGCAGAGCGGCTGCAGCGCCGGTGGCAACTGGCTGACGCTTCCGGGACTGCTCGCGATGGGTGGGCTTCTGCTCCGCCGCCGGCGCCGCGCCTAGTCCGTGGCGCCGCTCTGCATGAAGTAGAGCGCCAAGATGACGAAGAAGCGGAATCCGATGGGGACCCAGACGGAGCGGCTGACCCACATGGAGAGCGCGGCCGGGAGTCCGACGAGGAGGAACCAGAGGCCGAGAATCGCCGGTGTGAGGGGCGTATCGGAGCGGAGCACGTAGAAGAAGCTGGCCATGTAGGCAGCGCTGCCGCCGGCGGCGAGCAGCATGCCGACGATAGGGTTGCGCGCCTCGACGAACATGGTGCGGGCCACATGGCCTTCGAAGAAGAGGCCCTCGCCGAGCGCACGGAGGGCGGCGATCATGACGATGGCGCCGATGCCGGCGGTACGGTGGTAGGAGAAGGACCAGAGCTCGGAGATGAGGTATCCCGCGAGGAGGCCAACGAAGGGCAGCACCCAGTGCCAGCGGCGGGCTGGCGCAAAGCCGAGGCGGGAGAGGGGCTCGTTGCGGAGCGAGAGTGTGGCGTACACTGTGGCGCCGACGAGCAGCAGGAGCCTGACGAGATTCATGGGGTCGAGCAGGCCGAGCTGGTGCTCGAAGCGCCCCCAGTCGGTGAGCAGGACGGTGCCGACGGCGATGACCCAGACAGCAACCATGGGGCCCATGGCAGCGCGTGCTCCGGTATCGGCGTTTCCGACGCCCCAGGGAGAGGGTTCGGCCGGCAGCTTGATGGCGGAGGCTCGCTGGGCTGGGATGTTGATCTCGCTGCCGCTGCCACGTCGGGTGGTCTGGTCGGGAGCGGAGATGCTGCGTCGGACGGAGGTTCCGGACTCGAGTGCCTGAACGAGCGAGTCGGTGGGGTGGAAGGCCTCCATGGCAGCAGTTCGCGGTGCCGCAGGGAGGAGCCGCGCGATGACCTCCTTGGCCAATTCGAGCGGCGGCAGGAGAGCATCGAGCTCTTTGAAGAGCGGGAGCCGCCCGATGCTTTCGGCGCGTTCCAGGATGGCATCGTGGCGTTCGCTCATGACCATGGCGGCTGCAGCGCGGGTGATGAGCTGCTTTGCCTCCTCGAGCGCCGGAGCGTCGTCATCGGAGAAGAGGCGCGGCCCGAAGTGGTCCTGCAGCTGCAGGATGCGGGCCTGCGCTGAATGCGCGATGGCCTCGGGGGTCTCCTCGATGCCTGCGCCGACGATGTCTGGCAGCGTGCAGTCAAGGAGCCTGGCCTGAAATTGGGGCGGCCGGAGCTTGAGGATGTTGTCTGCAAAGAGCCGCGCAGGCTTTGCGGTGATGCGCGGGTTGCTGGAGGTTCGCGGCTGTGCGGGTGCAGAGGCGGAGGAGGGCTGGGAGAGAGCCGGCGCGACGCGCGAGAGAGAGCTAGCGGAGAGGACGGGTCGCGCGGCGGCGGAGTGCAGCGCGGTCGCGGTTGGGACGGTCTGTTGGATGGTGGCGGACGAGGCGGCCTGCTTTGCCGGGTTGCCGGCCGCGCCCTGCTTGCGCACGCGGGTAGAGAGCGGCGCAAACTCGCGGAACTGCCAGAAGGGACGGGGGCCACCGCCGGCGGCGGAGATGAAGTCGATCTCGGTGACGGAGCCGTCGAGGATGCGGTTGGACAGCTCCTGCGCGGAGAGTCCATGCTCCACCGTTCCATCGGAGCGGTGGAGGCTGAAGAGCGGTTTGGTCGGGAGTTCGGACAAGGGAAGACGCTCTGTCTTGGGGATTGTGGCGATGCCGCGGCTGCTAGTAGGAACCCGCGCTCGGGCCTAGAAATTCTTGAAGGGAGACGGGTCGGTTGGAAAGCGCGCCACACATGATGTTGCTGCTGGGGTTGCTGCTGTTGCTGGCCCGGGTCTTTGGGCGCGTGGCGGTGCGTCTCGGCGCGCCTGCGGTGGTGGGTGAGTTGCTTGCGGGCATCGTGTTGGGTCCGAGCGCGCTGGGCGCGCTCTGGCCGGCCTGGTGGAGCTGGTGCGAAGGTGCCGGCGGCGCCGATTCGCTGCGTGTGCTCGGGGCGGTAGGGCTGGTGCTGCTGCTGCTTGTGGCGGGGCTGGAGACCGATCTGGAGCTGGTGCTGCGTCGCCGTCGCGCAGTGTTGCTGCTTGGCTTGAGTTCGTTCTTGTTGCCGTTTGTGGCCGGCGCCGGCCTGGGGCTGGTGCTTCCAACCGGGCTCTATGGCCCGTCGGCGACCACCTACTCATTCGCGGTGCTGATGGGTGTGGCGACGGCGATCGCCTCGGTGCCCGTGATCGCCAAGGTGCTGCTGGAGCTGCGTGCGACGCGCCGCGATGTGAGCCAGCTGATCCTGTCGGTGGCGATGCTGGTGGACATGCTGGCCTGGGTGGCGCTGTCGATGGGCAGCGACGCAGGGGACGGTGCCGGCTGGCTCCGGCCTGTGGTGGCGACGGCAGGCTTTGTGATGGCGGGCGCGGTGGTGGGTCCGGCCCTGTTCCGGCAGGTGGTCTGGTGGATGGAGCGGCTGTCGCCCTCCTCTTCGATGCAGCTTACGACGGCGCTGGCGCTGGGATTCGGCATGGCGGGCTGTGCCTCATGGTTGGGGCTGGAGCCGATCTTGGGTGCCTTCGGTGCTGGCCTGCTGCTGGCGGGCGTGCCGCACTACCGCGCGACGACGACGCGGGAGCTGGAGCGTTGGGTTGATGGCTTCTTCGGCCCCCTCTTCTTTGCGCTGACCGGCATGCGTGTCGCGGTGGGTGCGTTGACGGGTGCCGAGGCGGTTGGCGCACTGCTGGCGCTGCTGGTGGTGCGATTTGTGGCGCGTTATCTGGCGGTCTCGTTGGCAGGTCGCTGGACAGGGGTGGAGCGTCCGGAGCGTCGCGCGCTGGCGATGGCCATCAGCACGGAGGGTGCGATGGGGCTGGTGGTCGCGACGGTGGGGCTGGAGCACGGGC
>JABMMX010000289.1 GCA_013205435.1 Deltaproteobacteria bacterium
CATCGAGGACACCTCCGACACGACCATCGAGGACACCTCGGATACCTCCGCGGACACGGCCAGTGACGGTGGCGCCGACGCCAACCCCGGCGACGGCATCGACTTCGATGCGCCCGGCGACGGCTCCGGCAACGGCATTGACCTCCTCGACGGCTCCACCCGCGGCAAGTCCAAGTCCTCCGGTTGCGCCTGCTCCGCCGCCGGCGCGGTGCTCGACCCCTCGTGGCTCTTCGTCGGCCTTGCACTTCTTCCGCTGCGCCGTCGCAGGAAGTAGCGCGCCGACTGTCGCGGAAAGGTTGCAGGACTGCGACGGTCGTGCCAAACAACGGGGCGATTCCCAGCCGGAGAAGCCTGCATGTCGAGCGAAGCTGTAGCCTCTGGGCCCCATGGTGCCCTCCCCAATCTCGGCGAGATTCCGGAAGAGATTCGGGACCAAGTCTGGCTCGACACCTACTATCAGGGCGATTCCGTCAGGCAGTTGACGGTCCGCGCCGTTGTCATGGGCTCCATCCTCGGCATGATGATGTCGCTCTCCAACCTCTACATCGGTCTCAAGACCGGTTGGGGCCTTGGCGTCGCAATCACCTCCTGCATCCTCTCCTACGCCATCTGGACCGTCTTCCTGAAGTTCGGCTGGGCCAAGCAGCCCATGTCGATCCTCGAGAACAACTGCATGCAGTCCACCGCGACCAGCGCGGGCGTATCGACGGGCGGAACCATGGTCTCCGCCATCGCGGCGCAGCTCATGCTGACCGGCGTCCACATGAACTGGAAGGTCCTCATGGCCTGGACCGCCTTCCTCGCCTTCCTCGGCGTGTCGATGGCCATCCCCATGAAGCGGCAGCTCATCAACCGCGAGCAGCTCAAGTTCCCCAGCGGCATCGCCGCCGCAGAGACGCTCCGCAGCCTCCACGCCTCTGGCGGAGAGGCCCTCATCAAGGCCCAGGCCCTCTTCTGGTCCATGGGCATCGGCGCTGCGCTGCAGTGGTGGCAGACCGGCATGGGCGGGCTGCTGCAGCGGGTATTCCCGGTCAAGGGGGGTGTCGACGGGTTCCCGCTCCTGCTCCCGATGGAGCTTGAACTGTCTGGGTTGCTTCGCGGCAAGCCGCTAGGAGCGCTCGGCTTCGTCTTCCCAGTCGATCCGCTGATGACCGCCGCCGGCATGATCGTCGGCATGCGAACCTCGCTCTCGATGGTCATCTCCGGCTTTGCCCTGTTTGGTATCGTTGGCCCCTGGCTCGACGACTCCGGCGTGCTCCGCGAGATGCACGCCTCCGGCGCCCTCTCCTCTGCGACGCTCTCGGGCAGCGCCATCCGCAAGTGGGGTCTCTGGACCGGCTCCTCCATGATGGTTGCCGCCGGCCTTACCGCGGCGCTCTTCCAGTGGAAGTCCATGGTCGCCGGCATCGCCAAACTCGGCGCGCTCTTCTCCGGCAAGAAGCAGGTCGCTGCGCACGACCCCATCGCTCACATCGAGGTCCCCAACTCCTGGTTCGTCATCGGCACCGGCATCTCGGGCCTTGGCTGCATCATCATCATGTACACCGAGTGGGACATCCCGTTCCACTGGGGCGTCGTTGCCGTCGCGATGGCCTTCGTGCTCTCGCTCGTCGCCTGCCGCGCCACGGGTGAGACCGACACCACCCCGATCGGTGCCATGGGCAAGGTTACCCAACTCTTCTACGGCGCGATGATCCCCAACCAGCCCATCCCCAACCTGATGACGGCAGGCGTGACCGCGGGTGCTGCGGGCGCCGCTGCCGACCTCCTCACCGACCTCAAGAGCGGCTATCTCCTCGGCGCCAACTCGCGCAAGCAGACCATCGCGCAGAGCATCGGCATCATCAGCGGCACGCTCGCCATCGTCCCCGCCTGGTACCTCTTTGTGCCCGACGCCAGCCACCTTGGCACCGCCCAGTTCCCCGCCCCCGCCGCCGAAGTCTGGAAAAGCGTCGCAGAGCTGCTCAGCCGCGGCATCTCCACCATGCACCCGACCATCCTTAAGGGAATCATCTTCGGCGGCTCGCTCGGCTTTGTCCTCACGCTCGCAGAGGGCCTCGCCCCCAAGAAGCTCAGGAGCTACCTGCCCTCCGCCACAGGCCTCGGCCTCGGCATGGTCATCCCCTTCGGCAACAGCTTCTCCTTCCTTCTCGGCGCGCTCATCACCTTCATCTGGACCAAGGTGAACGAGGCCTCCTGCGAGCAGAAGATGGTCCCCATCGCATCGGGCATCGTCGCCGGTTGCAGCCTCATGGCGGTCTTCATCATGATCCTGCAGGCCGCCGGATTGCTCCCGCTCGAATAGCATGAGGGGGATCGGCGCTCACACCCGGACCGAGGCGGAGCCGCGCCCGCAACCCGCATCTCCTTCGCCGAGAAGTGCTCCCCGCGCCCGAACGAGGTCATTGTGAGCCGCATCCTCATCACAGGTGGTCGCGGTCTGGTTGGCAGGCCCACGGTGGCGGCGCTCTTGGCAGCAGGCCATCAGGTCGTCTCCGTCACCCGCTCGCCCCGTGTCGGGGCCCCGGATGTCGCGCTCACCGAAGTCTCTGTCGGCGACCTTGGCGCAACGAACGACTGGACGCGGCTCCTCCGCGGCGTCGATGCGGTCGTCCACCTCGCCGGGCGCCGTCCTCACGCCGACGATGAGGGCACCGATGCCATCGCCTCCTTCTACCAGGTGAATGTGCAAGGAAGCGCCCGTCTCGCCGCTGCGGCCCGCGCCGCCGGCGTGAGCCGCTTCCTCCAGGTCAGCACCCTGAAGGTCCACGGCGAGACCTCCGACGGCCCGCTTACGGAGCTCAGCCCGCCACGCCCAGAGAGCCCCTACGCCGCTTCGAAGCTCGAAGGCGAGGAGGCCGTGCGCGACGCACTCACTGGCACCGATGTTGCCCTGACCATCCTGCGGCCCCCCATGATCTACGGCCCAGGCGTCGAGGGCCACTTCGAGCGGATGCTCATGCTGGCCGCCCGCGGCCTGCCTTGGCCGCTCGGAGCGCAGGACAACCGCCGCAGCCTCGTCGCTGCCTCGAACTTGGCCGACCTGCTCGCCCACCTGGTCACCCACGCACCTGAGCAGGAGACGCTGCTCGTGGCCGAGGGGCCACCGCTCTCCACAGCCGAGCTCTTCCGGCTGTTGCAGCGTGGCTTCGGGAGGCGCGAGTGGTCGCTCCCGTTTGACCTCTCGCCGCTGCTGCGAACCGCCCGCTTCTCGCCCGTAGCCGGCCTCCTCGAGAGGCTTCTCGGCTCGCTCGAAGTCGACGCCAGCCGCCTCTTCGACGCCACCGGCTGGGCGCCTCCCACCGCGACCGAGGATGCGCTCGCGGCCACCGCCCGCTGGTATGCGGCACGATGACAGGGCAGCGTAACTGATGGCAGACGCCTTCTCCATTGCGTTGCTCGCGCTCACCGTCGCGGCCGTCGCCGCGGTATGTTTGCTCCTCTTCGAGAAGAGCGCGGCGCGGTTCGCTGCAATGCCGCGGCGTGCCTCTGCCGGTCGCCCGGGTGCGGCGGTACCAGTTGCTGCGGGGCTCGTGGTTGCAGCTGTCGCGCTCTCCTCGGGTGGCCTGTTGAACGCGCCGTTGACACCTCCAGCCTGGCTGCTCGCCATCGCCATCGGTGGCATCCTCAACGCGCTGCTTGGCGCCGCAGACGATCTCTTCGACCTATCCGCACTCCTGCGCCTCGTCATCCACTTGGCGATTGGCTGGTCGGTGCTCCTGCTCCACGGTGTGCCGCCGGACCACTTCCAGTTCTTGGGCTGGGAGCTGCCGCCGCTGCTGCTCTGGGTCATCCTCCCCGTCTACATCAGCTGGTGGACCAACCTCTTCAACTTCATGGACGGCATCGACGGCATGGTCGCCCTTCAGGCCGCCGCAATCGCGCTCTGGGCATGCTTCATCGTGTCGGGCGTTGGAGCCCCGGAAGTTACCCGATACTTTGCCTGCTTCGGCGCCAGCTTTGCGGCCTTCCTGCTCTTCAACTGGGCGCCCGCGCGGCTCATGCTCGGTGATGCTGGTTCCACCTTTGGCGGCTTCGCGATCGCCATGCTCACGCTGCTGGCAGACCGGATGCAGACCATGCCCTTGGCAGCCAGTCTCATCCTCACCGCAGGCCTCTGGGTCGATGCTACCTACACCCTCCTGCGACGGGCGAGCCGCGGCGAGCGACTCCACATCGCCCATCTCGACCACGCCTACCAGCACGCAGCCGCTGAGGGTCACAGCCACCGGCGCATCGCCGGCGGTTACGGCATCGTCACCCTCCTCTGGCTGGGACCGCTCGCCCTGCTCGCCGCCCGCTACGATCACCTCGCGCTGCCACTCCTCCTGCTGGCCATCGCACCCCTCGTCTGGTTCTGTGTCCGCCTGCAGGCCGGCCTGCGCACAGGCGTGAATCGCTAACCTCGTTCCCTTTCCCGCAGCATGTGGGTAGGAATCGCGCAAGCTAGGGGATGGCTGCAAGCCGCACCCGACCATCCCACCCTCTCCTCGGAGCCGCAATGCGCCGCGACCGCACCTTCCTTGAGTCCACGCCCTTCACGCGGAGCGGCTACGCCAGCATCGTCCAGACCACCTACCCGGGTGCCCACGACGGAGACTACCGCAGCCGCGTCAAGGCGCTCGTGGCACAGGCCGAGGCCTCCTGGCCCGCCTGTCCGCGCTTCTCCTACACAGAACAGGAGCATGGAAACTGGAGCCTCGTCTCCCAGATCCTCATCCTGCTCCAGGATCGCTACTCCTGCGCCCCCTTCCTCAGCGGTCGCGAGCGGCTCCAGCTCTCGCTCGATACCATCCCTCAGATTGACGACGTCAGCGCCCGCATGGAGTCCATCACCGGCTTCATGCTCGCGCCCGTCGGCGGGCTCCTCGACAAGGGCGAGTTCCTTTCGATGCTCGCGCAGAAGGTGATGCGCTGCACCCCCTACATCCGACACCCATCCTATCCCTTCTTCACGCCTGAGCCCGACATCATCCACGAGCTCCGCGGCCATGCGCCCATGTTCCTGCACCCCGAGTTTGTCGAGATGTCGCTCCGCATCGGACGCGCCGCCGGACGAGCCGTGGAGACGGGCGACCAGAAGATGCTCGACCTCATCGGCCTCTTCTACTGGTACACCGTGGAGTATGGCCTGGTGAAGGAGGGGGGCGAAGTGAAGATCTTCGGTGCCGGCAACAACGGCGGCATCCAGGACCTTCTCCGCTCTATGGACCCCACCATCGAGCATCGCCCCTTTACCCTCGAAGCCGTGCGCGACCTCTCCATCGACTATGATGCCCCGCAGGACCTCTTCTTCGTCGCAGAGTCCTTCGAGCAGGTGCTAGACTACGCCGACCAGCTCGTCACCGCCGCGCACGCCTGAGGCGACCCGCTACGGGAAGGGGCCGCCCGAGCACTCGCCGTCCAGGCATGACTCTTGGTGGAGCCCAACGCTCCCCGCGGCCACGATGAAAAAGGCCGCGGAGGTCGGGGGCGCTGCGCCGCCGCAATAGACGGGCGACCGGGTGGCTACGGCGACACCTGTGGGCGTACTGAACACCCCCTGAACTGTCAGCGCCGGGTTGTAGGCCTGCGTCACTTGGGCCACCACCTCGATGCTCCAGTCGATGCCGGTGATTGCGGTGGCGGGGTCCATGCAGGGAAGCATCGCGCGGAGCTCCGCCTCCGTCGTCGCAACGCTGAACGAGGTGCCGCTGTCGAAGCTCATCATGCAGCTGTCAGGGGTAAGCCAGAGCCGGTAGGGGAGCGCCGTGGCTGCGTCATAGACCCCGCAGGGATCGCAGACCGAGCGCTGCGACGCGGGGGCAATGCCGAGGCAGCCCATGTAGCAGCTGTTGCAGTAGAGGTTGCCGTCGGTCCCGCAGATCTGGAACTCGGGGGCAGGGCAGCCAACGCCGCAGCCGAACAGGCAGGCCTCCACATCCACGTTGGTGTCGTCGACGTTGGTGTCGGTTGTGTCGTCGAGGTTCGTGTCGGCGGTGTCATCGACCGAGGTGTCGGCGGTTTCATCGACCGAGGTGTCTGAGGTGTCATCGACCGAGGTGTCTGCGGTGTCATCGACCGAGGTGTCTGCGGTGTCGTCGACCGCGGTGTCGGCGGTGTCATCAACCGCGGTGTCGGCGGTGGTGTCGGCGGTGTCATTTCCGCTCGTGTCGGAGGTATCTGACGCGCCGCTGCCCGCGGTATCGCCCGCCGGTGGCTCTACCGTCTCTTCGGCCACACAGGCGGCCAGCACCAACATCCAGACAGCCAAACCCATCGCTCGCATCGCACACCTCCAACCCGTTTCGGAGGTTACTCTCGCCGCCATCACGATCTCAGTCAACCACAGTCGGCGCCTCTCCCTCTTGGCCCTTGGTGAGGATGCGCATGAAGTCGTTTCGGCTCATCTCCTTGGCACCCAGCGAGGCGAGGTGCTCGTTGTGAACTTGGCAGTCGATGATGTCAAACCTCCGCTCAAAGAGGATGCGCTGCATCTCGAAGAAGGCGAACTTCGAGGCGTCCGACTCCGTGTGAAACATCGACTCGCCCGAGAAGACCTTGCCCGTCGCCAACCCGTAGAGCCCGCCTACAAGTTTGCCCTCTCGCCAGCTCTCGAAGCTATGAGCAATCCCCTCCTTGTGAAGCTCGGTGTAGACATGCCGGATCTTCGGCGAGATCCAGGTGCCGGGTTGCCCCTCGCGTGGCACCTTCGAGCACATCTTGATGACCTCCGCGAAGGCCGTGTTGATGCGCAGTTCGAACCTCCCCGAGGTCAACACCTTGCGCATGCTCCGCGAGATGTTCGCGCCCCCTGGCCGCAGCACCATGCGCTTCGCCGGCGCGTACCACAACAGCATGCGGCCAGACGGCCACGGAAAAATCCCCTCGCGGTAGGCTGCCGCGACGCGGTCTGGGTCGAGGTCGCCACCGAAGGCAAGTATGCCGTCGCGGTCGGCGCGGTCGACCGGCGGAAAGATATGTTCGGTTCCAAGCTGGTATGGCATCGTACTTCAAGGTTGCGGGAGCGGAGCGAAGCGGCCAAGACTGCCACCAGACTCCACCCTACACACATTGGAGTCTCCCTCTCTCACAAAGATGCAGGCGATAACGATGGGGTCCCCCACTTTGCCCAGTCACGGGCCCGTTTCTGCCAACCTCGCATGGCTCGTCGCCGGTCTGCTCCTGCTCACCGGCTGCCGCTCCGCTTCGGAGCCGGCGCCTCCGCCCGCTGCGCCAGCGGCGCAGCTCGTAGACCCTACCGCCCGCCCCATCGTTGTGGCGCCCATCCGCGGCGAGCGCCCCGACAGCTGGATCCGCTCCCTCCCGGAGCGTCCCGCCATTGTCCTCGCGCTCGACCTCCGCTCCCTCATGGCCACCGTCATCGATGGGCCGTGGAACCTGCTTGGCCTGTCGCAGGAGCAGTATGCCGGCGCCGTCGCCAAGTGGGTCGGCAAGTTCGACAGCCGCCCCGACCTCGCAAACGCCGTCAAGCAGCTCCGCTGGGAGGCCGCGTCGACCGTTGTTCTCGCCGCTTGGGGCGCGGAGAAGGGCGGGGCAGAGAGCACGCTCCTGCTCACCGATCCCGCTGCGCTCGACCTCCCGCTCCGTGAAGGCGGCCCGCCCGCGTCGCTCACCAACACCCGCTTCCGCGCAGCCTTGCGTGGCGGCCAACTCCTTGTCGGCGACGGTCCGGCCTTCGACCAGGCGCTTTCGGCCCACGCCACCTTCAACCCTGAGGCACGCTGGCCCGAGGGCTGGGCCAAGCTGCCGACCAAGGCCTTCGCCACCCTCTGGCTCGACCCCTCCGTCCCCTCACCCAAGTCGCTCGCCGAGCTCCAGAAGGGCCACCAGCTCATCGCAGCCGGCCTCTCCTCCGATGGCAGCGCGGTTGTTCTCCACAGCGCGCAGCAGCCCTGGCTCGCGCCGGCCACATCCCGCGGCTTTGAGATGGGACGATCGCTCCTCGCGTCGCAGCGGGTCGACGCATCCGCCGCCACCAAGCCGCTCTGGGACTACGCCGACCTCCTCCATCGCGCCATCTGGTCACGCGTCGCCCTCTCGACCGATGGCGGCGTGGAGCAGCTCCGACTCCTCCCGCCAGCCTGCGGAAACGCCGCAAACAACCTCACCATCGCGGCCATCGTCGCCACCCTCATCCAGCGCTCCGGGCTTGGGCCACTGCCGGCCGGCCCCTTCGTCACGCCCACCGTCCGGCTGCAGGATGACTGCTCCGGAATCGCCGGCCCGGCCCCCCATCTGCCACGCTCGCTCGTCTCGCTCGCCTCCGCCGAGACGAAGGGGGGCGCCCTCTTCCTCCTCGCAGACAACGGCGCTCTTCTGCGTGCCCACCTCCCCAGCCTCTTCGGTCTGCTCCCCTTCACCCTCCACGCCGACGAACTCACACATGCCCTTGGCGCCAACCCCTTCGGCCTGCATGGTTGGGCCGACAGCGAGGGCTCCGGCGCCTTCTTCATCGAGCAGGCCACCAACGCC